>NZ_JAAGMG010000914.1 GCF_010548525.1 Streptomyces sp. SID14478
GGCGGCGGGGCCCATGGCGGGCACGGAGGCGCCGTCGACGAGGACGTCGCCCCCGACGCGGGCGCCGGGCGGCAGCAGCCGCAGCACGGACCGGGCGGTGAGCGACTTGCCGGAACCGGACTCGCCGACGAGGCCCACCGCCGCACCGGCCGGTACGCGCAGGTCGACGTGGTGGATGACCGTGCGGTCGGCTCCGTCGAGGGGGAGGGTGACGTGCAGGCCGCGGATGTCGAGCAGGGTCATCGGTCGTCCCCCAGAAGTCGTCGGGACAGGCCGTTGCCGAGCAGGGTGCAGGCGATGACGAACACGACGATCACCAGGCCCGCGTACAGCGACTGTTCGGCCCTTCCGGCGAGCACGCCGGAGGCGCCCTGCGCGACCATCAGCCCCCACTCGGCCGTCGGCGGCTGGGCACCGAGCCCGATGAAGGAGAACGCCGCCACGTCGAGCAGCGTGTAGCCGAACGACACGGTCACCTGTACCAGGACCAGCGGCAGCAGCGCGGGCAGCAGGTGCCGCAGACAGATCCGCCGGCCGGACACGCCGAGCATGCGCAGCGCCGCCACGTACGGCAGGTGCACCTCGCGCAGTGCGGCGCCGCGCACCGTGCGGGCCACGTAGGGCAGGTAGGCGACGGACAAGGTCACGACCGCCACCCGGAGCCCCGCGCCGAAGACGGCCGCGCCGACCACGGCGAGGATCAGCCCGGGGAAGCCGAACACGACGTTCAGCAGCCCGGAGACCAGCCGGTCGTACCAGCCGCCGAGCCACGCCGCCGCGAGCGCGAGCGCCGTGCCGACGGCGCTCGCGCAGACGGTCACCACGGCGGGCGCGAGCAGGCTGAGCCGCGCCCCGTACAGGATGCGGGACAGGATGTCGCGCCCCGTGTCGTCCGTGCCGAGCCAGTGCGCCGCCGAACTGCCCTGGTACACGGCCATCGGGTCGACGGCCTCCGGGTCGTACGGGGCGACGAGCGGGGCGCAGACGGCGAGGAGGACCACGAGGGCGACCACGGCGCCCGAGGCGAGGAGTACGCCGTTGCCGCGCCGGAAAACCCAGGCGCGCACGGCAAATTGATAGGTCGTCACGCCGCCGCCTCCAGTGGTGTGCGGCGGTCGAGCAGCGCCGTGACCACGTCCACGACGGTGTTCACGCCGACGAACAGGACCACGCTGATCAGCGCGAGCGCCTGCACCACGGCCAGGTCCTGCTTGGCCGCGCTCTGGACGAGCAGCGCCCCGATGCCGTTGACGCCGAAGGCCTGCTCGACGATCGCGCAGCCCGCGATCAGACCCGCGACGGCGACCCCGGACACCGAGAAGATGGGCGCCGACGCGTTGCGCAGCACGTGCTTGCGCACGACGAGCCGCTCGGGCAGGCCGCGGCCGCGCGCGGTCTGTACGTGTTCGGAGGCGAGTTCGGCGCGCACCGCGGCGCGCGTCACCTGGGCGACGTAGGCGAGCCAGGTCGCGGCGAGCGCGAGCGCGGGGAGTGTGAGGTGGACGAGGCGGCCGCTGAATCCCTCGCCCGTGCCGTAGGCGGGGAACAGGGGCCAGCGCACCGACAGCCACCAGATCAGCAGGACCGACATGACGAACGTCGGCACCGCCATCAGCGTCGTCGTCACGACGGTCACCACCGTGTCGCCCCAGCCGCCGCGCAGCGCCGCGAACGCGCCGAGCGCGACACCGGCCACGATGATCAGGACGGCCGCGTACGCCACCAGGAACAGGGTGTTGCCGAGGCGGTCGCCGACCAGGTGCGCGACGGAGTTCCGGTAGCTGAGGGACTCGCCCAGATCGCCGTGGGACAAGGCGGCCAGCCAGCGCCCGTAGCCCTGCAGGAACGGGTCGTCGAGGTGGTACTGGTGGTGGATCTCGGCGAGCAGCTTCGCGCTCGGCGGCCGGCCGCCGCCCACCAGCAGGGTCGCCGGATCGCCGGGCGAGACGAACAGCGCCCCGTACACGGCGACGCTCGCGACCAGTGCGGTCACCGCGAGCGTCGCGGCGCGCCGGGCCATGAAGCGCCAGATCATGAGGTCCCCTGCCCGGTGCCGCCGAGGCGGGCCGCCCACGGCATGTTGATGTAGGCGAAGGAAGCGGGGGCCCCGCTGAGCCGCTTGTTGAGGAAGAGCCGCTCGTACGGGCAGACGATCGGCACGACCGGGAAGTCCTTCGCGTACAGCGCCTGCGCCTTGGTGAACTCGCGCGCGGCGACCTGCTCGTCGTCCGCTGCCTTGGCCGCCCCGATGTGCGAAGTGACCGCGCTGTTGCGGTAGTCGGTCCAGTTCAGCGGGGACCTGGGGTCGGTGAGCATGTCCGCGTAGGAGAGCGGGTCGGGAATCTCCACGTACCCGAGGACCATGGTGGCGTCGAGGCCCTTGCGCAGCGCCGAGTTGTAGAACATGCCCGACATCTGCGTGGGCTGGAGCTGCCGGATCACGACCTTGAGGCCGATCTTCCGGGCGCCCGCCTGGAGGAACGTCAGTGTCTGCAGGGACTGTTGGTCACCCGCTCCCATGGCGACGGTGACGGTGCGCTGCTTCGGGCCGGCCTGCGCGACGAGCTTCTTCGCCCGGGCGACGTCCGGTCCGGGCAGGGCGGGCAGCGCGGCGTACCCCTTCGCGTACACGTCCTTGGCCGGGCTGTGCTGCCAGACGAGGGAGGGGATGAAGGTCTTCTGTCGCTGGGCCGCGCCGTCGTACACGTTCTTGACGAGCGCGTCGCGGTCGAGGACGAGGGAGAGCGCGTCGGCGACGCGGCGGTCGGCGAGCGGGGAGGCGGGACCCGTCGGGGTGAGGAAGACGGTCTGCGCGGACGGACCGTAGTAGAGGTTCCCCTCCTCGGACGTGCGCAGGGCCTTGGCGGCGGTCGACGGAATCTCGTAACTGCCGTCTATCTGGCCGGACATGAGGGCGCTGGTCAGCGTCCCGTTGTCGGTGACGAACCGGAAGGTGAGCTTCTTGACCTTGGGGCGCAGCGCGGGGTCCCAGTACGCGCCGTTGCGCACGGCGGTGATCGACTCGCCCGGGCGCCACCTGGTCAGCTCGAAGGGGCCGGTGCACATCAGGCCGCCCTTGGCGGTGCCGTACGCGGTCCCCGCCTTCTTCAGGTACGCGGCCTTGCTGACGGCCCCGAACCCGTTCACCAGGTACTTCAGGAACAGGGAGTCCGGGGTGCGGAAGCGGACGGTGACCTGGTGGGAGCCGGTGGCCCGGATGGTGGTGACGTTCGCCAGGACCTGGATGTTGACGCTCTGCGTGGCCGGCACGCGCTGGCGCTCCAGGCTCGCGACGACGTCGGCGGCGGTCATCGCGCTGCCGTCCCAGAACGTGACGCCGCGGCGCAGGTTCAGCACGAGGGTCTTGGGGTCAGGGCGGTTCCAGGAGGTGGCGAGGCCGGGCGCCGTCGAGTAGTCGGCCTTCAGCCGCACCAGCGGGTCGCAGAGGTTGGCGACGACGGTGCTCGGCGAGTAGTCGCCGACCTTCGCCGGGTCTAGCGTCGTCGGCTCGCCCATCGGCAGGTTCCAGGTGACGCTGTCGAGGGAGCCGTGCGCGGCGGGCGTCGTGGAGGTGAGCCGCACCGCGCCGGGCGAGGGGCCTGCCGCCCGGCCGCCGCCGGACGAACAGGAGGTGAGCGCGAGCACCGTGGCCAGCGCCGCGAGCGGCAGGGCGGTGCGTCGGGGAGCGTGCATGAGGGTGCTCCTGATCGGGAGTGGTGAGTCGTGCCGGGTCCTTCGGTGCGGGTGCGCGGGTGGGGGAGCGGGCGGTCAGGGCCGCGCGGGCAGGGCGGTGACGACGAGCGACGAGGGGTGGGCGTCGCCGGTGCGCAGCGTCTGGGTGCTCGGCTTCGGGGCGAGCGTCGTCCAGGGGTTCTCGGCACTGCCCGACGCGGGCAGGTAGAGCGGGTAGTCGCTGCTCGCGAGGAGCAGGGCGAGCCGGTGTCCCGGGCGCACCCGGTAGCCGGTGTGCCCGAGGTCGACGCGCACCTCGTCGGGCGCCTCGTCGGTGCGTACGCAGACCTCGCCACGGGCGATCGGCCGCATCCGCCCGTCGGGACGGACGTCGACGAGTTTGGCGAAGACGTCGAACTCCGGTGCGGTGCTGGTCACTTGGAGGGCGAGCGCGAGGGGCCCCGCGAGGTTGAGCGCCTCGCCCAGTACGGGACCGGTGAAGCAGAGCACGTCCTCGCGGGCCGCGACCGGGGCGAGATCGGGGTAACTGTGCAGCAGGGCGAAGGAGTTCTCGACCACCGAGGGGACCAGGTCCTGGGGGTCGTACGTCCATTGCGCCAGGTGCGCCGCGGTCGGCGCGGCCGTGTCGAGCGTGCCGGTCGCCGCGTCGAGCCACAGGGTGTGCGGCACGGCGTCCGGCGGCGGCCACGACGCGGCGGTGCGCCACTCGGCGTGTCCCAACTCCCACTGCACCTTGGGCAGTTCGTCGGCCCGGCGGACGCCCTTGAGGAACACGTCGAAGAAGGCGAGCGCGGGATCGACATAGCCCGGCAGCATGCGGTCGAGGGCGGCCGGGCTCGCCGCGTGGTCGCTCTCCCCGGTCGCCGGGGCGTCCGCCAGCCGGTAGTTCTCGTGGTCGACCGCGCCGGCCCACAGGTACTGCACGGCGTCCCAGCCGGGGCGTGCGGCGAGCTCCATGTAGTCCCGCATGTGCGGGATCACGATGTTGTCGAACCAGCCCACGCAGTGCAGCACGGGCACCGGGCGCGCGTCGAAGGGGTGTCTGCCGCGCGCCGGGAACAGGTCGGTGAAGCGCGGGGCGAGCAGGTCGAACCAGGTGGAGCGGGCGCCGATCGCGCGGAACGCCTGCTCGTACTGGTCGATGACCGGGCGGACGGTGCGGTCCGGCTCGTACTCGTACACGCCCTGGTCGATCCAGTAGTGCGCGTAGTACTCGATGCCCTCCAGCCACACGGGCCGGCCGACCGGACTGCCGCTCTGCGTGGTCGCGTTGAAGTCGACGGTGGTCACCCGGGGCACGATGGCGCGCAGCGCCGGGTGCTGGGAGGAGACCGCGGCCCACTGCGTGAAGCCGTAGTACGAGTCGCCGAACATGCCGACCAGACCGTCCGACCACGGCTGGCGCACGATCCAGTCGATCGTGTCGTAGCCGTCGTCGGGCTCGCGCAGGAACGGCACGGTCGGGCCTTCGGAGCGGAACTTGCCGCGCACGTCCTGCACGACGACGGCGTAGCCGCGGGCGGTGAAGCGGGCGGCGATCTCGTCGCAGTAGACGTAGCGGCTGTTCTTGTCGTACGGCAGTCGCACGAGGACGGCGGGAAGGGCCGTCTCGGGGTCCGCGCCGGGCCCGGCGTCGGGCAGGTAGACGTCGGTGGCGAGCCGGACCCCGTCGCGCATCCGCACCCGGAACTCGCGGGCCCGTGCGGGCACGGGCGCCGGGCCGACGCGCGCAAAAGTGAAGGTCATGAAGGTGAACTCCCGGAAGCTGGCCGGAAAGTGCGAGGAACAACGCCGTGATGTAACGGCGTTGTATGACAACATTGCAGCTCCGTGTGAACGGGGTCAACCCATTGCGTTAAGGTCGGCGGCATGCCGATCGAGGTAGACGAGGCCAGGCGGCTCGACGAGATCGCGGACGCCACCATCCAGGTCGCCCGCGAGCGCGGCGTCCGCTCCGTGACCATCCGGGCGGTGGCCGGACAACTCGGCGGTTCCACCGCGATGGTGACCAATTACGTCGCGAGCCGTGCGGCCCTGATGATCAATGCGATGCGCCGCGCCGAGGCCGAGTGGGGCCGCGAGATGGCCCGCGCCCTGGAGGGCGTCGAGGGTGAGGACCGGCTGCGCGCGGCGGTCCGCTGGATGTGCACCACCGAGCGGGACGACGAGGTGCTGCGGCGACTCATGATGGAGATCGCCAGCGCGGGGCCCGGCGCCGGCGCCGAGGTGGAAGAGGTGCGGCGGGCCACGTCGCGGCGGGGCCACGAGGAGTTGGGCGCGCTCGCCGGTGAAGGCGGCCTGGCCGGTGGGGAGTTGAGCGGGGACGTGCTCCATCTCCTGCTGCGCGGCTACTGGTTGTCGACGCTGGAGGACCCGGAGAGCTGGACCGCCGAGCGCGGGGAGCGGGCGATCCTGGCCGTCGTCGACCTGCTGAAGGGCTCCGCCGGGTAGGGCTTGCCCGGGGGAGTGGGGCGCGGCCGGGGTGTGCGGCGGGGGGTGCCGGGGTCTGTCCGGGGGTGGTGACCCGGGGCGTGCGGCAGGAGGCGCCGGGGCCTGTCCGGGGGAGCGGGGCGCGGCCCGGGTGTGCGGCAGGGTGTGCCGAGCGAGGCGAGCCCCAAGTAGTCGGTGGTGGGCGGGGGTTGACAGCGTCTGTGGTCGCGGCGCAGTCTGTGCGCGAAATAAAACGCCGTTGTATGACGGGGTGCGCGACGGCCTGCCCGAGCGAGCCCCCGACGGCCGCCTGCCCGCGCCCACGCCGGTCCCGTGGACCCGCGTACTGCGTTCCCCTCGTTCCCTTGCCCACCGCCCTGTTCCGAAGAGGTGCCCCATGGGAAGTCCAGGTCAGCACGGCGAGCTGTGGCAGCGGTCCGCCACCGAACTCGCCGCCGCCGTACGCGGCCGTGAGGTCAGCGCCGTCGAGGTCGTCACCTCCTGCCTCGGCCGCATCGAGGAGACGAACCCGGTCACGAACGCGCTCGTGGAGGTCCGCGCCGACGAGGCCCTCGACGCGGCCCGCCGGGCCGACGCCGCCGTCGCCGCGGGCGAGCCGCTCGG
>NZ_JAAGMG010000954.1 GCF_010548525.1 Streptomyces sp. SID14478
CGCGAGCAGGGCGGCGACCAGGATGCGGCCCGCCCGGCGCACCGCGAACACGGCGACGAGGGCGGCGAGTCCCACTATGGCCAGGGCCGCGGGGACGCCCGTGACATCGCTGCCCTTGGCGTCCAGCGGCAGCTTGCCGCCGGCCACGGCGGCGACGCCGGAGCACCACTCCTGCCGGGACGCCAGCAGCGCGACCGCGGCGCCGACGGCACCGAAGAGCAGGGCGACACCGAGGCTGCGCCGGCCGTTCTTGCTCGGCTCTGCGCTCTCGGCGGCATCGGTTCGGGGGTGCGGTACGGCAGTCACGTACTCCACTATCGCCTGTCCGTACAGGTGTGTGCGCCCCGGGGGCGGGAGGCGTGGGTCACTTCACACCCGCGCCGGCGCCGAGCCGGTTCGCCGTGTGGACGGCGCGCAGCACCGCGGCCGCCTTGTTGCGGCACTCGGTGTCCTCGGCGACCGGGTCCGAATCGGCGACGACACCGGCGCCCGCCTGCACGTACGCGGTGCCCCCGCGCAGCAGCGCGGTGCGGATGGCGATGGCGGTGTCGGAGTCGCCGGCGAAGTCGAGGTAGCCGACGCAGCCGCCGTACAGGCCGCGCCGGGACGGCTCCAGTTCGTCGATGATCTGCATCGCGCGGGGCTTGGGCGCGCCGGAGAGGGTGCCGGCGGGGAAGCAGGCGGTGAGCACGTCGTAGGCGGTGCGGCCCTCGGCGACCGTGCCGGTGACGGTCGACACGATGTGCATGACGTGCGAGTACTTCTCGACGGACATGAAGTCGACGACCTCGACGGAGCCGGGTTCGCAGACGCGGCCGAGGTCGTTGCGCCCGAGGTCGACGAGCATGAGGTGCTCGGCGCGCTCCTTGGGGTCGGCGAGGAGTTCCTCGGCGAGCGCCTGGTCGGCCTGGGGGGTGGCGCCGCGCGGCCGGGTCCCGGCGATGGGGTGGACCATGGCCCGCCCGTCCTCGACCTTGACGAGGGCCTCGGGGGACGAGCCGACGACGTCGAACCCGTCGAACCGGAAGAGGTACATGTACGGGGAGGGGTTCGTCGCCCGCAGGACCCGGTACACGTCCAACGCGCTCGCCGTGCACGGCGTCTCGAACCGCTGGGACGGCACGACCTGGAAGGCCTCGCCCGCGCGGATGCGCTCCTTGATGTCCTCGACGGCGTCCTGGTACTGCTCGCCGCCCCACAGGGCGGTGAACTCCGGGAGCTCGGACGGCGGCAGGGCGGCCGGGGCGGAGTCGACCGGCTTGCCGAGGTCGGCCTCCATGGCGTCGAGGCGGGCGACGGCGTCGGCGTAGGCCTCGTCGACGCCCGTGGCGAGGTCGTTGTGGTTGATCGCGTTGGCGATCAGCAGGACGGAGCCGTCCCAGTGGTCGAGCACGGCGAGGTCGCTGGTGAGCAGCATCGTCAGCTCGGGCAGTCGCAGGTCGTCCCGCTCGCCGGGGCCGATCTTCTCCAGGCGGCGCACGATGTCGTAGCCGAGGTAGCCGACCATGCCGCCGGTGAAGGGCGGCAGGCCCTCGTAGCGCGGGGTGTGCAGCGTCTCGACGGTGGCGCGCAGGGCGGTCAGCGGGTCGCCGTCGACGGGGACGCCGACCGGCGGGGTGCCCAGCCAGTGGGCCTGGCCGTCGCGCGTGGTCAGGGTCCCGGCCGCGCGCACGCCCACGAACGAGTACCGGGACCAGGACCGGCCGTTCTCCGCGGACTCCAGGAGGAACGTGCCCGGCCGCTCGGCGGCGAGCTTGCGGTACAGGCCGACGGGGGTGTCGCCGTCCGCGAGGAGCTTGCGGCTGACGGGGATCACGCGGCGGTCGGTCGCGAGCTTGCGGAAGGTCTCAAGATCCATGGCGGCCGACCCTACTGCGTGACGGGGAGGACGTCGGCGTCGAAGCAGGTCCGGGCGCCGGTGTGGCAGGCGGCGCCCACCTGGTCGACCTTCACCAGGACGGTGTCGGCGTCGCAGTCGAGCGCGACCGACTTCACGTGCTGGAAGTGACCGGAGGTGTCGCCCTTGACCCAGTACTCCTGACGGCTGCGCGACCAGTAGGTGCAACGGCCGGTGGTCAGGGTGCGGTGCAGCGCCTCGTCGTCCATCCAGCCGAGCATGAGCACCTCGCCGGTGTCGTACTGCTGGGCGATGGCGGGGACCAGACCGTCGGCGCTGCGCTTGAGGCGGGCGGCGATGGCGGGGTCGAGGTGGCGGGAGGGCGCGCTGCGGTGCGGGGCACCGCCTTCAGGGGCGGTGGTCGGGAGGCGGGAGGGGGGCTCGCTGGTCATAGGTGCCATTGTGCCGCGCCCCGATGGCGTCTTGGCGTGCCGTCCACTGTCCGGACGCCCGGGCCGGTCGTAGGCTGGCGGCCATGTCGACCCATGCCAAGCGTGAACGGCTTCTCCTGGCTGATCTGTTGGAGGCGGCGGGCCCCGAGGCCCCCACTCTGTGCGAGGGCTGGACCGCCCGCGACCTCGCGGCCCACGTGGTGGTGCGCGAGCGCCGCCCGGACGCGGCGAGCGGCGCCTTCGTCAAACCTCTCGCGTCCCGTCTTGAACGGGTGCGCGGGGAATTCCGCGAGAAGCCGTACGAGGAACTGATCCAGCTGATCCGTACGGGTCCCCCGCGCTTCTCGCCGTTCAGCCTCAAGCAGATCGACGAGGCGGCGAACGCGGTGGAGTTCTACGTCCACGCCGAGGACGTGCGGCGCGCCCAGCCCGACTGGTCGCCGCGCGCGCTCGACCCGGTCTTCTCCGAGGCGCTGTGGTCGCGCCTGGAGCGGATGGCGAGGATGGTGGGGCGCAAGGCGCCGGTGGGCGTGGTGCTGCGTCGCCCGGACGGTCAGACGGCGGTCGCCCACCGCGGTACGCCGGTGGTGACGGTCACCGGTGAACCGGCCGAGCTCCTGATGTACGTGTTCGGCCGACAGGACGCGGCGAACGTGGAGCTGGACGGCGACAAGGCCGCCATCGCCCAGCTCGGCGAGACGAAGGCGCTCGGTCTGTAGGCATCGCGCCGCACCCGCGCCGCAAGGAAAGGCATCCATGATCAAGCTCGCCATGACCAGCGTCTACGTCGACGACGTGGCCAAGGCCCACGCCTTCTACACGGACGTGCTCGGCTTCGAGACGCGCACCCACGTGGACCTGGGCGACGGCACCTTGTTCGTGACGGTGGGCGCGGCCGGGGCCCAGGGGGACGTGGAGCTCCTCCTGGAGCCCGGCCAGGGCCCGATCGCGGAGCCGTACCGTGCGGCCCTGCGCGCGGAGGGGCTGCCGGTCGTGGTGTTCTCGGTCGAGGACGTGGCGGCGGAGCACGAGCGGCTGCAGAAGCTGGGCGTCGTGTTCACCCAGGACCCCGAGGAGCAGGGCGCGGTGATCACGGCGGTGCTCGACGACACCGTGGGCAACTATGTGCAGCTGATGCAGCGGGCGGCCGCGTAGGTCTCCCAACGACAAGTAGGTCTCCCGCTAGGGGAGTTCGGCGTTGCGCAGCGGTCGTGAGACGAGCGCCAGCGCACCGCCGGACGCGCAGACGGACGCGCACACCGCGAACACCGGGCCCGTCCCCCACTCCTGCACCGCCCAGCCGACCACCGGGAAGGACAGCGGTGCGACGCCGAAGCTGACCAGGGTGGAGGCGGAGGTGACGCGGCCGAGGTAGGCGGGGCCCGCGTACGTCTGGAGCAGCGCCCCGCTCAGGGTGCCGGCGAGCCCGACGAGCAGGCCGATCGCCAGGGCCACGGCGGCGGCGCCCGCCACGGACGGCACCTGGGCGAGGGCCGCGATCGCCACGGACCCGACGACGGTCACGCCGCCGGTGACCCGGCCGGCCCGCGCCACCCGTCCGCGCACGGTGAGCAGCAGCGCCGCGAGCCCGGCGCCGACGCCGAACCCGGCGAGGACCAGGCCCATTCCGGCGGAGCCCCACCCCCGGTCCCGGGCGAGGAGGGTCAGGCCCAGGTTCATCGGGCCCACGAAGCCGAGGTCGCCGAGGGCGATGACGAGGACGAGGGGCCGCAGCACGGGGTCGTGGGCGATGTACCGCAACCCGTCCCGGAGTTCGGAGAGGGCGCCGCCGCGCTCCTGCCGCTCGTGCGGCGGCACCTCCCGCACACGTACGGCGAGCAGGAGCGGCAGGGCGACGCCGATGAGGAGCGCCGCGCAGCCGAACGCCCCCACGGTGCCGCCGAGTGCGATGCCGAGCCCGCCGAGCGGTCCGCCCAGCACGTTGGCGAGCCGGGAGGCGAGGGCGCGCAGACCCTGGACGCGGGCGAGTTGCGCGCGTCCGGTGACAAGGGACGGCAGGGCGCCCGCGGCGGGCAGGAACACGGCGTCGAC
>NZ_JAAGMG010000993.1 GCF_010548525.1 Streptomyces sp. SID14478
GCGACCCCACCCACAGCACGTCGTCGGCGCGCGGCACCGATGCCACGAGGCCGTCCAGGTCGGCGTCGCTCACCGCGTCGCACACGAACATGCCGCCCGCCGCGGTCCCGGGCGCCGCGCCCGGGACCGTGCGGAGCGCCTCGGGCAGCAGGTCCCTCAGGTCCGAGCAGCGCACCGGATGCACCGGATCGCGACCGAACGCGCTCTCATGGACCGGGACGCCGTCGACGTACTGGACACCGCCGACCGTGGTCCTGCCCTGCGCCGGGAACGCGGGCGCGACGATCACGGAGCCGCGCCCCGAGCCCCGCCACGCGGCCCGGATCTCCGCGGCCAGGTGTCCGCGCAGCGTGGAGTCGACCGTCTTCAGCACCAGGTCCGCGGGCCGGACGAGCCGGGCCGCCGCCTCGGTGCGCGCCACCGCGTGCCGCTCGTCGACGCCACGGGTGTCGAGAGCGAAGGCGAGCACGCCCGCCTCGTCCGGGAGAGGGGAGGCCGGCGGTGCGAACAGGACGCGCGCGTTCCGGAACGGGGCCGCGCCGTCCCCCGCGCTCGTGAGGTCGTCGGCCAGGATCGCGACGCGCAAGAGGGTCCCTTCGGGCAGGTGAGTGAGCGGTCGGTGGGATGAGGCGACCCCGGGTGACCGACCACGCAGACCCCATCATCCGCCGGGCACCCCGCGGTCACCAGGCCGTGGACCCGGGCCCGTCGCCCCGGGGCGTCGCACGAGGAGACCCGCGCGTCAGATCCGGCCCGTGACCGCCGGGCCCGACGCCGTCGAACCGCGCACCACCAGTTCGGGCATGAACACGAACTCCGTGTGCGGTGCCGGGGTGCCGCCGATCTCCTCCAGGACCGCACGGACGGCGGCCTGGCCCATCGCCTGCACGGGCTTGCGCACGGTGGTCAGCGGCGGATCGGTGAAGGCGATCAGCGGGGAGTCGTCGAAGCCGACCACCGAGACGTCGTCGGGGACCTCCAGGCCGCGCCGGCGTGCCGCCCGGATCGCGCCGAGCGCCATCATGTCGCTGGCGCAGACGAGCGCCGTGCAACCGCGGTCGAGGAGCGCGGACGCCGCGGCCTGGCCGCCCTCCAAGGTGTACAGCGAGTGCTGGACGAGGTCCCGCTCGATGGCGTCCGGCGACAGGCCGAAACGGTCCTGCATCGCGCGCAGGAACCCCTCGGTCTTCCGCTGCACCGGCACGAAGCGCTTCGGACCGAGCGCGAGCCCGATCCGGCTGTGGCCCAGCGACGCGAGATGGGTGACGGCCAATTGCATCGCGGCCCGGTCGTCCGGCGAGATGAACGGTGCCTGCACCTTCGGCGAGAACCCGTCGACGAGCACGAACGGCACGCCCTGCGCCCGGAGTTGCTCGTAGCGTTGGGTGTCGGCCGTGGTGTCCGCGTGCAGCCCGGACACGTAGATGATGGCGCTCACCCCCCGGTCGACGAGCATCTCGGTGAGCTCGTCCTCGGTGGAGCCGCCCGGGGTCTGGGTGGCGAGCACCGGTGTGTAGCCCTGCCGGGTCAGCGCCTGCCCGATGGTCTGGGCGAGCGCCGGGAAGATCGGGTTCTCCAGCTCCGGGGTGATCAGGCCGACCAGGCCCTCGCTGCGCTGCCGCAGCCGCACGGGCCGCTCGTAGCCCAGCACGTCGAGTGCGGCGAGCACCAACTGGCGGGTGGCCGACGCGACGCCCGGCTTGCCGTTGAGCACCCGGCTGACCGTCGCCTCGCTGACCCCGGCCTGCGCCGCGATGTCGGCGAGGCGCGCGGTCGCGGGTGGGGACTGGGCCGGTCGCCTGGCAGCCCGTGCGGGCAGCTGCGTCATCGCACTCCTTGAGGGACGTCCTGGGGCAAGGCTCCCGATGATCCCCGGGTGACCGCCATGTGGCAAGAGCTTGCAGGGCCTTGCAGAGCGGCATAGTGCAGGATAAGCGGGCATAACTCCCCATCTCATGTGCCCTCTTGCCGGTGATGGAGCGGCAACTCGCCGCCATGGCTGCAATTTTTTGCTGCAAGGTCTTTCGCCGGGCTTGCTGCGCTGTTACGTTCACGTCGCCCGGCGGCAGCAACGGCGCGGTCGGCACGTCGGCCAGGGCCGGCAGGCGGGGGGCGGACGGGACCTCTCCCCGCCCACACACGGGCTTTCACCCTCTAGGAGATCTCATGCGGCGTGGCATAGCGGCCACCGCGGTGGTGGCGTCCCTCGCACTCGCGGCGACGGCTTGTGGCGGAAGCGACGACGACGGCGGCAAGGCGTCGGGCCCGGTCACCATCACGTGGTGGGACACGTCGAACGCCACCAACGAGGCACCCACGTACAAGGCGTTGGTCAAGGACTTCGAGAAGGCCAACCCCACCATCAAGGTGAAGTACACCAACGTGCCCTTCGACCAGGCGCAGAACAAGTTCGACACCGCCGCCGGCGCCAGCGGCGCACCGGACGTGCTGCGCGCCGAGGTCGGCTGGACGCCCGCGTTCGCGAAGAAGAGCTACCTCCTGCCGCTGGACGGCACCGAGGCCCTCGCGGACCAGGGCAAGTTCCAGGCGAGCCTGATCAAGCAGGCCCAGTTCGACGGCAAGACCTACGGCGTCCCGCTGGTCACCGACACCCTCGCCCTCGTCTACAACAAGGCGCTCTTCAAGAAGGCGGGCATCGCCCAGGCCCCCACCACCTGGGAGGAGCTGAAGGCGGACGCCGCCAAGGTCAAGGACAAGACCGGCGCCGACGGCTACTGGGGCTCCACGGCCGGCTACTACGCCCAGCCGTTCCTGTTCGGCGAGGGCACCGACACCGTCGACGCCACCGGCAAGAAGATCACCATCGGCTCCGCCGGGGCCAAGAAGGGCCTCACCACCTGGCAGGGCCTCTTCAACGGCACGGGCCTGCACAAGGCCGACGCCACCGCCGACGCGTACGCCCACATCCAGGACGCCTTCGTCACCGGCAAGGTCGCCTCGATCATCCAGGGCCCGTGGGAGATCACGAACTTCTACAAGGGCTCCGCGTTCAAGGACAAGGCCAACCTCGGCATCGCCACGGTCCCGGCCGGCACGGCGGGCAAGGCGGGCGCCCCGACCGGCGGCCACAACCTCTCCGTGTACGCGGGCTCCGACAAGGCGCACCAGACCGCGTCCCTGAAGTTCGTGCAGTGGATGACGTCGGCGAAGACGCAGGAGCAGATCGCCCTGAAGAACTCGACGCTGCCGACGCGCGCGGACGCGTACACCGCGAAGGTCACCGCCGACCCCGGCATCGCCGGTTACCAGAAGGTGCTCACCGCGGCCCAGCCGCGCCCCGAGCTGCCCGAGTACAGCTCGCTGTGGACGCCGATGGACCAGGAACTGCCGAAGGTCGCCACCGGCAAGGAGTCCCTGGACAAGGGCCTGGACAGCCTGGTGACGTCCTTCGCCAAGCTCGTCCCCGACTTCTCCAAGTAGTCCTCCACGGAGCCCGGTTCGCGCCCCCAGGGGAAGCGCGCGAACCGGGCGCCGCCGCGCCGCCGCCCGACTCAGAAGGTGCCCCGCATGACCCTTG
The DNA here is from genome assembly GCF_010548525.1 of Streptomyces sp. SID14478. GTDB lineage: Bacteria > Actinomycetota > Actinomycetes > Streptomycetales > Streptomycetaceae > Streptomyces. The sequence goes on from NZ_JAAGMG010000993.1 coordinate 3,539, forward strand.
CCGCCGAACGACCGGCCACGAAGAGCCGCCCGCCACGCCCAGGACCGCTCCAGCGCTTCAAGGACTCGTACCGCAGGTACTGGTACGCGTACGCGATGATCGCCCCGGTCGTCGTCGTCCTCGGCGTCCTCGTCGGCTACCCCCTGGTGCGGGGCCTCTACCTGACGCTCACCGACGCCAACAGCCTCAACTCCGCCCGCACCATCGGCGTCAACCACATCGACGCCACCTACAAGTTCATCGGCCTCGACAACTACGCCGACATCCTGTGGGGCCCGTCCTCCTACGACCGCTTCTGGTCGCACTTCGTGTGGACCGTCGTGTGGACCGCGCTCTGCGTCGCCCTGCACTACTGCATCGGGCTCGGCCTCGCGCTGCTGCTCAACCAGAAGATGCGCGGGCGCACCTTCTACCGGCTGATGCTGATCCTGCCCTGGGCCGTGCCGACGTTCGTCACCGTCTTCGCGTGGCGGATCATGCTCGCCGACTCCGGCATCATCAACTCCGCCCTCGGCTCGCTCCACCTGCCGCAGCCCGAGTGGCTGGAGGACCCCTTCTTCCAGCGCGTCGCCGCGATCCTCGTCAACACGTGGTGCGGGGTGCCGTTCATGATGATCTCGCTGCTCGGCGGCCTGCAGTCCATCGACACCTCCCTGTACGAGGCCGCGGAGATGGACGGCGCGAGCGCCTGGCAGCGCTTCCGCCACATCACCCTGCCGGGCCTCAGGTCGGTCAGCTCCACCGTCGTCCTGCTGGGCGTCATCTGGACGTTCAACCAGTTCGCGATCATCTTCCTGCTGTTCGGCAACACCGCGCCGGACGCCCAGATCCTCGTCACGTGGGCCTATCGCCTGGGCTTCGGCCAGCAGCCGCGGGACTTCGCGCAGTCGGCCGCGTACGGGGTGCTGCTGCTGTCGATCCTGACCGTCTTCACGTCCTTCTACTACCGCTGGTTGAGGCGCAATGAGCAGCTCGCCGTCTGACGCCGCAGGAGCCACCACCATGAGCACCACGACTGCCTCTGTCCCGAAGGCCCCCGCCCGGCGCTCCGCACCCGGGAAGCCGGCGGCGGACACGCGCCGGGTACGGCGGCGCGGTGAACCGGGCCCGGGCGTCAAGGTGTTCTCGCACGGCGTGCTCGCCGTGGCGAGCCTGGTCGCGCTCTTCCCCATCGTCTGGCTGGTGTACCTGTCCCTCGGCCCGGACAAGGACGACTACCTGCACCCCGGCGACATCTTCGGCAAGGCCACCCTCGACAACTACGCGCACGTCCTGCGGCACACCGGGTTCTTCGACTGGATGGTCTCCACGCTGATCGTGTCGCTCGGCACGACCGTCATCGGCGTGCTGTTCGCCGCGACCACCGGGTACGCCGTGTCCCGGATGCGCTTTCCCGGCTACAAGCCGCTGATGTGGATGCTGCTGCTCACGCAGGCGTTCCCCATCGCCGTCCTGATCGTGCCGATGTACGAGATCTTCGCCGAACTCGGCCTCGTCGACAGCTACCTGGGCCTGGTCCTCGCCTACTGCACCACCGTCGTGCCGTACTGCACGTGGCTGATGAAGGGGTACTTCGACACGGTCCCCGTCGAGATCGACGAGGCGGGGCGCATCGACGGGCTCTCGCCGTTCGGCACCTTCTACCGGCTGATCCTGCCGCTCGCGAAGCCGGGCATCGCGGTCGCCGCCTTCTACAGCTTCATCACCGCGTTCGCCGAGGTCCCCTTCGCGTCCACGTTCCTGCTCGACGACTCCAAGTACACCTTCGCGGTCGGCCTGCAGAGCTTCATCAGCGAACACGACGCCCAGTGGGGTCTGATGGCCGCCACCGCGGTGTTGATCGCCGTCCCCGTCACCGCCTTCTTCTACCTTGTCCAGAAGCACCTGGTCACCGGCCTGACGGCGGGCGGCACCAAGGGCTGAACGACCCTCGGACACTCACCAGTTGCCGGCTGTGCGCACGCAGCCTCCCTCACGCAGCAAGGACACCATGACTCAGCACTCCACGGACGAGTCCCCGGCGTTCGCCACCACGACCCGCGAGAGCGCCGACTGGTGGCGGCACGCGGTCATCTACCAGGTCTATCCGCGCAGCTTCGCCGACAGCGACGGCGACGGCACCGGCGACCTCGAAGGCATCCGCCGCCGCCTGCCCCACCTGCGCGACCTCGGCGTGGACGCGGTGTGGCTGTCGCCGTTCTACGCCTCCCCGCAGGCCGACGGCGGCTACGACGTCGCCGACTACCGTGCCGTCGACCCCCGGTACGGCACGCTCCTCGACGCCGACGGGGTGATCCGCGACGCGCACGCGCTCGACCTGCGCGTCATCGTGGACCTGGTACCGAACCACTCCTCCGACCAGCACGAGTGGTTCCGGCGTGCGGTCGCCGAGGGCCCCGGCTCGCCGGCCCGCGAGCGCTACCACTTCCGCCCCGGCAAGGGCGCGCACGGTGAACTTCCGCCCAACGACTGGGAGTCCATCTTCGGCGGTCCCGCCTGGACCCGGCTCGCCGACGGCGAGTGGTACCTGCACCTCTTCGCGCCCGAGCAGCCCGACTTCAACTGGGAACACCCGGCCGTCGCCGACGAGTTCCGCTCCATCCTGCGCTTCTGGCTCGACATGGGCGTCGACGGCTTCCGCATCGACGTGGCGCACGGCCTGGTCAAGGCGCCGGGCCTGCCGGACCTCGGCACGCACGACCAGGTGAAGCTCCTCGGCAACGACGTCATGCCGTTCTTCGACCAGGACGGCGTGCACGCCATCTACCGTTCGTGGCGCACCCTCCTCGACGAGTACGACGGCGACAAGATCTTCGTCGCCGAGGCCTGGACGCCCACCGTCGAGCGCACGGCCCACTACGTACGCCCCGACGAGCTGCACCAGGCCTTCAACTTCCAGTACCTGTCGGCTCCTTGGGACGCGACGGAACTGCGCGCCATCATCGACAGCACCCTCGACGCGATGCGGCCCGTCGGCGCCCCGGCCACCTGGGTCCTGTCCAACCACGACGTGACCCGGCACGCCACGCGGTACGCCAACCCGCCGGCCGGCACCCAGATCCGCACCCCCGGCGACCGCGCGCTCGGCCTGCGCCGGGCCCGCGCCGCCACGCTCCTGATGCTGGCGCTGCCTGGTTCCGCGTACGTCTACCAGGGTGAGGAGCTGGGCCTGCCGGACGTCACCGACCTGCCCGACGAGGCCCGCCAGGACCCCTCCTTCTTCCGGGCCCAGGGGCAGGACGGCTTCCGCGACGGCTGCCGGGTGCCGATCCCGTGGACCAGGGCGGGGTCCTCGTACGGCTTCGGCGACGGCGGCAGCTGGCTCCCGCAGCCCGACGGCTGGGGGGAGCTGAGCGTCGAGGCGCAGACCGGCGACCCCGGCTCCACCCTGGAGCTGTACCGCTCGGCCCTCGCGGTGCGGCGCGCCCAGCCGGGCCTCGGCGCCGGCGACGGCGTGACCTGGCGCGACGACGCCCCCGAGGGGGTGCTGTCCTTCGCGCGCCCCGGGTTCGCGTGCACGGTCAACACGACGGGGGAGCCGGTCCGGGTGGCCGCGCCCGGCCGGGTGCTGTTGTCCTCCGCGCCGGTGGCGGTCGAGAGCGGCCGCGTCGAGCTGCCGGCCGACACCACCGTGTGGTGGGAGACGACCTGACCCGCACACGGCAGCGGGGGCCGGTCGTCACCGGCCCCCGCTCCCGCTCCCGGCCCTAACGCGTGGCGTGGAACGCGACCGCCGACTTCGCGGGCACGGTCAGTGTCGCCCTGCCGTCGGAGACGGTGACGGACGTGGCGCCGCCGTCGATGTCGTTCGGGTACGTGCCGTCTGGCAGGCCCGTCGTGTACGTGAAGGTGTTCTCCGCGGAGCTGTTGTTGAGCGCGACGAAGCCCGCGGAACCCCGGCCGAACCCGATGACGTTCGACGCCGGGGACTGCCAGTCGGTGACGGCGGCGCCCGCGGCGGCGTTGTGCCAGCCGACCATGCCGGTGACGGCCGTGTCGCGGTCCAGGCACGTCCAGCCGCCGGCGCAGTCCGTGTCGGTCACGAAGCCGTTGCCGTCGTTCGGCGGCGCCTGGTCGCTCTGGTCGAAGTTCCAGGCGGCGTAGACCGACGGGCGGCCGTAGCCCCGCGCCAGCTGGAAGACGTTGGCGAGGGTGGCGGTGGCGCCGTCCTTGTAGCTGAGGGTGTAGCCGTTGCGCTCGGTGTCGTGGTTGGTGACGAAGGTGTTGGAGTGCTCTTCGTCCGCCAGTCCCCAACTACTGCCGAACGACGCGAGGTTGGCGATGTCGCCGCCGCCGAACTGGGACTTCATCGCGGCGGCGTAGGTGAAGTCCAGGACGTCGCCGTTGGCGTAGTAGTCGCCGACGGCCGGAGGATTGCCCGGGTACACCTCCTGGGTGACGTAAGGGGCCGCACCCGAGGCCGTCTTGTGCAGGGCCCCGACGATCGCGCTCAGGTCGCCGGTCTCGATGTGCTTGGCGGCGTCCACGCGGAAGCCGTCGACGCCCAGGTCGATCTGCTTGTTGAGGAAGCCGATTATCTTGTCCCGCACGCCCTGTTCGGCGGTGTCGAGATCGGGCATGCCGAGCAGTTCGCAGTGCTGGACCTCGTGCTGGTCCGACCAGTTGGCGATGGTCTTCGTGCAGTCGTCGCTGTCGGCCGGGTCGAAGTCCGGGGTGTCGTACCTGTTGCCGAGGGTGGTGCCCGCGTAGCCGGTTCCGGTCTGCGCGGCGGTGTGGTTGATGACGGCGTCGGTGTAGACCTGGATGCCCGCGCCGTGACAGGTGTCGATCATCGACTTGAAGTCGGCGGCGCTGCCGAAGCGGCTGTCGAGCGCGTACGAGTAGGGCTGGTAGACGTCCCACCAGTAGAAGTCGGCCTGCCGGAGGGACTCCTCGGGCGGGGCGACCTGCACGGCGCCGTATCCGGCCGGATCGAGGGTGTCGGTGCACTCCTTGGCGACCGACTTCCAGTTCCACTGCCACAGGTTGGCGATGACGTCGCCGTTCGGGGCGCCCGTGTCGGCGGCGGCTCCGGGGGTGGGAAGCGTGACGACGCCGCCCAGTGCCAGCGCGCCGACGGCCAGCGCGGTGGCGAGGGGGCGCCGTGCCCGTGGGGGAGGTGTGGGGGACATGCTCATGTGCGGCTCCTGAAATGGGGGGATCCCGCCGGTCTGCGAGGGCGGGGATCGAGCAACGCACCGTGAGCGTGGGGGAGTTGAACCGGTCGCGTCAAGGCTGTTGCTGAAAGTTCTTTCTGCGTCTTGCGGAAGTCTTGCAGCAAGGATCCTGCAAGCGGTACGGTCACGCGGCGGACCGGTGCCGCCTCCCCGCATGCCGGTTCCGCCCTCCCAAGAGCCCTGATTCCGCGAGGAGTTCACGCCTTGAGCCGCCCCCGTTCCCTCCCGCACAGACGGGCCGCCGCGTACGCCGCGGCCGCCGCGCTGCTCACCGTTGTCCAGCCGCTCGCGG
>NZ_JAAGMG010001033.1 GCF_010548525.1 Streptomyces sp. SID14478
GGCGGCGCACCAGCCGTGGGCGAGGTCGAGCAGGCCGAGCGGCGGCGCGGGGGCGGGCACGGCCGCGGGCACCGCGCCGCCGTCCCGCAACAGCAGGGGTGGCGGGTGACCGCAGCAGACGAGCTCGGCGGAGCCGTCCGGGGCGACGGTCACGAGGGTGGCGGTGACGAACCGGTCGGGCTCGTCGGACTGGGCGACCAGCGAGTGCAGGCGCACCGCGAGCACCTCCAACGACCGCTGCTGAGAGGCCAGTTGACGCCATGCCTGCAGTACGGAGTCGGCGGTACGGGACAGTTCGGGCCCCTTGCCCATGACGTCGCCGATGAGCAGGCGGGTGCCGAACGGCGTGTCGACGACGCCGTGCACGTCGCCGCCGCTGCCGTCGTGCCCGGCGCCCGAGGACAGGCGACGGGCACTGACCTTCAGCGTGCCGACCGTGTCCGGGAGCGAGCTGGTCGTGCGCGGGCGGGTGGTCATGTGGGCCTTCCGGGGGAGAGCCGGGCAAACGGCTCCGGCGGACGAACGACGTACGGCCGGTGCGATGTCCGGGAAGTGTAGTCATCCGGGCGCACTGTGTGACCGATTCCCCGAAGTGTGCACAGAATGTGCCCGAGGCATCCCCGTCAGGGGGCGTGCGAGCCGCACGGGACAGCGCAGTCTCCCACTTCCCGCCCCCGCGTGCGCGGTGATCCGGTGAAGCCGCCGGGGCGGTGGCCCCGCCTTCTAACCTGACGGCGCACGACTCGCCGTCGCCACCCGCACCGTACGGAGTGAGACCCCTCATGAACCGCAGTTCCGGCCGCCGCACGTCGGGTGAACTGCCCGCCGAGGCCACCAGTTTCGTCGGTCGGCGACGCGAGCTGGAGCAGGTGGCCGAGGTGCTGACGCGGGCCAGGCTGGTGACGTTGACCGGTCCCGGCGGCGTCGGCAAGACCCGCACCGCCGTGCGGGCCGCGCACGAACTGCGTGCACACTTCCCCGCCGGGGTGCACATGGTGGAACTCTCCGCGCTCAGCGACCCGGAGCTGCTCGCGAACACCGTCGCCGCGGCGCTCGACCTGCCGGAGCAGACGGCCCGGCCCCCGCTCCAGGTGATCGCCGACTTCCTGGAGGACCGCGAACTCCTCCTGCTCCTGGACACGTGCGAGCACCTGGTCGACGCCTGCGCGCTGTTGTGCGACGAACTGCTGCGCGCAGCACCGCGGTTGAGGATCCTCGCCACCAGCCGACAGCCGCTCGACGTGCCCGGAGAGCACCTCCTCGGCATCGGTCCGCTGCGGGTGCCCGAGCCCACGGCCCTCGGTACGGAGCAGGTCTGCGACGCGCTTACCCTGTTCGCCGACCGGGCGTCGGCGGCGGTGCCCGGGTTCACGGTGGGCGACGACAACCGGGCCGACGTGCTGGCCCTGTGCCGGCGCCTCGACGGCATCCCGCTCGCCATCGAACTCGCCGTGTCCCGACTGCGCGTGCTCTCCCTCGACGAGATGCTCTCCCGCCTCGACGACCGGTTCCGGCTGCTCGCGGGCGGGCGCCGCACCTCGGTGCCGCGCCACCAGACGCTGCGTACCGCCATCGGCTGGAGCCACGAGCTGTCGACCGGTCCCGAACGGCTGCTGTGGGCCCGACTGTCCGTGTTCGCGGGCGAGTTGAGCCTCCCGGCCGCGGAGGCGGTGTGCGCGGACGCCGGGGACCGGTCCGCCGCGACGGGCGAGGCACTGCCCGTCGAGGAGGTACTGACCTCGCTCATCGGCCTGGTGGAGAAGTCGGTCGTGATCCGGGTCGAGACGCCTGAGGGCACCCGCTACCGCATGCTCGACACCATCCGCGAGTTCGGCAGGGAGCAACTCGTGGCGCTCGGCGGCGAGGAGCACACGCGCCACCGCCATCTCCGGTACTTCCTGGAGGTGGCGCGCGGCTTCGACGAGGAGTGGACGGGCGACGCGCAGATTCCCCTGCTGCGGACGCTGGTGCGCGACCGGGCGAACATCCGCGCCGCCCTGGAGTACTGCACGACCTCCCCCGGACTCCCGTGCAAGGGGCTGCAGTTGGCGACGGACCTGTGGGGGTACTGGCACACCACGGGCCTGCTCACCGAGGGACGGTACTGGCTGCGGCGTACGCTGGACGGCTGCCGCGACGAGACGCCCGTACGGGTCAAGGCGCTCTGGCTGACCAGCTGGTACATGGACATCCAGGGGGAACGCGGTCACAACGAGGCCCTGTTGAAGGAGGCCGAGGCCGTCGCCACGCGTATCGGCGACTGGACAGGTGCCGCGTGGACCCTCGCCTTCCAGGCGCACCGCCGCTACTTCCTCGGCCTGATGGAGGGCTGCGCCGACGACTTCGACGAGGCCCGCTCCCGGATGACGGCCCTCGGCGACGACACGGGGCTGAAGATGCTCGGCTTCTACGGCGGCTTCATGCTGATCCTGTCCGGCGACCACGACAAGGGCATCGCCTGGTGCGACGACTCGCTCGCGCGCGGCGCCGCGCACCCGGGCGAGCAGTGGGCGCGGGGCTGGGCGCTGTGGGTCAAGAGCGTCGGGCTGTGGCTGAAGGGCGCTCACGAGGCCGCCGTCGCGTGTTCACGGGAGGGCCTGCGCAGCAAGGCGGTGCTGCACGACCTGATGGGCCTGGCCCACTTCATGGAGGGGCTCGCCTGGTACGCGGCGCAACTGCGCCGCTTCGAGCGGGTCGCCGTGCTGCAGGGCGCGGCCGACGCGCTGTGGCGCAGGTCCGCGAAGGAGGCCCGCTTCGGCATACCGGTGCTGCACGACCTGCACGCGCAGGCAGCGGACCGGGCCCGGTCCGCGCTGGGCGCCGACGGATATCACGACGCGTTCCGGGAGGGCGGGCTGCTGCCGCTCGACGCGGTGGTGGACCTGGCCCTCGCCGACGACTCGGCCACCGCACCGGACGTGCCACCTCAGCACGCGGGATGCACCGACGGGCTGACGCCGCGCGAGCGACAGGTCGCCGCACTCGTCAGTCAGGACCTCACCAACCGCGAGATCGCCGCCGAACTCGTCGTGTCGAAGCGGACGATCGACTCCCACGTGGAGCACATCCTCACCAAGCTCGGCTTCACCTCCCGTGCGCAGATCGCGGCTCTGCACGCCCAGCAGGGCGCGGAGGGCTCGGTTCCGCCGTCCGAAGTGTGACGAAGCAGGTCATGGCGGCGCCCCAGCCGCTACCTTGAGAGCGGGGACGAGCGAACTAGGGCCCGCGGAGGCCGGATGGACGACGACGCTGCACGGGAGGCCGGGCCGCTGCCGAGGCTGCGACTCGACGAACTGCTCGAAGAACTCCAGGTGCGCATCGACGCCGTGCGCGGCACCCGCAACCGCCTCCAGGGCCTTTTGGAGGCGGTCCTCTCGGTCGGCCAGGAGCTGAACCTCTCCCAGGTGCTGCGGCGCATCGTGGAGGCGGCAGTGGTCCTGGTCGACGCGGAGTACGGGGCGCTCGGGGTGATCGGCGAGGACCGGCGCAAGCTGTCGCAGTTCCTGCCGGTCGGCATCAGCGACGACCAGCGCTCCCAGATCGGCGATCTGCCCTCCGGGCACGGGCTGCTCGGTGAGCTGATCCGGCATCCGGCGCCGCTGCGGCTGCCCGAACTGGCGAGCCACCCGGCCTCGTCCGGCTTCCCGGCGCACCATCCGCCGATGCACACGTTCGTGGGCGTCCCGATCCGGGTGCGCGACGACGTGTTCGGCAACCTGTACCTCACGCAGAAGCGCGGCGGCATCGACTTCGACGACGAGGACGTGGCCGTACTGCAGACGCTGGGCGCCGCCGCGGGCGTCGCCATCGAGAACGCGCGCCTGTACGAGGAGGTCCAACTGCGCCAGCGCTGGCTGCAGTTGAGTGCGGAGTTCACCGGGAGCCTGCTGTCCGGCACGGACGAGACGTCGGTCCTGCGGCTGATGGTGGAGCGCGCGCGGGAGATCGCGGGGGCGGATCTCGGCCTGGTGGCGCTCGTCACCCCCGACACCGAGGCACTGCGGGAGACGCTCGCGCTCGGGCAGCAGGCCTCGGCGCACCACAACGTGACGTTGCCGCGCAAGGGCACCTTCGCGGGTGCGGCGCTGGCCGCCGGCGAACTCGTCACCTCGGACGACGTCCGCAAGGACCCGCGCATCACGTACCAGCCGGCCCGCTGGGAGGGCCTCGGCCCCGCCGTGGCCGTGCCCATCGGCAAGAACTCCGCCGTGCGCGGGGTGCTCACGCTCGCCCGCCGGGCGGAGCGGCTGCCTTTCTCCGCAGCCGAGTTGACACCGCTGGTCGGCTTCGCCGGACAGGCGGCCCTCGCCCTGGAGCTCGCGGACCGGCGGCGCGACGCCGAGCAGATGAGTCTGCTGGAGGACCGCGACCGCATCGCGCGGGACCTGCACGACCTGGCCATCCAGCGGCTGTTCGCGACCGGGATGACGCTGCAGAGCGCGCAGCGCTTCGTCCAGCATCCGGAGGCGTCCGAGCGGCTGGTGCGGGCCGTCGACGACCTGGACACCACCATCAAGATCATCCGCTCCACCATCTTCGGCCTGCGCGAGCAAGAGGCGGCGCCCACGGTGGCCGGCCTGCGGGTGCGCACGGTACGGGCCGTGGAGGAGGCGGCGCGGGTGCTCGGCTTCACGCCGTCCCTGCGCATGGAGGGACTGATCGACGTGGACGTGCCGGGGGCGGTCGCCGACGACGTCCTCGCGGTGCTCGGCGAGGCCCTGACCAACGTGGCCCGGCATGCACACGCGTCCCTCGCGGAGGTGGCACTGGTGGTGCGCGGCCAAGCGCTGACCCTCAGCGTGGAGGACGACGGGATCGGCATCACCGACGCGGCGGACGCCCATCGCAGCGGCCTGGCGAATCTGGCGGCGCGCGCGACGGGCCGGGGCGGCACGCTGTCGACCGCGGCGCGCAAGGGCGGCGGCACCTGTCTCACCTGGCACGTGCCGTTGAAGATCGGGCACTGACGGCGATACCGGGCGGCCTACCAGGTGCGCGGCCTACCGGGTGCGCGGCGGTGGCAGGCGGCTGGCCAGCACCGCTGCCTGGATGCGCCGCTCCACGCCGAGCTTGGCCAGCAGCCGCGAGATGTTGTTCTTCACGGTCTTCTCGGAGAGGAACAGCCGCAGCCCGATCTGCCGGTTGGTGAGCCCCTCCCCCACGAGCGCGAGGATGTCCCGCTCCCGCTCGGTGAGTTCGGCGATCGCGCCGTCGGCCGCCGCGGAGTCCGCCGGCGCCGCGCCGTCGGACTCGGGCCCGCGCAGGCTGCGCATGAGCCGCGCGGTCGTCGCCGGGTCGAGCATCGACTGTCCCGAGGCGACGGTACGCACGGCCGAGACAAGGTCGGAACCCCTGATCTGCTTGAGCACGTATCCGGCCGCCCCGGCCATGATGGCGTCGAGGAGGGCGTCGTCGTCATCGAACGACGTCAGCATCAGACAAGTCAACTCCGGGAGCATGCCCCGCAGTTCACGGCAGATGGTGATGCCGTCGCCGTCCGGCAGCCGTACGTCGAGCACGGCGACGTCCGGACGCAGAGCGGGCCCTCTGGCGAGCGCCTGCGCGGCGGTCGCGGCCTCCCCGACGACCTCCATGTCGGGCTCGGCACCGAGGAGGTCGCGCAGACCGCGGCGGACCACTTCGTGGTCGTCGAGGAGCAGGATGCGAATGGGATGGTCCGCGGAGAAGTCACGTGGTTGGGCCATACGTCCCCCTCGGATGTGATGGTCCCTAGATCCTGGGGCCGAAGGGGATGATCCGCCAGGGCCGAACGGGCCCGATCGGCCCGGCGGAAGGACGCACGCTCCCCGTCCTGGCCTATGCCACCGCGCCGGCCCCGTACGGCGCGTACAGGTCCAGGAGCCGGGAGCGGGTGACGCTCAGGCGGTGGGCGAGGACCTGACCGACCCACTGGGCGACGAACGAGCCGAGGCCGGGGTCGGAGGCGCACAGCAGCCGCACGGTGACGGCGTCGAACTCGTGCGCGCGCACCGGGGTTTCGGTCTGCGCCCCGAGTTGCCACACATAGGGCGGGAAGAGCCAGGACCAGCCGATGAGTTCCCCGCGCCCCAACGTCTCGACGATGGGCGCGCGTTGTCCCGGTACGCGCATGTCGAGGGCGACGCTGCCGCTGCGTACGATCCAGAAGCGGTCGGCGCGCGAGCCCTCCTCGAAGAGCCTGCAGTCCTGCGGGAAGGCCACCTCGCGGGCGATGCGCAGCAGCCTGACGCGGTGTGCGTCGGGCAGGGTCTGACTCATGCGCGGGGCCGTGGTGGTCATGGGCTGCCTCCTTCTGGGGGCGCGCACGACGGCCGGGAACCCTTCCCTCCGGTGGGTCCGCCACCTGGGCCGCGTGGGTCGGCGCATGGCCCTGGCGGCGGTCCTCGCACTGTCCGGACTGCCGTCGTGCGATACCTCGACGATGGCCGCCCGGGGCCCGGGCGGCCAGGGGCCGAACGGCTCTGGCCAGGGGGCCTGTCGGCCACGGAAGGCCGAGGGCCTCAGGGCGGGCGGGGTCCCCCGTCCGGCGCGACGCGCCGCCAGTCCCGCGCCCAGCCGGCGAGGCGCCGGCGGTCCAGGACCCGACGCAGGACGAGACGGC
>NZ_JAAGMG010001072.1 GCF_010548525.1 Streptomyces sp. SID14478
GAGCACCCGCGTCCCACGCCACCGCCCGCGATCCGCGCCGCCGCGAACCAGCCGGCGTCGCGCTCCGGCTCCTCGAACCGCGTCCGTGCCCGCCTCGCCCGGCTGGGCGTGCAGCGCTCGAACCCGTACAACCCGGTCCTGGAGCCGCTGCTGCGGATAGTGCGCAGCAACGATCCCAAGATCGAAACGTCGACGTTGCGCCAGATCGAGCGCGCCTACCAGGTCGCCGAGCGCTGGCACCGCGGGCAGAAGCGCAAGAGCGGCGACCCGTACATCACGCACCCGCTCGCCGTGACGACGATCCTCGCCGAGCTGGGCATGGATCCGGCCACCCTGATGGCGGGCCTGCTCCACGACACCGTCGAGGACACCGAGTACGGCCTGGACACCCTGCGCCGCGACTTCGGCGACCAGGTCGCCCTCCTCGTCGACGGCGTCACCAAGCTGGACAAGGTCAAGTTCGGCGAGGCCGCGCAGGCCGAGACCGTGCGCAAGATGGTCGTCGCCATGGCCAAGGACCCCCGCGTCCTGGTCATCAAGCTCGCCGACCGCCTGCACAACATGCGCACCATGCGCTACCTCAAGCGCGAGAAGCAGGAGAAGAAGGCGCGCGAGACCCTGGAGATCTACGCGCCGCTCGCCCACCGCCTGGGCATGAACACCATCAAGTGGGAGCTGGAGGACCTCGCCTTCGCGATCCTCTACCCCAAGATGTACGACGAGATCGTGCGGCTCGTGGCCGAGCGCGCCCCCAAGCGCGACGAGTACCTGGCCATAGTGACCGACGAGGTGCAGTCCGACCTGCGCGCGGCCCGCATCAAGGCGACCGTCACCGGCCGCCCGAAGCACTACTACAGCGTCTACCAGAAGATGATCGTGCGAGGCCGCGACTTCGCCGAGATCTACGACCTGGTGGGCATCCGTGTCCTCGTCGACACGGTGCGGGACTGCTACGCCGCACTCGGCACGGTCCACGCGCGATGGAACCCGGTTCCCGGCCGGTTCAAGGACTACATCGCGATGCCCAAGTTCAACATGTACCAGTCGCTGCACACGACGGTGATCGGCCCCAACGGCAAGCCCGTCGAGCTGCAGATCCGCACGTTCGACATGCACCGCCGTGCCGAGTACGGCATCGCCGCGCACTGGAAGTACAAGCAGGAGGCCGTCGCCGGCGCCTCCAAGGTGCGCAGTGACCAGCCGAAGGCCACCGGCAAGGACGACCACCTCAACGACATGGCGTGGCTGCGCCAGTTGCTCGACTGGCAGAAGGAGACCGAGGACCCGGGGGAGTTCCTGGAGTCCCTGCGCTTCGACCTGTCGCGCAACGAGGTCTTCGTGTTCACGCCGAAGGGCGACGTCATAGCGCTGCCGGCGGGAGCGACACCGGTCGACTTCTCGTACGCGGTGCACACGGAGGTCGGCCACCGGACGATAGGCGCACGCGTCAACGGACGCCTGGTGCCCCTCGAATCCACCCTGGACAACGGCGACTTGGTGGAGGTCTTCACCTCCAAGGCCGAGGGCGCGGGCCCGTCCCGCGACTGGCTCGGCTTCGTCAAGTCGCCGCGTGCCCGCAACAAGATCAGGGCCTGGTTCTCCAAGGAGCGCCGCGACGAGGCGATCGAGCAGGGCAAGGACGCCATCGTCCGCGCCATGCGCAAGCAGAACCTGCCGATCCAGCGGATCCTCACCGGCGACTCGCTCGTCACGCTCGCGCACGAGATGCGCTACCCCGACATCTCGTCGCTGTACGCCGCCATCGGCGAAGGCCACGTCACGGCGCAGTCCGTCGTGCAGAAGCTCGTCCAGGCGCTCGGCGGCGAGGAGGCGGCCAACGAGGACATCGCCGAGAGCGCACCGCCCTCGCGCGGGCGCTCCAAGCGCCGCGCGAACGCCGATCCCGGCGTCGTCGTCAAGGGCGTCGACGACGTCTGGGTGAAGCTGGCTCGCTGCTGCACCCCCGTGCCGGGCGACCCCATCATCGGCTTCGTCACGCGTGGCAGCGGCGTATCGGTGCACCGCAGCGACTGCGTGAACGTGGACTCGCTGTCCCGGGAGCCCGAGCGCATCCTGGAGGTCGAGTGGGCGCCCACCCAGTCCTCGGTCTTCCTGGTCGCCATACAGGTCGAGGCCCTCGACCGCTCGCGCCTGCTGTCCGACGTGACCCGCGTCCTGTCGGACCAGCACGTGAACATCCTGTCCGCGGCCGTGCAGACCTCGCGCGACCGGGTGGCCACGTCCCGCTTCACGTTCGAGATGGGCGACCCGAAGCACCTGGGTCATGTCCTCAAGGCCGTCAGGGGAGTTGAGGGCGTCTACGACGTGTACCGCGTGACGTCGGCCCGCAGGCCCTGACCCACGGACACATGAGTGAGGCCCCCGGCACTCGGTGCCGGGGGCCTCACTCACGTACGGGATCGAAGGCTCAGCCCCCGAACTCCTCCAGCCCCTTGAGCGCCGAGTCGAGGAGCGCCTGGCGGCCGTCCAGCTCCTTCTGGAGCTTGTCCGCCTTGGCGTTGTTGCCTTGCGCACGGGCCTGCTCGATCTGGCCCGTGAGCTTGTCGACCGCGGTCTGCAGCTGGCCGGTCAGACCCGCGGCACGCGCGCGTGCCTCCGGGTTCGTCCGACGCCACTCGGCCTCCTCGGACTCCTGCATGGCACGCTCCACCGCGTGCATCCGGCCCTCGACCTTCGGGCGGGCGTCGCGCGGCACGTGGCCGATGGCCTCCCAGCGTTCGTTGATCGAACGGAAGGCGGCACGGGCCGACTTGAGGTCGCCGATCGGCAGGAGCTTCTCGGCCTCGTCGGCCAGCTCCTCCTTGAGCTTGAGGTTCTCGCCCTGCTCGGCGTCACGCTCGGCGAAGACCGAGCTGCGCGCCGCGAAGAACACGTCCTGGGCGCCGCGGAAGCGGTTCCACAGGTCGTCCTCGTGCTCGCGCTGCGCCCGGCCCGCCGCCTTCCAGTCCGTCATCAGCTCGCGGTACCGGGCCGCCGTGACGCCCCAGTCCTGCGAGGCCGACAGGGACTCGGCCTCCGCGACCAGCTTCTCCTTGGCCTTGCGGGCCTCCTCGCGCTGCGCGTCCAGGGACGCGAAGTGCGCCTTGCGGCGCTTCGAGAACGCCGACCGGGCGTGCGAGAAGCGGTGCCACAGCTCGTCGTCCGACTTGCGGTCGAGTCGCGGCAGACCCTTCCAGGTGTCCACCAGCGCACGCAGCCGCTCGCCGGCCGCCCGCCACTGCTCGGACTGGGCCAGCTCCTCCGCCTCGACGACCAGCGCCTCCTTGGCGTGCCGCGCCTCGTCGGACTGCTTGGCCTTTTGGACCTTGCGCTCCTCGCGACGCGACTCGACCGACTCCACGAGCTTGTCGAGCCGCTTGCCGAGGGCCTCCAGGTCACCGATCGCATGCGCGTCCGTGACCTGCGCGCGCAGGTGCTCGATCGCGGTCGAGGCGTCCTTCGCCGACAGGTCGGTCGTCTGTACCCGGCGCTCGAGGAGCCCGATCTCGACGACCAGACCGTCGTACTTGCGCTTGAAGTAGGCCAGGGCCTCATCAGGCGATCCCGCCTGCCACGAACCGACCTCACGCTCAGTGCCGTCGGCCGAACGCACGTACACGGTCCCCGTCTCGTCGACGCGGCCCCACGGGTCGCTGCTCACAGCGCCTCCTCCACATGATGCCTGCGGGGGACTCGTGGGCCCCCGGGCATCGTCCACAGTTTCGTCACGGCCAACATAGGCGACCGGCGGGGATGCTGTCCGCATCCCGCGCGACCGAAATTTGGCCGCGGGCAGGTCAGGACTTGGTCACGGTCCCCTTGTTGATCACCACGGTCGCGTTCGGCGCGGTGTTGCCGGTGGTCTGGTCCGGGGGCTGCGCACCCGCCTTCGCGATCTTGTTCAGCACCTTCATCCCGGAATCGGAGATGGTCCCGAACGGGGTGTACGTCGCCGGGAGCTTGCTGTCCTTGTAGACGAGGAAGAACTGGCTGCCGCCGGTGTGCTTCTTCCCGGTGTTCGCCATCGCGATGGTGCCCGCCGGGTACGTGTACAGCTGCGTGCCCTGCTGCTTCTCCGCCTTCTTCAAGGAGGAGTCCTTCAGGTTCTCGTCCGGGATCGTGTACCCCGGGCCGCCCTGGCCGGTGCCCGTCGGGTCGCCGCACTGCAGGACGTAGATGCCGTCGGTGGTCAGACGGTGGCACTTGGTGTGGTCGAGGAAGCCCTTGCCCGCCAGGTAGTTGAACGAGTTCACCGTGTGCGGGGCGGCCGACGCCTTCAGGTCGATGCCGATGTCACCGCACGTCGTGGCGAGCTTCATCGTGTAGTTCGCGGACTTGTCGATGCTGACGGCCGGCTCCTTCTTCCAGGTGGCCGTCTTCGCCTTGCCCGCGGCGGGCTTCTCGCACGGGTCCGGCGCCTTCGACGCGGAAGGGTTCGTGCTCGGCTCCGCGCCGGCCGTGTCCTTCTTGTCGTCGCTCTTGAAAGCTCCGGCGGCGTACGCGCCACCGGTGCCCAGGACGACGACCGCGAGCACCGCGGCGATCACGGTGTTGCGGGTGCGCGCCTTGCGTCGCGCGGACTCACGCCGCTGCTGCTGGCGCAGGAACTTCTCCCGGGCGAGCTGACGCTGCCGCTGATCCTTGGTGACCACCGGGTGTTCTCCTCGTACGTCTCGTGACCGTGATTCTTGCGGGCCGGGCCATCGGTTGGTGCCCCGTACCGTATATGGGGTCGCTGTGGATTCGGCAGCGCCGGTAGGCTCTGATCTGCCGCATTCCGCTGTTTCGACGACATACGAAGGACGATCGTGCTGATTGCCGGGTTCCCCGCCGGGGCCTGGGGCACCAATTGTTATCTGGTTGCCCCCGCCGCGGGTGAGGAGTGCGTGATCATCGACCCGGGCCACCAGGCCGCCGAGGGAGTCGAGGAAGCGCTCAGGAAGCACCGGCTCAAGCCGGTCGCCGTCGTCCTCACGCACGGGCACATCGACCACGTCGCCTCGGTCGTCCCGGTCTGCGGGGCGCACGACGTACCGGCGTGGATCCACCCCTCGGACCGCTACATGATGAGCGACCCGGAGAAGGGCATCGGCCGTTCCATCGGCATGCCGCTGATGGGCGAGCTCACCGTGGGGGAGCCCGACGACGTGCGGGAACTGTCCGACGGTACGCGGCTGAACCTGGCCGGACTCGACCTCACCGTCGCGCACGCGCCCGGCCATACCAAGGGGTCGGTGGCCTTCCGGATGCCCGAGACGGCGGACGTTCCGTCGGTGTTCTTCTCGGGCGACCTGCTGTTCGCCGGCTCCATCGGACGCACCGACATGCCCGGTGGCTCCATGGACGACATGCTCGAATCGCTGGCCCGTGTGTGCCTGCCGCTCGACGACTCGACCGTGGTCCTCTCCGGGCACGGCTCCCAGACGACCATCGGCCAGGAGCGCGCCACCAATCCGTATCTGCGGCAGGTGGCGGCCAGCGGCCAGGGGGACTCGCCTCGGGCCCCCCGACGAGGAATGTGAAGAGACTTTTCCCGTGAGCACCTTTCAGGCCCCCAAGGGCACGTACGACCTGCTGCCGCCGGACTCCGCGAAGTACCTCGCGGTGCGCGAGGCGATCTCCGGACCCCTGCGCAACTCCGGCTACGGCTACGTCGAGACGCCCGGCTTCGAGAACGTCGAACTGTTCGCCCGCGGTGTGGGTGAGTCCACCGACATCGTGACCAAGGAGATGTACGCCTTCGAGACCAAGGGCGGCGACAAGCTCGCCCTGCGGCCCGAGGGCACGGCATCCGTGCTGCGCGCGGCCCTGGAGGCCAACCTCCACAAGGCGGGCAACCTCCCGGTCAAGCTCTGGTACTCGGGCTCGTACTACCGCTACGAGCGTCCCCAGAAGGGCCGTTACAGGCACTTCTCCCAGGTCGGCGCCGAGGCGATCGGTGCCGAGGACCCGGCCCTGGACGCCGAGCTGATCATCCTGGCCGACCAGGCGTACCGCTCGCTCGGCCTGCGCGACTTCCGCATCTTGCTGAACTCGCTGGGCGACAAGGAGTGCCGTCCCGTCTACCGGGCCGCGCTCCAGGACTTCCTGCGCGGCCTCGACCTCGACGAGGAGACGCTGCGCCGGGCCGAGATCAACCCGCTGCGCGTCCTCGACGACAAGCGGGCCGACGTGCAGAAGCAGCTCGTGGGCGCGCCCTCGCTGCGCGACTACCTGTGCGACGCGTGCAAGGCGTACCACGAGCAGGTGCGGGAGCTGCTCGTCGCCGAGGGCGTCGCCTTCGAGGACGACGAGAAGCTGGTCCGCGGTCTGGACTACTACACCCGTACGACCTTCGAGTTCGTCCACGACGGTCTCGGCTCGCAGTCCGCGGTGGGCGGCGGCGGCCGCTACGACGGCCTGTCCGAGATGATCGGCGGCCCCTCGCTGCCGTCCGTCGGCTGGGCGCTCGGCGTGGACCGCACGGTGCTGGCCCTGGAGGCGGAGGGCATCGAGCTCGAACTCCCCTCCACCACCAGCGTGTTCGCGGTGCCGCTCGGCGACGAGGCGCGGCGCGTGCTGTTCACCAAGGTGACCGAACTGCGCAAGGCCGGCGTCTCGGCGGACTTCTCCTTCGGCGGCAAGGGCCTCAAGGGCGCCATGAAGAACGCCAACCGCAGCGGCGCCCGGTACACGATCGTGGCGGGGGAGCGGGACCTCGCCGAGGGCGTCGTGCAGCTCAAGGACATGGAGTCCGGCGAGCAGTCCGCCGTCGCGGTGGACCAGGTCGTCGAGGTGCTCCGCGGCAAGCTGGGCTGATCGGTCCCCTTTCCGGGACGAAGAGGGAGCGGGGTCCGGGGCAGCGCCCCGCGGCCCCGCTCCCTCAGTCGAGCAGCCCGAACCGCATCGCACTCGTCACCGCCGCCGTACGGTCGTCCACCCCCAACTTGCCGAACGCGCGCAGCAGATGCGTCTTCACCGTCGACTCGGCGACGTGCAGGCGCCGGCCGATCTCCGCGTTCGTACAGCCGTCGGAGACGAGCCGCAGCACCGCCGTCTCCCGCTCCGACAGCCGGGGCCGCTCCGGATGCGTCCGCAGCTGGTCCACGAGGCGCGCCGCGACGGACGGGGCCAGCACGGTCTCGCCCCGCGCCGCGGCCCGTACCGCATCGGCCAGTTCCGCCCGGGACATGTCCTTGAGCAGGTACCCGGCCGCGCCCGCCTCCACGGCCCGCAGGATGTCCCGGTCCGTCTCGTACGTCGTCAGCACGATCATCCGGCACCGGAGCCCGGCCGCCGTCATGCGCACGATGGCGTCGACCCCGTCGCCGCCCGGCATCCGCAGGTCCATCAGCACGATGTCCGGGGCGTGCCGGGCGGCGAGCGCCTCGGCCTGCGGTCCGTTCGCCGCCTCCGCGACGACGTCCAGGTCCGGTTCGGCGTCGAGCATCGCGCGCAGGCCCTCGCGCACGACGGGATGGTCGTCGGCAAGCAGGATGCGGATCACGAAAGGGTCCTCTCGGGTACCGGGAGCCGGACGGTGACCGTGGTGCCCGCACCGGGCGCGCTGTCGACCGTGGCCGTGCCGCCCACCTCGGCGGCCCGCGCCCGCAGCCCGCGCAGACCGTACCCCGCGGTCGGGGCCCCGGGGTCGAAGCCGGGCCCCTCATCGCGTACGACGAGGCGCAACCCGCCCTCCACGTAGGTGAGTTCCACGTCGATCGCGGCGCCGGGCGGAGCATGCTTGTGCACGTTCGCCAGCGCCTCCTGGCAGCCGCGCAGCGCCACCACCTCCAGGCCCGGCGGCAACGGCCGGGCCGCGCCGGTGATCCGCACCCGTGCGGCGTGCCGGGACCCGAG
>NZ_JAAGMG010001110.1 GCF_010548525.1 Streptomyces sp. SID14478
GGCCTCGCGGTCGCCGCCGCCGCCCCAGCGCGCCAGCTCCCCGACGGCGACGAGCAGCCCGAAGGCGAGCGCGACACCGCGGTCGTCGAGTCCGTACCAGAGGGTGCTGCCGAGCGCGGCCGTGGTGAGGGCGCCGGCCACGGCGTACACGAGCAGGACGAGTGCCGGCGGCCTCACCGCCGCCTTCGGCACCGGTACCGCAGGCGAAGCCGCCGTCATGGCGCGGCCGCACCCGTCACCGGCACGCCCTCGGAACGGGCCGCCGGCAGGGCCCCCTCATCGGCGGTCACCACCGGATGCCATCCTTCCCGGCCGAGGACGCGCGTCAGTGCCCGCACCATCACCGGGTCGAACTGCGATCCCGCGCACCGCTCCAGCTCCGCAAGCGCCACCGGGACGGGCCGTGCCCGCGAGTAGGTGCGCGTGGAGGTCATGGCGTCGAAGGCGTCGGCCACCGCCACCACCCGGGCGCACTCCGGGATCTGTGCCCCCGCGAGGCCGTACGGGTAGCCGCTCCCGTCGAGCCGCTCGTGGTGGTGCAGGATCGCGGAGCGCGCCTCGCCGAGGAACCCGATGCCGCGCACCATCTCGTGCCCGTACTCGGGGTGCAGCTGAATGATCTCGCGCTCCTCGGGCGTGAGCGGGCCGTCCTTCCTCAACAGCCGTGTGGGGACGCCGAGTTTGCCCACGTCGTGCAGGATCCCGGCGAACCGCAGGACCTCGACGCGCTCGTCGGCCAGGCCCAGTTCCCGGGCGATCATCATGGACGCCTGCCCGACCCGCTCGCTGTGCCCGCGCGTGTAGCCGTCCTTGATGTCGACGGCCTGGACCAGGGCGCGGATGGTGGCCTGGTGGGCGGCGCGCTCGCGCTGGTACTGGGCGAAGACCCAGCAGGAGATGTACATCGGCAGCAGCACCAGGAGCGAGGCCACCGGCCCGTACGCGCTGGCCCACAGCACCGCCATCAGCAGCCCCGCGAGACCGTGCACGGCGACCGGCGCCAGCGCGCGCAGGAAGAGCCCGCGCCAGGCGGCGCGCAGCGGTACGCGCTCGGCCGCGGCGAGGATGCCGCCGTCGAGGACGGTGAGGACGACGCAGAAGGCGAGCACGGCGGCAGCGGCGGGCACGAACGCGTACGGGAAGCGCGGCGCGGAGACCGCGTCCGGGCCGCCGAGCATCCCGAATACCTGCGCGGACGCCCAGCTGCCGAGGGCGAGTTGGGCGGTGCGCCACACCCGGCGCAGCCCGGTCGGCCGCTGCTCGACGCGGGCGAGGAGGGCGCCGGGGACGGCGACGAGCGCGGCGGCCGCAGGAGGCAGCAGAAACGCTCCTGCAAGGAGGACGGGAAAGAAGGTACCCATACCCCTGGGCGCCCGGCGCCCGCCGAGTCGGCTGCGACCGAGCTGCTCGCAGCCCGCGTACACGCCCGCGAGCAGGGCCACCGCACGCCAGGAAGAGCCGAGGAACAGCACAGCGGGCGCGGCACACACCAGCGCCCCACCGGCAGTCAGGAGTACGTACGCACGGGCCACAGGCGGAACCGACCGCATCCCCACTCCCTCCCCGTGACGTTCAGTTCACGGAGAATAGGACGCGGGCCGAGCCGTCCGGGCGGCATCACGGGGATTGCCGGGGCGCACGGCCCCGGATTACCACGATCGGGTGAACCAGGGGGCGAACGGGACGAACTCCCGCTCCCGGTGCGGGAGTTGCCCCGTCAGCTCAGGTGAGCGGCGTGCCCTCGTCGGGGACGCCCTGCCCGGAACGGATCACTTCGATCCGCCCCATGACCTTGGCCCGCAGGTCCGTCGGCACGTCGTCATGGCCGCAGCACCGCTTGACCAGCTTCTTCACGGCCTGCTCCAGGCCGTACTTCTCCAGGCACGGGGAGCACTCCTCGAAGTGCACCTCGAACTTGGTGCAGTCGGAGTCCGGCATCTCATGATCAAGGAATTCATAGAGATGATCGAGAACTTCACTGCAGTCCGTCTCGTGCGGCTCTCCGCAGCTCATGAGCCCGAGCCTTTCGCTTCGTTCGACTCTCCGGCGCCGGCGGGGACGAGCCCGCGGTCACGGGCGTAGTCCTCCAGCATTCCGCGCAGCTGACGACGGCCCCGGTGGAGCCGGGACATCACGGTCCCGATGGGTGTCCCCATGATGTCCGCGATCTCCTTGTACGCAAAGCCCTCGACGTCCGCGAGATAGACCGCGATGCGGAATTCCTCGGGGATCGCCTGCAGCGCGCGCTTCACGTCGGAGTCGGGCAGGTGGTCGAGCGCCTGCGACTCGGCGGAGCGCAGACCGGTCGACATGTGCGACTCGGCACGCGCCAGCTGCCAGTCCTCGATCTCCTCGGCCGCGCTGCGCTGGGGCTCGCGCTGCTTCTTGCGGTACGAGTTGATGAAGGTGTTCGTCAGGATCCGGTACAGCCATGCCTTGAGGTTCGTGCCCTCGCGGAACTGGTGGAACGACGCGTACGCCTTGGCATACGTCTCCTGCACCAGGTCCTCGGCATCGGCCGGGTTGCGCGTCATGCGCAGGGCCGCCGAGTACATCTGGTCGAGGAATTCCAGTGCGTCCCGCTCGAAGCGCGCGCTGCGCTGGGCAGCGCTCTCCACAGGCTCGGGCCCCTCGTCCGCCTGGCCGTGTTCGGTCCCTGCGTCGGTCCCTGTGACCGGACCCACCTCCTCCAACGACGTCGTGAGGCCCGAAGAGGTCCCACTCGAATCGGAGGATAGACGACGATCCGGTCCGCCCGCCGCCCGAAGGGGAGCGGTCTTGGCCGCGCTGAGCACGCTCCACTCCAGGTCAGGAGTGGTGGCACGGCTCGGGCAGATGGTCGAACCCATGCGGCGGACTTCCTCTCGTACGACTGTGTGCACCGACAGTGGCGACAACAGTCGTACGGTGCTCGACATTCCCCGGGACTACACGAGTGACCTTGTCCACTTGACGACGGCGTCCGTCAGCACGTCGAGGGCCTCGTCCTGCGAGATGCCGGCCCGCTTCGGCACGGCGAACCCGTGGTCCCCGTAGGGCACTTCGACCAGTTCGTACGCGCCGTGGTCCGGGAACTCCCCCGGCCTGCCGAACGGGTCGTTCCCGCCCTGCACGACGAGGGTGGGCACCCCCGCTCCCAGCAGCTCGTCGGCCCGCGACCTCTCCGGCTTGCCCGGCGGGTGCAGCGGGAAGCTCAGCGCGAGCACGGCGACAGCGCCCAGCTCCCGCGCCGTCCGGCAGGCGACGCGGGCCCCGGCGCTGCGTCCGCCGGCGACCACGGGC
>NZ_JAAGMG010001147.1 GCF_010548525.1 Streptomyces sp. SID14478
ATCCGCACGGCGCGCGACGCGGTGACCGCCGCCGCCCTGTACCTGCGCTGGCTCGGCTACCAGGACGTGCGCCGCGCCGACCAGCGGCCGCCGTCCGGCATCGGTCTCGCGGCGCGCGGCGTGATCGCCCAGGTCGAGCCGTCGGTGCGGCCGGCCACGGAGCGCGACGTGGAGTGCCTGTGGCTCCAGTCGATGACGGAGTCGGCCACCTGCGCGTACTTCTCGCTCGCCGGTTACGCGGACCGGGCCCGCACCCGCGCGGACGAACTCGGCGTCCCTCTGTTCGTCCTCGACCTCGCGGGGGTGCCGCAGCCGGTGAACAGCCCGGCGGACGAACTGATCGCGAGCGGGGCCTGACGGCCGGTCCGGCCCGTCGCCACCACCGGCGCCGCCACGTCGGTGCCACCGGCGATAATCGGCGGATGATCCTGCGCAGCCCCACGCCGGCCGAGCTCCCCCGCCTCCAGGACATCGAGACGGCGGCCGGGGAGGTCTTCCGGCCGCTCGGCATGGCCGCGATCGCCGACGACGAGCCGCCCGCCGTCGCCGAGCTGGAGCGCTACCGCGCGGCCGGGCACGCCTGGGTCGCCGCCGAGGACGACGGGACCGTGGTCGCGTACCTGGTGGGCGAGGAGGTCGACGGCGCCTTTCACATCGAGCAGGTCACCGTGCACCCGGACGCGGCCCGGCGCGGGGTGGGCCGGGCCCTGATCGCGTGCGCCGCCGACTGCGCGCGCGACCAGGACCTGGCCGGTCTCACCCTGACCACCTTCGCCGACGTGCCGTGGAACGCCCCCTACTACGAGCGTCTCGGCTTCCGCCGGCTCGCCGAGGCCGAACTCACGCCCGGCCTGCGCGCCGTCCGCGCGGCGGAGGCGGCACACGGCCTCGACCGATGGCCCAGGGTCTGCATGCGGCGTGACGCATAGCCCCTCGCGCGGCCGCGCTCACGCCCTTCTCCTATGGCTTCTCGCCTCTACAACTCCCCGTACCCCTCCCGGAGTTCCACCTTCCGGACCTTTCCGCTGACCGTCATCGGGAAGGAGTCGAGGATGCGCAGCCGGGTCGGCACCTTGTAGTGCGCGAGCCGGTCGTGGCAGTGGGCGCGCAGCTCGTCGAGGGTGAGGCCGGCGTCCGGGTCCTTCAGGATCACGCAGGCCAGGACCTCTTCCCCGTACTTCTCGTGCGGCACGCCCACCACCTGCACGTCGGCGATCCGCGGATGCCCGTACAGGAACTCCTCGATCTCGCGCGGAGAGATGTTCTCCCCACCGCGGATGATCATGTCCTTGATGCGGCCGACGATCTGCCCGTAGCCGTCCTCGCGCAGCACGGCCAGGTCCCCGGTGTGCATCCACCGCCCGGCGTCGACGACCTCGGCGGTCTTCTCCGGCTCGCCCCAGTAGCCGAGCATCACGCTGTAGCCGCGGGTGCACAGCTCCCCGGGCTCGCCGCGCGGCAGGGTGACGCCGGTGACCGGGTCGATCACCTTGACCTCGATGTGCGGCAGGACGCGGCCGACGGTGCCGGTGCGCCGCTCCAGGTCGTCGTCGCGGCGGGTCTGCAGCGACACCGGCGACGTCTCCGTCATCCCGTAACAGATGGACACCTCGGCCATGTTCATCTCCGCGACGACCCGCTTCATCACCTCGGCGGGGCACGGGGAGCCCGCCATGATGCCGGTGCGCAGCGTCGACAGGTCGTACGTCGCGAAGTCCGGCAGGTTCAGCTCGGCGATGAACATCGTCGGCACGCCGTACAGCGAGGTGCACCGCTCGTCCTGCGCGGCGCGCAGCGTGGCCGCCGGTTCGAAGGACGGGGCGGGGATGACGATGCAGGCACCGTGCGAGGTGCAGGCCAGGTTCGCCATCACCATGCCGAAGCAGTGGTAGAAGGGCACGGGCACGCAGACCCGGTCCTGCTCGCTGTAGCCGACGGTCTCGCCCACCCAGTACCCGTTGTTGAGGATGTTGTGGTGGGAGAGCGTGGCCCCTTTCGGGAAGCCCGTGGTACCCGAGGTGTACTGGATGTTGACCGGATCGTCGCAGCTCAACTCCGCTTCACGGGCAGCGAGTTGTGTGGGGGTGACAGCGGATGCCGCGGCGACGAGCGCGTCCCAGGTCTCCTCGCCGATGAAGACGCTCTCCCGCAGCTCGGGGCAGTCGGGGGTGACCCGGCGGACCTGTTCCCGGTAGTCGGTGCCCTTGCGCCCGGTCGACGAGATCAGCACCGTGACCCCCGACTGCCGCAGCACGTACGTCAACTCGTGTGCCCTGTAGGCCGGGTTGATGTTGACCATGATCGCGCCGATGCGTGCGGTCGCGTACTGGACGAGCACCCACTCGGGGCAGTTGACCGCCCAGATGCCGACCCGGTCCCCCTTGGCGACGCCACGGGCGAGCAGCCCGCGGGCCAACTTCTCGACGGCATCACCGAATTGGGCGTAGGTCCAGCGACGGCCGCTGGGTACGTCGACGAGCGCCTCCCGGTCCGGCCAGGCCTCGACGGCGCGTCGCAGATTGGCGCCGA
Source organism: Streptomyces sp. SID14478 (assembly GCF_010548525.1). Taxonomy (GTDB): domain Bacteria; phylum Actinomycetota; class Actinomycetes; order Streptomycetales; family Streptomycetaceae; genus Streptomyces. The sequence continues at coordinate 2,530 of NZ_JAAGMG010001147.1, forward strand.
TGGTGTCGCCGAGGAGGGGCACGGTGCCGGTGCCGTGCGCGTACGACAGCTGCTGTGCGGGTGCGCTCACCGGAAGTCCTCCTCGCGGTACTCGGCGCTCGCGTCCTGCGCGGTGCGTTCGCGCAGCTCGATCCGCCGGATCTTGCCCGAGACCGTCTTGGGCAGCTCGGCGAACTCGATGCGGCGCAGCCGCTTGTACGGGGCGAGCACCGCGCGCGAGTGCTCGAAGAGCAACTTGGCGGTGTCCGGGCCGGGTTCGAAGCCCTCGGCGAGCACGACGTACGCCTTCGGGACGTTGAGGCGGAGCGTGTCGGGCGCGGGCACGACCGCCGCCTCGGCGACCGCCTCGTGCTCCAGCAGCGCGCTCTCCAGCTCGAAGGGGCTGATCTTGTAGTCGCTGGCCTTGAAGACGTCGTCGGCGCGGCCCACGTAGGTCAAGTAGCCCTCGGCGTCGCGGGATCCGATGTCGCCGGTGCGGTAGTAGCCGCCCGCCATCGCCTCGGCCGTACGCTCCGGATCGCCGTGGTAGCCGACCATCAGGCCCACCGGGTGCGCGGCCAGGTCGAGGCTGATCTCCCCCTCGCTCGCGCCGGGTTCACCGGTGACGGGGTCGAGGAGTTCGACCACGAAGCCGGGGCTCGGGCGGCCCATGGAGCCCGGCTTGAGGAGCTGCCCGGGGCTGTTGGAGACCTGGACGGCCGTCTCGGTCTGCCCGAATCCGTCGCGGATGGTGATGCCCCAGGCCCGCTTGACCTGCTCGATGACCTCGGGGTTGAGCGGTTCGCCCGCGGCCACCACTTCCCGCGGCGGCGTGGCGAGTTGGGTGAGATCGGCCTGGATGAGCATGCGCCACACGGTGGGCGGCGCGCAGAACGAGGTGACGCCCGCGCGGTCCATCGCGGCCATCAGCCGGCCCGCGTCGAAGCGCGTGTAGTTGTAGAGGAAGACGGTCGCCTCGGCGTTCCACGGCGCGAAGAAGTTCGACCAGGCGTGCTTGGCCCAGCCGGGCGAGGAGATGTTCAGATGGACGTCGCCGGGGCGCAGCCCGATCCAGAACATCGTCGCCAAATGCCCTACGGGGTAGGAGACATGGGTGTGCTCGACGAGCTTGGGCCGGGCCGTCGTACCGGACGTGAAGTACAGCAGCATCGGGTCGTCGGCGAGGGTCACCCCGTCGGGCTCGAAGGTCTCCTCGGCGCCGTCCGCGTCCTCGTACCCGAGCCATCCGTCGGCGGGCTGCCCGCCGACGACGACCCGCGTGTACTCGCCCGGCACCTCCGTGAACTTGGCGACGTCCTCGGGCCGGGCGACGACGTGCCGGGCGCGCCCGCGCTCGACGCGGTCGGTGAGGTCGGCGGGGCCGAGCAGCGGCGTCGCGGGGATGACGACGGCGCGCAGCTTCATCGCGGCGAGCATCACCTCCCACAGCTCGACCTGGTTGCCGAGCATGAGCAGGATCCGGTCACCGGGCCGAACGCCCTGCGCGCGCAGCCAGTTGGCCACGCGGTTCGAGCGGCGGCGCAGGGCGTCGAAGGAGAAGCGGGCCTCCTCACCGGCCTCCTCGACGATGTGCAGGGCGATCTTCTCGTTGCCGTCGGCGATGACGTCGAACCAGTCGAGGGCCCAGTTGAACCGGTCGGGCCGCGGCCAGGCGAACCCCTCGTACGCCGTCTCGTAGTCGTGTGCGTGCTGCACGAGGAAGTCACGGGCCGTGCGGAACTGCTGCGTGGGGCCGTTCGGCGTCGTCATGGGTGCTCCTGGAGTCCTTCTCGTCCGCGTCGTCGCGGACCGTGCCATGGGGGACCGTGTCTGACATCGTGTAGTGCGTGACGCAGGTCTCACCACCCCCGAACGGGGGTGACCGGAGCACGCGAGGGAGATCGAGGGTGACCGCAGTGTCCGCCGAGGCGGTCGAGATGCGCGCGGCGCTGGTACGGCTGCGCAGGGGCACGGGCCTGCCGGTGGCGTTCGGCGGGCTCACCGCGAGCGCGGGCCAGGTACGCATCGCCGAACTGAGCGGCGCGTCGACGAACGCGCTGCGCGGGCTCGCGGTGGCGGCGGGCAACGGCCTGGGCGGCAAGGCGCTGACCCTGGCCAGGGCCTGCGCGGTCACCGACTACCAGGGATCGCGCCACATCAGCCACGAGTACGACCTGGCGGTCGGGACCGAGGGCCTGCGCTCGGTCCTCGCGGTGCCCGTCGTCGTACGCCGCCGGGTGCGCGGCGTGCTCTACGGGGCCCTGCGCACGGCCAGGCCGCTGGGCGACCGGACGCTGGACGCGGCGATGGCGGCGGCCCGCGACGTGGAGCAGGCGCTGGTGGTGCGGGACGAGGCGACG
>NZ_JAAGMG010001191.1 GCF_010548525.1 Streptomyces sp. SID14478
TCGGGTACCGGGCCGTGCCGGGGGTGAGCGCCGGGCTCGTGGCGGCCGCGTTCGTGGCGGCGGCCGTGACCCGGTACGTGGCGCCGCGCCACGCTCCCCGCGGCCCCGCCCCTGACCCGGCCGCGGTCCCGGACACGCCCTAGGCGATCACTGGGATGAAGCCCCCGACGCTGCGCGCCTGTCCGCTCCGGCGCGCAGGGGGAAAGAGTGGACATACCCACCCCGAGTGATCCACATGCACGCCCTGGCCGGATTTCTTACGTCAATCCGGCTGAACTTTTGTTGATCGGGGGTTAGTTGGTACCCGCATCGCCCTACCCTTCAAAGGGTGAACCAGTTGAAGTCCCGAGAGTCCGAGGCCGACCAGCCGGGGGAACCCACCCCGGGCACCACGCTCCCCGGCGTGCTGCCCGAGGCGCTGCGCAGGGAACTCATCGCCTTCCGGCGTGACTTGCACATGCACCCCGAGCTCGGCAACCAGGAGTTCCGTACCACCGCCGCGCTCAAGGCGCGCCTTGAGCAGGCCGGGCTCGCGCCCCGCGTGCTCGGTATGGGCACCGGGCTCATCTGTGACATCGGCACCGAGGGGGCCGAGTGGAACGGTGAGCGCGGGATGCTCGCCCTGCGCGCCGACATCGACGCCCTGCCGATCCCCGACACCAAGGCGACCTGCGCGTACCGGTCCACCGTCCCGGACCGGGCGCACGCCTGCGGGCACGACGTGCACACCACCGTCGTGCTGGGCGCCGGCCTCGTCCTCGCCGACCTGCACCGACGGGGCCAACTGCCGCACCCGGTGCGGCTGATCTTCCAGCCCGCCGAGGAAGTGCTGCCCGGCGGCGCCTCGGACGTGATCGAGTGCGGCGCGCTGGACGGCGTACGCAAGATCGTCGCCGTGCACTGCGACCCGAAGGTCGAGGCCGGGCGGATCGGGCTGCGGCACGGCGCCATCACCTCGGCGTGCGACCGGCTGGAGGTCGCCCTCGACGGGCCCGGCGGGCACACCGCCCGCCCGCACCTCACCACCGACCTCGTCATCGCCGCCGCCAAGGTCGCCACCGAGGTGCCCGCGCTGGTCGCCCGCCGCGTCGACGCCCGCTCCGGACTCGCCCTCACCTGGGGACGGCTGGAGACGGGGCACGCCTGCAACGTCGTCCCGCAGCACGCCGAACTGTCCGGCACCGTGCGCTGCCTGGACCTCGACGCCTGGCGGGCCGCGCCCGACCTGGTGCACGGTGCCGTCCAGGAGATCGCCGACCTGTACCGGGCCAAGCCGGTGATCGACTACATCCGCGGGGTGCCGCCCGTCGTCAACGATCCGGCGGTGTCCGACCTGCTGCGCGACGCCATGATCGCCCGGCTCGGCCCGGACTCCGTCGAGGGCACCCAGCAGAGCCTGGGCGGCGAGGACTTCTCCTGGTACCTGGAGCACGTGCCCGGCGCCATGGCGCGGCTCGGCGTGAAGAACCCGGGGGAGCGCGGCAGCCGCGATCTGCACCAGGGCGACTTCGACGTGGACGAGTCGGCGATCACGGTGGGCGTGGAGCTGTTCACGGCGACGGCGTTGCTGGACGCGGCCGGGGCCTGAGCCGAGGGGCGCGATTCCCTCCCGTTCGCGCCCTTCATCACGCTCCTTCACGGGGACGTAACCGACTCCCGGCACGAATCGGTAACGGCAGGCCCGAACCCCGTTCCCCGCCCCCTCGACGCGCGTTACGCTCCGCCGAACTCAGCGCCCTGCGCGGCGTGTTGACGAAGGAGCAGCCGATCATGCGTCGTTCTCGTACAACCCGGCTCACGCGGATAGCCGTGGCCGTCTCCGGTCTCGCTCTCGCCGCCACCGCCTGCGGCGGCACCAGCAGCGAGAACGACAAGGGTGGTTCGTCCGACAAGGGGGACCTCGGGCTCGCCATCGCGTACGACGTCGGCGGCAAGGGCGACCAGTCGTTCAACGACTCCGCCTACGAGGGCCTGAAGAAGGCCAAGGCGGAGTTCGGGTACAAGACGGCCGACCAGGAGCCGAAGGACGGCGAGTCCGACGACGACAAGGCGCAGCGCCTGTCGAACCTGGCGAAGGCCGGCTACAACCCGGTCATCGGCATCGGCTACGCCTACGGCCCCGCGCTGAAGGAAGTGGCGAAGAAGTTCCCGAAGACGACCTTCGGCATCGTCGACTCCGTCGTCGAGGGCACCAACGTCACCTCGCTGGTCTTCGCGGAGAACGAGTCCTCCTACCTGGCCGGCGTCGCCGCGGCCAAGGCCACCAAGACGAACCACGTCGGCTTCGTCGGCGGCGTCGACAACGAACTGATCAACAAGTTCCAGGCCGGCTTCGAGCAGGGCGTCAAGGACACCAAGAAGGGCGTCAAGGTCGAGGTCCAGTACCTCGACGACGACCCGGCCAAGGGCTTCGCCAGCCCCGACCTCGGCGAGGCCGCCGCGGGCAAGCAGCTGGAGGACGGCGCCGACGTGATCTACCACGCGGCCGGTCTGTCCGGGCAGGGCGTCATCAAGGCCGCCGCGACGCAGAAGAAGTGGGTCATCGGCGTCGACTCGGACCAGTACAAGCAGGGGACGCTGGCCAAGTTCAAGGACTACATCCTCACCTCCGCGCTCAAGGAGGTCGGCGGAGCGGTCTACTCGCTGGCCAAGTCGGTCAAGGACGGCAAGCCGCTGACGGGCACGCAGACCTTCGACCTCAAGGCCGACGGGGTGGGCGCCTCGGAGTCCAACCCCAAGTTCAAGACCATCCCCGGTCTGGCCGACGCGGTCGCCAAGGCGAAGAAGGGCATCGTCGACGGCTCGATCAAGGTCGCGACCAAGCCGTAGGTCATACGTACAACGTCCAGGGCGGGCGCGGAACCCTTTCCGCGCCCGCCCTGCGTTGCGTTCGGGAAGGCCCTCCGGGAGCCCGTCCGAGGCCGTGCATCGCCCTGATAACGAGATGGACAGAAGGGGTTTTATGTTTTGTCTACGCGCGTTACTCTGCGGCGAACTCAGCGTCGGGCCCTGTCCCTCCGGCGCTTGTACGAAGGAGCTCTTCCCATGCGCCGGGTTTCCCGCATAGCGGTCGCAGGCACCGCCACCGCTTCTCTCGCCCTCGCTCTGGCCGCTTGCGGCGGCACCTCGTCGGACGCCTCGTCGTCCGCGGGCAGCAAGGAGGGCAAGGGCCTCGCCATCGCCTACGACGTCGGCGGCAAGGGCGACCAGTCGTTCAACGACGCCGCCTACGAAGGCCTGAAGAAGGCCAAGAGCACGTTCGGCTACCAGGTCGCCGACCAGGAGCCGAAGGACGGCGAGTCCGACGACGACAAGGCCGCGCGCCTGGTCAACCTGGCGAAGGCGGGCTACAACCCGGTCGTCGGCATCGGCTACTCCTACGCCCCGGCGGTGAAGGAGGCCGCGGCCAAGTTCCCGAAGACGACCTTCGGCATCGTCGACGACTCCTCGGTGCAGGGCAAGAACATCGCGGACCTGGTCTTCCAGGAGAACGAGGTCTCCTACCTCGCCGGCGTCACCGCCGCCCTGAAGACGAAGACGGACCACGTCGGCTTCGTCGGCGGCGTCGACAACGCGCTGATCAACAAGTTCCGGGCGGGCTTCGAGCAGGGCGTCAAGGACACCAAGAAGAACGTCAAGGTCGACGTCCAGTTCCTCGACGAGGACCCGGCCAAGGGCTTCGCCTCCCCGGACCTCGGCAAGGCCGCCGCCGAGAAGCAGCTGGAGGACGGCGCCGACGTCGTCTACCACGCCGCCGGCCTCTCCGGCCAGGGCGTGATCGGGGCCGCCGCCGCCGCGAAGAAGTACGCGATCGGCGTCGACTCCGACCAGTACAACCAGAAGCCGCTCGCGGCGTTCAAGAAGTCCATCATCACGTCCGCCACCAAGGGCGTCGCCGAGTCGATCTTCAAGCTCGCCGAGTCGGTCAAGAACGGCAAGCCGGAGACCGGTGTCCGCACCGGCGACCTGAAGTCCGGTGAGGTCGCCCTCGCCGACTCCAACCCGGAGTTCAAGAACGACAGCAAGCTCCAGGCCGCGCTGAAGAAGGCCGAGGCCGGCATCGTGGACGGCACCATCAAGGTCGCCGTCAAGTAAGGCAGCCGCAGCGCCGCAAGGCGAGGCGAAGGGGGAGCCCGGACCGCGTGTGCGACGCGGTCCGGGCCGATCCGGTCAGGGACCGGGTACGGGGACGTTTCATTTCAGGGGTCTTCTGCTGTGTATCCCCGTCGGACGCTTCTTCCCCGTAACGCGTTCGTGGGATCCTGCTCGGGCTTCAGACTCGAACCCCGTATCGAACTCGCTTCTCGCACACCGTTGTTGGGGCGCTACGCGTGTAGGCGGCCCCCCTTCCCAGGAGAGTGCGCCATCGCCACGTCAAGCTCCCCGCCGGCCGCCGACGCCGCCCCCGCATCATCCGGTCCCGTAGCCGTCGAACTCAAGGGCATCACCAAGCGGTTCCCGGGCGTCGTCGCCAACCACGACATCTGCCTCACCGTCCGCAAGGGCACCGTGCACGCCCTGGTCGGCGAGAACGGGGCCGGCAAGTCCACGCTGATGAAGATCCTCTACGGCATGCAGAAGCCGGACGAGGGCACCATCGCCATCCACGGCGAGCAGGTTTCCTACTCCTCGCCCGCCGACGCGATCGCCCGCGGCATCGGCATGGTCCACCAGCACTTCATGCTCGCGGACAACCTCACCGTCCTGGAGAACGTCGTCCTCGGCAGCGAGAAGCTGCACGGGATCGGCGGCAGGGCGCGGCGCACGATCCTGGAGATATCCGAGCGGTACGGCCTCGGGGTGCGCCCGGACGTCCTCGTCGAGGACCTCGGGGTCGCCGACCGCCAGCGCGTGGAGATCCTCAAGGTCCTCTACCGCGGCGCCACCACCCTGATCCTGGACGAGCCGACCGCCGTGCTCGTCCCGCAGGAGGTCGACGCGCTCTTCGCCAACCTGCGCGGGCTCAAGGCCGAGGGCCTGGCCGTCATCTTCATCTCGCACAAGCTCGGCGAAGTCCTGTCCGTGGCCGACGAGATCACCGTCATCCGCCGCGGCACGACGGTGGGCACGGCCGTCCCCGCCGAGACCACCCCCAAGCAGCTCGCCGAGCTGATGGTCGGCAGCGAACTGCCCACCCCCGAAACCGCCGAGTCGACGGTCACCGACCGTCCGGTGATCCAGGTCGAGGACCTGCGCCTGGCCGCGCCCGGCGGCGGCAAGCCGCTCCTCGACGGCATCACCTTCACCATCCACGCCGGTGAGGTGCTCGGCCTCGCGGGCGTCGAGGGCAACGGCCAGAGCGAGTTGATCGAGGCCCTGATCGGCCTGGAGCACGCGGACAGCGGCGTCATCACGATGCTCGGCGAGGACATCACCGCCTGGGCGACCCGCAAGCGCCGCGAGTCCGGCGTCGGTTACATCCCCGAGGACCGCCACCGCCACGGCCTGCTGCTCGACGCGCCGCTGTGGGAGAACCGCATCCTCGGCCACGTCACCGAGCGCCCCAACAGCAAGGGCTTCTGGCTCGACCCGAAGTCCGCGCAGGCCGACACCACGCGGATCGTCGAGGAGTACGACGTCCGCACCCCCGGCATCGACGTCACCGCCGCCTCCCTGTCCGGCGGCAACCAGCAGAAGCTGATCGTGGGCCGCGAGATGAGCCACGCGCCCAAGTTCCTGATCGCCGCCCACCCCACCCGCGGGGTGGACGTCGGCGCCCAGGCGCAGATCTGGGACCAGATCCGCGAGGCCCGCCGCGAGGGCCTCGCGGTGCTGCTCATCTCGGCCGACCTCGACGAGCTGATCGGCCTCTCCGACACCCTCCGGGTCATCTACGACGGCCGCCTGGTCGCCGACGCCGACCCGGCCTCCATCACCCCGGAAGAGCTGGGATCCGCCATGACCGGTGCCGCCTCGGGCCACCTGGAGCACACGGAAGACGGTGCCTGACCATGAACATCCTCAAGCGCTGGGCCGCCGGAAACGGGGAGAGGTTCCTCCTCGCGGCGGCCGGTCCGGTCATCGCGCTGATCGTGGCGTTCGGGCTCACCTCGATCGTGCTGGTCGCCTCCGGCGAGAACCCGTTCGACCCGTTCTCGATCATGTTCGAGCAGGCGACGTTCTCCGACGTCCAGGTCCTCATCATCAATGACGCCGCCGGGCTCTACATCGGCGCGCTCGCGGTGGCCATCGGCTTCCGGATGAACCTCTTCAACATCGGGGTCGAGGGCCAGTACCGGCTCGCCGCCTGTGTCGCCGCCATCGTCGGCGCGCACGTGGCGTTCCCGGCCTTCCTGCAGATCCCGGTCCTGATCCTGTCGGCCGCCGTGACCGGGGCGATCTGGTCCGGCATCGCCGGCATCCTCAAGGTGACCCGCGGCGTCAGCGAGGTCGTCTCCACGATCATGCTGAACTCGATCGCGGGCTCGGTCATCGCGTACCTGACCCTGGAGGACGCCTTCGGCGTCGCCGTCGGCAACAACCGCACCACCGGCGAGATGGACAAGGCCGGCTGGTTCCCCGGCATCAACATGGGCGATCAGATCGGCACCGTCTACGGCTTCGTGGTCGTCGCCGCCGTGCTCGGCATCGTCTACTGGGTGATGCTCAACCGCACCCGCTTCGGCTTCGACCTGCGCGCCTCGGGTGCCTCCGAGACCGCGGCCGCCGCCTCCGGCGTCTCCGCGAAGAAGATGGTCCTGACCGCCATGCTGCTGTCCGGCGCCATCGCCGGCATGGCCGGTCTGCCGACGCTGCTCGGCTCGACCCACACCTTCTCCGACTCCTTCCCGGCCTCGCTCGGCTTCAACGCCATCACCGTGGCGCTGCTCGGCCGCAACAGCCCGGCGGGCATGGCCCTCGCCTCGCTCCTGCTGTCCTGGCTCTTCAACGCGGCCGACCCGCTGGACCTGCAGGGCTACAGCTCCGAGATCGCCACGATCATGCAGGGCCTGATCGTGATCGCCGTGGTCGTCTCCTACGAGGCCGTCCGCGTCTGGGGCACCCGCCGCCAGCAACAGCGCGTCGGCTCCGAACTCGCCGCGGGCCACGTCCTCGGCGCCTCCGCCACCCACGACAAGAAGCAGGAGGTGGCCGCCTGATGAGTATGGCTCCCGTCCTCGACAAGCAGCCCGCCGCGGCGCCCGCGGCCCGGCGGCGGCTCAGCCTCCCCGTCCTGCTCCTCCTCGTCGCCGGACTGATCTGCCTGGTCTCGGCGGTCCGCCTGATCACCGACGCGAACGGCCTGACCTCCGTCAGCCAGATGTCCACGGCCCTCCAACTCGCCGTGCCCATCGGCATGGCGGGCCTCGGCGGCCTGTGGGCCGAGCGGGCCGGCGTGGTCAACATCGGCCTCGAAGGCATGCTGATCCTCGGTACGTGGTTCGGCGCGTGGGCCGGCTACCAGTGGGGCCCCTGGGCCGGCGTGCTGGCCGCCCTGATCGGCGGCGCGCTCGGCGGCTTGGTGCACGCCATCGCCACCGTCACCTTCAACGTCAACCACATCGTCTCCGGTGTGGCCATCAACATCCTGGCCCTGGGCGCCACCCGCTACCTCTCCGCCATGATCTACGACGGCATGGAGGGCGCCACCACCCGCCAGTCCCCGGCGGTGCCGAGCCTCGGCGAGTTCACCGTCCCCGGACTCGCGGACGCCCTCGCCGACCTCAACAAGCACGGCTGGTTCCTGATCTCGGACGTCGCCGGCCTGCTCGGCGGCATCATGACGGGCGTCTCCTGGCTGACCCTGATCGCGGTGCTGCTGATCCCCGCGTCCTGGTGGATCCTGTGGCGCACGTCCTTCGGGCTGCGGCTGCGCTCCTGCGGCGAGAACCCGGTCGCGGCCGAGTCGCTCGGCGTCAACGTCATCAAGTACAAGTACATCGCCGTGCTGGCCTCCGGCGCCCTCGCGGGCCTCGGCGGCGCCTTCCTGTCGATGGTCTCCTCCAACTACTACCTGGAGGGCCAGACCGGCGGCCGCGGCTACATCGGCCTCGCCGCGATGATCTTCGGCAACTGGATGCCGGGCGGGCTCGCCGTCGGTGCCGGCCTGTTCGGCTACAGCGACACCCTCAAGGTCCGCGGCGGCACGGAGAACACCCACGCGCTGCTCCTGCTCATCGCCATCCTGGCGCTGCTCGCGGTCGCCTGGCTGATCTGGAAGAAGAAGTACGTCGGCGGCGCCGTCACGCTCGCCGTCTCGGTCCTGCTCTTCTTCTGGTACGCCTCCACGGACTCGGTCCCGAGCCAGGTCGCCACGGCCATGCCGTACGTCCTGACCATGATCGTCCTGGCGCTCTCGGCACAACGCCTGCGCATGCCGAAGGCGGACGGGCAGCCGTACCGGAAGGGCCAGGGCACGTGACGCATCCCGACTGGGAGTCGCTGAGGCAGACGGCCCGCGAGGCCATGTCCCGCGCGTACGCCCCGTACTCGGGCTTCCCGGTCGGGGCGGCGGCCCTGGTCGACGACGGCCGCACGGTCTCGGGCTGCAACGTCGAGAACGCCAGCTACGGGCTCGGCCTGTGCGCCGAGTGCGGCCTGGTCTCGCAGCTGGTCTCCACCGGCGGCGGCCGACTCACGCACTTCACGTGCGTGGACGGCAAGGGCGAGATCCTGATGCCGTGCGGCCGCTGCCGTCAGCTCCTGTACGAGTTCGGGGGCCGGGAGCTGCTCCTGGAGACGGCGTCGGGGGTGCGGTCGCTGGGGGAGATGCTGCCGGACGCGTTCGGGCCCGAGCATCTGAACTGAGCAGGAAACACAGGCGACTTGAGGGCCGCTTCTCCTGATGACCGGGAGGGGCGGCCCTCCGTCATGTCACCTCACCCGAGCTGTCGCAGTTGGGCGAGGACGTCGACGACGCCCCAGATCTCGGTGATGAGCCCGTCGGCGAACCGGAGGATGAAGATCTCGTCGTACGAGACCTTCCGCCCGGTCGGCGCGATGCCGTGGATCTCGCCCCGATGGGTTCCGGTCACCGTGTTCCGGGCGACGATCTTGTCCCCGTCGGCGAGCACGTCCTGGACCTCGACGTGCAGGTCGGGATAGGCGCGCAGCAGCGTCTCCCACACCTGCTTGAGCGCCTGGTGCCCCGTCGTCCCCATCGGCAGGGGCGTGTGGAACAGGAAGTCGGGGGCGAAGGCCTCGTCGACGGCCTTGCCGAAGACCTCCAGGTCGCCGGCGTTCCCGGCGGAGTGGTAGTGCTCGAACGCAGCCACGTTGCGTGCTTCTTCGGCGGTGTACATGGGATTCCTCCTGGGCGCGGTCCCGAGATGCCTGTCGAGCGATGCCTGTTGATGCCTGCACACAGGACGCACGGGGGTGCCGTTGATGTGACATGACGCCTTCACCTGCGGCATCTATGCGCGTAGAGTCGGCGGAATCGCATCACGCACGCCGGAGCTGGAAGGAATGCCATGGACGTCATCTCCGTCATCCGTACGAAGCGGGACCGGGGCCGCCTCAGCGACGCCCAGATCGACTGGGTCGTCGACGCGTACACGCGGGGCGAGGTCGCGGACGAGCAGATGTCGGCGCTCGCCATGGCGGTCTTCCTGAACGGGATGGACCGCGCGGAGATCGCCCGCTGGACCGCCGCGATGATCAACTCCGGTGAGCGGATGGATTTTTCCGTCCTGGCGCGGCCCGCGGCCGACAAGCACTCCACCGGCGGCGTCGGCGACAAGATCACGCTGCCCCTCGCCCCGCTCGTCGCCGCGTGCGGCGCGGCCGTGCCGCAGCTGTCGGGCCGGGGGCTCGGCCACACCGGCGGCACCCTCGACAAGCTGGAGTCGATCCCGGGCTGGCGCGCGGACATCAGCAATGCGGAGATGATGCGGACGCTGGAGGACGTCGGCGCCGTGATCTGCGCCCCCGGCAGCGGACTCGCCCCCGCCGACAAGAAGCTCTACGCCCTGCGCGACGTCACGGCGACCGTGGACTGCATCCCGCTCATAGCCTCCTCGATCATGTCGAAGAAGATCGCGGAGGGCACGGGCTCCCTGGTCCTCGACGTGAAGGTCGGCACCGGCGCCTTCATGCGGGAGCTGGACCAGGCCCGCGAACTGGCCCGCACCATGGTCGGGTTGGGCCTCGACCACGGGCTGCCCACCGTCGCCCTCGTCACGGACATGAACACCCCGCTCGGCCTGACCGCGGGCAACGCCCTCGAAGTGCGGGAATCCGTCGAGGTGTTGGCCGGCGGCGGCCCCGCCGACGTCGTCGAGCTCACCCTCGCCCTGGCCCGCGAGATGCTCGACGCGGCGGGCCTGAAGGACGCCGACCCGGCGAAGGCCCTCGCCGACGGCTCGGCGATGGACGCCTGGCGCCGGATGGTCGCCGCGCAGGGCGGCGACCCGGACGCGGCGCTCCCCACGGCCCGCGAGACGCACGTC
>NZ_JAAGMG010001225.1 GCF_010548525.1 Streptomyces sp. SID14478
GCTCGGCGGCGCCACCAGCGCCTCCCCCGCCCTCGCCCGCGACGGCGACTCCGTACGGCTCGTCGCCCGCGCCGGGGACTACACGGTGTGGCAGCGCTCGCTCGACTCGGCGCGGGACGGCGCCACGTGGACCGACTGGACCAAGCGCGCCGAGTTCGCCAGCGGAGCCCTCGCCGGGGCGCCCGCCCTCACCGGCGGCGGTCGCACGCCGCTGACCGCCACGTACCGCGGGGTCGACGGGCAGCTGTGGCGCACCCCGCTGTCCGACTGATCACGCCCCTCCAGGAGTCACCATGTCCCTCTCGTCCCCGGGCCGTCCGCCCCTGACCAGAAGGCGCCTGCTCACCGGCGCCTCCGCCCTCGGCGCGGGCGCAGCACTGAGCGGCTGCGTCACGTCCGTGCGCTCCCACGTCTCGTCCGGCGGCAACGTCACCCTCCAGTCGAACCTGTCCGCGCCGCAGGCGAAGTCCGCGCTGCAACAGGTCGTCGACTCCTTCAACGAGCGCGGCGGCGCCTCCGCCTCGCTCAACACCATCGCCTCGGAGACCTTCCGCACCCAGCTGCCCACGTATCTCACGTCGGCCAACCCGCCCGATCTGTACACCTGGTACCCGGGCTCGGTCGCCGACGCCTACGCGCGCCGCGACCTGCTGCTGAACCTGGACGACGTGTGGCAGGGCGCGGACCTGTCCGGTTACAGCAAGGCGCTCAAGAGCCTGTGCACCTCGCGCGAGGGCCACAAGGTCTTCGTGCCGACGAGCTACTACTGGTGGGGCTTCTTCTACCGGAAGTCGAACTTCAAGAAGTGGGGCGTACAGGAGCCCCGCACCTGGGACGACTTCCTCGACCTGTGCGACACCCTCCAGCGCAGGAAGGTCACCCCCATCGGACTCGGCGCGGGCAGCGGCACGGCGTGGGTCGCCTCCTCCTGGTTCGACTACCTCAACATCCGCATCAACGGCGCCCAGTACCACCGCGACCTCCTCGCGGGACGGCACCGCTTCGACGACCCCGAGGTCGCCCGGGTCTTCGACCGCTGGGACGAGGCGCGCCCGTTCATCGACAAGCGCGGTACGGCACTCGCCTTCCAGGACGCCACCACCGAACTGCTCCAGGGACGTACGGCGATGATGCTCATCGGTACCTTCTTCGCCGACTCCGTCCCCAAGGACCAGCTCGACGACATCGACTTCTTCCGGTTCCCGGAGATCGATCCGAAGGTGCCGATGGCCGAAGAGGCCCCCACCGACGGCTACTTCGCGAGCGCCCGCACCCCGCGCGCCCGCGGGACCAAGGAGTTCCTGCGCTACCTCGCCACCGCCGAGGCACAGGAGACGTACCTCAAGGGCTCCTCGGGCACCGCGCTGCCCACGCACCCCGACGCCAAGGACACCGGGACCGCCCTGGTGAAGAAGGGCCGGGCGCTGGTCGAATCGGCCGCGGAGGTCACGCAGTTCTTCAACCGCGACTCCAGCGACGAGCTCTCGCCCACCGCCGACACCGCCCTCATCCGCTATCTGTCCGAGCCGGACCGCATCGGGTCGATCCTGACGACCTGGCAGCGGGACGCCGAGAAGATCTGGGGGAAGTGACATGGCACTTCTCGACACCGGGACCCGGCCCACCACCGGCACGCGCAAGGAACCGTCCCCGCGCCGCCCGCGCCGCGGCGCCGCCACCCGCGTACCGCCCCTCGTCGTCGCGTTCGTCCTCGTCCCCCTGCTCGCCGAGGGCTTCTGGGTGTTCTGGCCCGCCCTGCAGGGCTTCTACCTGGCGATCACCGACTGGGACGGCATCTCGGCCGCGCACCTCATCGGCCTCGACAACTTCCGCGAGATGGCGCACGACCCGGTCTTCCGGCACGCGCTGTGGAACACGGCGAAGTGGCTCGTCCTGTTCGGCGGCCTCTCCGCGGCCCTGGGGCTCGGCGCCGCGCTGCTGCTCCAGCAGGAGAGGCGGGGCGTCGGCTTCTACCGCGCCGCGCTCTTCCTGCCCGTGGTCTTCTCCCTCGTCGCCACCGCGCTGGTGTGGCAGGCGATGTACCAGCCGGACGGACTCATCAACAAGGTCCTCGACGGCGTCGGCCTCGACAGCCTCGCCCGCCCCTGGCTCGCCGACCGCGACACCGCCTTGTACGCGGTCCTGCTGCCCGCACTGTGGCGACAGATCGGCTACGTGATGGTCCTGTACCTGGCCGGGCTCAAGGGCATCGACCCGATGCTGTACGAGGCCGCGAAGGTCGACGGCGCCACCCGCCTGCAGCAGTTCCGGCACGTCACCCTGCCGCAGCTCAAGAGCGTGAACGCGGTGGTCCTCTCGGTGATCGTCATCGACTCGCTGCGCTCCTTCGACGTCGTGTGGTCACTGACCCGCGGCGGGCCCTACCACTCCTCC
This sequence comes from Streptomyces sp. SID14478, assembly GCF_010548525.1. Lineage (GTDB taxonomy): Bacteria > Actinomycetota > Actinomycetes > Streptomycetales > Streptomycetaceae > Streptomyces. The sequence continues at coordinate 2,395 of NZ_JAAGMG010001225.1, forward strand.
GAACTCCTCAGCACCTACATGTACTCGACGGCGTTCCAGTCCCTGCGCCTCGGCTACGGCTCCGCGCTCGCCGTCGTCATCTTCCTGCTGGCCTTCGGCGTCATCGCCTCCTATCTCGTCCGCGCCTTCCGGGAGGCCGACTGATGAACCAGCCCCTGTTCAAACGGCGCGCCGCCACCGCCGGCTTCCACCTCGGCGCGGGCGCCCTCGCCGTCCTGTGGCTCGTCCCGATCGTCCTCGTCGTGATCACCGCGACCCGTACCTTCGACGACATCGCGGCACACGGCCTCGGCTCCGCACCGCACTCGTTCAGCCTCGACGGGTTCCGTCAGGCCTGGACCGACGGCGGCCAGAAGCAGGCCCTGATCAACAGCCTGCTGGTGACGGTCCCCAGCGTCCTGCTGTCCCTGCTGCTCGCGTCGATGGCCGCGTTCGCCCTCAGCCGGTACGCGCTGCCGGGCAGGCGCACCCTTCTCCTCGTCATGCTGGCGGGCAATCTGCTGCCCCCGCAGATCCTGCTCGTCCCCGTGTCGAAGATGAGCGAACTGGTCGGCATCTACGACAGATTGTGGGCGCTCATCGGCGTCCAGGTCGGCTTCGGCATCGGCTTCTACGTCTTCGTGCTGCACGGCTTCATGCGGTCCATCCCGCCCGAGGTGCAGCAGGCCGCGGTGATCGACGGGGCCGGGCCCGCGACGATCTACTGGCGGATCGTCCTGCCGCTCGCCCGCCCGGCGCTCGCCGCGCTCAGCGCCCTGTCCTTCACCTGGATCTTCAACGACCTGCTGTGGGCGATCAGCGTGCTCCGCACGGAGACCCGCATGCCGATCACGGCCTCGCTGCTCAACCTGCAGGGCCAGTACGTCTCGCAGTGGAACGTGATCGCGGCCGGTTCGGTGATCGCCGCCGCCCCGACCGTCCTCGTCTTCCTCCGCTTCCAGCGCCACTTCGTGGCCGGTCTCAACCTTGGAGCAGTCAAGTGAGCACCACCGAAGGGCCGTCGGACCCCTGGGTCCTGCGCACCGCGCACACCGTCTACGCCGTCACGCTCGGCGGGGACGGCGAGGGCGACGGCCCCGGCGCGGGAGTCTGGCCCGAACTGTCGGTGTGGGGCCCGGCGGGTGCGGAGCACGGCCCGTCCCCGCTCGACTGGTCACGCCGCACCCACTTCGTCACCCCGGCCGACCTGGCACCGGCCGAGTACATCCCGCACGGGCTGCGGCCGTTCAACGGCGCCGACCTGATCGCCGGCCGCCCCGGACAGGAACGCGGCGTGTTCTGGCGCTTCGTCGAGGCCCACCAAGAGGCCGACACCGCGCTCGACCTCACCTTCGACGACGACGTCCTCGGTCTGCGCGTGACAGTGCGCTACGCCGTCGTGGCGGATACCGACGTCATCCGGCGCTGGTCCGAGCTGACCTGCACCGGATCCGAGGCGCTGCGCCTGGAGCGGATCGACTCGGCCGCGATCAACGTGCCGGTGTCCGCGGGCGGCGCCCGGCTGACCCATCTCACCGGGCAGTGGTCGCAGGAGTTCCAGTTCACGCAGACCCGACTCACCCGCGGGACCCTGGAGTTCGGCAGCACCCAGGGCGTGCCCGGACACGCCTACGCGCCGTGGCTGGCCGTGCAGGACGCCGCCGATCCGGAGCGCGGCGAGAGCTCCACGTACGGCATCGCCCTCGAATGGGCGGGCAACTGGCACATGGCCGTCGACGCGGAGCCCGGGGGCGCCGTCCGTGTGCGGGCCGGCCGCGTCCCGCACGAGGGAGCCGTCCTGCTGTCCCCCGGCGAGACGCTGCGCACGCCCCGGCTCGCGTGCGCCTTCAGCCCCGACGGGCTCGACGGGCTGTCCCGCGTGTGGCACCGCTACGAGCGCCGCCTCGCCGGGACGCGGCTGCACCGCCCCCGCCCCGTCCTCTACAACTCGTGGGAGGCGACCGCGTTCGACGTGCGGGCCGACCACCAACTGGCGCTGGCCCGCCGGGCCGCCGCCATGGGCGTGGAGCTGTTCGTCGTCGACGACGGCTGGTTCACCGGCCGGCACGACGACACCGGGGGCCTCGGCGACTGGCACCCCGACCCCGCGCTCTTCCCCCAGGGCTTCGACGGCTTCGTCGACCAGGTCCGCGCCCTCGGCCTCGACTTCGGCCTCTGGGTGGAGCCGGAGGCCGTCAGCCCAGGATCGGCCCTGCACACCGCGCACCCCGACTGGGTCTACCGGCTGCCCGACCGCACCGGCCGCCGGGTGCGCAACCAACTCCTCCTGGACCTCGGCCGCGTCGACGTACAGGACTTCGTGCTCGCCACCCTCGACCGGCTGCTGGACCGGTACGCCGTCTCGTACCTGAAGTGGGACATGAACCGGCCGCCGACCGAGCGCGGCCGTCCGGGCCCGGCCCCCGCCGAGGGTCTCGACCTGGACGCGGCTCACGTGGCGGGCTACCTGCGCGTCCTGGACCACCTGCGCGCCCGGCACCCGCACGTCACCGTCGAGGGCTGCGCGGGGGGCGGCGGCCGCATCGACCACACCACGCTCGCCCGCACCGACGTGGTGTGGCCCAGCGACAACACGGCCCCGCTCGACCGGCTCGCCATCCAGTACGGCTACCTGCACGCGCACGCGCCGCACACCATGAGTTCGTGGGTCACGGACGCGCCGGGCCTGTTCGATCCGCGGCCGCGCTCGCTGGACTTCCGCTTCGTCAACGCGATGAGCGGGGTGCTGGGCATCGGGGCCGACATCGGCACCTGGGACGAGGCGCAGCGCGCGCAGGCCACGGAGTGGATCGCCCGCTACAAGGACGTCCGGGACGTCGTGCACCACGGGGACACCCATCTGCTCGGTTCCCCGCAGGACCCGACGTGCGCGGTGCAGTCCGTGGCCGTCGACGGGTCACGCGTGGTGGTGGGCGCGTTGAGCACCGGCCGCCTCGACGGGGCGCCGCTCGTGCCGGGCCGCCCCGACCGGCTGCGGCTCCAGGGGCTCGACCCCCTGGCCCGCTATCGCGACGAGGCCGACGGCACGGAGTACGGCGGTGCCCATCTGCGCCACGTCGGGCTGCCGCTGCGGTGGAGCGCCGCGCACGACGCCGAGCTCGTCGTGCTGCGCCGGGTGTAGGGCAGCGGGGAGGGAGGGCGGTCGCGTGAGCGGTCTCACGTATCTGCTCGGCATGTGAGACAGCCTTCGGTGACCTGGTGGCGTTCCCTACAGTGGCGCACATGTTCGGACCCGCTCGTCAGCTGGCGCTCGCGCTCTTCGCGGCCACGCCGTGGAGCGTCGACGACGCGCTCTGTCGCCGCTGACCTCACGCGCGGCACTCCCGCGCGGTCACCGCCCCGTCCGACATCTCTTCCTCCCCCTCCCGGAGACCGCCTTGACCACCGCTCCCTCAGCCGGGGCGCCGCCCCGGGCATCCCTGCTGAGCCCCGCCCCCACCTCCTCGCCCGCCCCCGGCGCCGAGCCCGCGCCCGCTCCCCGGCGGGTGCCGCTGGCCGTCGCCGGGGTC
>NZ_JAAGMG010001269.1 GCF_010548525.1 Streptomyces sp. SID14478
GCCTGCCCGCCGACGCCGCCCCGGACCCGGGCGGCCCCGGCCCCACCTGGCGGGAGCGGCTGTCCGGGCTGCCCGCCGACGAGGCCGAGGCGACGCTCGCCACCTGGGTCCGCGCGCAGGTGGCGGCCGTGCTCGGACACCCCGACCCGGAGGCGGTCCCGCCGCACCAGCCCTTCACCGAGCTGGGGTTCGACTCCCTGACGGCGGTCGGGCTGCGCAACCGGCTCCAGGACGCCACCGGTCTCGCCCTGCCCACCACCCTCGTGTTCGACCACCCCTCCGTCACCGACATCGCCGCGCACCTGCGCCCCCTGCTCACGTCCGGGACGCCGCACACCCCGGCCGCCGCCGGGGACGGCGGCATGCTGCGCACCCTCTACGAGCGGTCCGTGCGGGAAGGCCGCTTCGACTCCTACCTGGACCTGCTCGGCGAACTGGCCGGCCACCGGGACCGGTTCGAGGGCTCCGAGGACCTGGCCGCCCCGGTCGACCTCGTGGAACTGGCGACGGGGCCGGGAGAACTGCGCATCATCTGCTGTGCCGGTACGGCGCCGGTGGCCGGACCGCACGAGTTCCTGCGCATCGCCGGCGCCCTCAAGGACCGGCTGCCGGTGTCCGCGCTGCCGCAGCCCGGCTACGAGCAGGGCGAGCAACTGCCCGCGTCGCTGGCGGCGGTGCTCGGGGTCCAGGCCGACGCCGTCCTCAAGTCCGCCGACGGCCCGTTCGTGCTCGTCGGACACTCCGCCGGCGCCTTGATGGCGTACGCCCTGGGGACCGAACTCGCCGACCGGGGCCGCCCGCCGCAGGGCATCGTCCTGATCGACGTGTATCCGCCCGGACAGCAGCAGGCGGTGCACGGCTGGCTCACCGAGCTGACCGAGACGATGTTCGGCCGCGAGGGGGTGCGGGTGGACGACACCCGGCTCACCGCCCTCGGCGCCTACCACCGCTTCACCCGCGACTGGCGGCCGCGGGCCCTGGCCGTACCGACGTTGCTCGTCCGCGCCACGGAGGCGCTGGGGGAGTGGCCCGAAGGCGAGTCCTGGCAGTCCACGTGGCCGTTCCCGCACGAGAGCGCGGACGTGCCGGGCCATCACTTCTCGATGGTGCAGGAGCACGCCGGGGCCGTCGCCGACCGCATCCACACATGGACAGGAAACCTGGCATGACTGGCATGACAACCACAGACCGCAGCCGGCTCGGCAGCCGGCTCCAGATGGCCCGCGGCTGGTACTGGGCCTTCGGCGTCAACGGCGACCCCTACGCGATGCTCCTGTGCGGCCAGGACGACACACCGGGCCGCTGGTACGAGCAGATCCGCTCGGCGTCCGACGGGCCCTTCCGCAGCCGCTCCGGCGCCTGGGTCGTGACCCGGTACGCCGCCGCCTCCCAGGTCCTGCGGAGCCCGGGGTTCACCCGGGCCGCGGGCGAGGCCGCCGCGGACTGGGCGCAGCCGTTCCTCGACGTGCGCGCCGCCGCCGGGCCGCCCCCCGCCGGTGTCGACGAACTGGCCCAGGAATACCGGGAGTCGGCGAAGAGTTCCGGGCAGCGCTTCGACCTGATGGGCGCCCTGGCGCGCGAGATACCGGTGCGCGGCCTCCTCGCGTACCTCGGCCTGACCGGAGCGGACGCGCACCGCGTCACCGCCCTGCTGCGGTCGAGCGCCACGGCGCTGGACGCCCGGCTGACCCCGCAACTGCTGGCCGTGACCGAGGAGACCGTGGCCGCACTGGCGTCCCTGCGTCAGCAGGCGGGCGCCGAAGGCGTGTGGGCGAGTGCTGCCCGCGAGATGGCGGCCAACGCGGTGGGCAACGCCGTGCTCGCCACGCTCCGCACCCCGGGCCTGGCCCGCCGTCTTGCCGACGACCCTGCCCTGGCCGACCGCATCGCGGCCGAGACGCTGCGCACCGCGCCCCCGGCCCATCTGGAGGTCCGCCACGCCACCACCGGGCAGACGGTCGAAGGGGCCAACATCGCCGCGGGAGACGAGGTGGTGGTGGCCGTCGCGGCGGCCAACCGCGACCCGGAGGTGTTCACCGAGCCCGACCGGTTCGACGTGGACCGCACCGCCACGCGCCCGGCCCTGACCTCGGGCCTGAACCACCCGGACGGACTGGACGAGTTCGCCGCCCGGCACGCCGCCGCCGCGCTGCGCGGCCTCGCCGAGACGCTCCCCGACACGGCACTCGCGGGCCCCGTGGTCCACCGCCGCCGTTCGCCCGTACTGCGGGGCATCAGCCGGTGCCCGGTCGAGATCTAAGGACTTCCGATGAAGATCGTCTTCTCCTCCATGACGAGCAAGACCCACTTCTACCCCCTCGTTCCGCTCGCCTGGGCCTTCCGCGCGGCCGGGCACGAGGTCCGGGTCGTCGGATCACCGGGGCTGACCGAGATCACCACGGCTGCCGGTCTCACGGCGGTGCCCGTGGGCCAGGACGTGGACCTCGCCGGGCACATGAGCGCGGTCGGCGAGGACATGATCAAGTACGTGCGGTCCCTGGACTTCGCCGACGAAAGCCTCGCCAACGCGAGTTGGGACCACCTGCTGGGCATGCAGACCGCCCTCACCCCCAACCTGTTCGCGCTGATGACCCCCGACTCGCTGATCGACGGGATGGTCGACTTCTGCCGCACCTGGCAGCCGGACCTGCTGATCTGGGAGCCGTTGACCTTCGCCGCCCCGCTCGCGGCCAAGGTGACCGGCGCGGCCCACGCGCGCCTGATGTGGGGCCCGGACGTCACCACGAAGTCCCGCCGCGCCTTCCTGGACCTGCACGGACAACAGGAGCCCGAGCACCGCGAGGACCCCTTCGCCGAGTGGGTCGCCTGGACCCTGGACCGCCACGGGGTGCGGATGGAGCCGGGCGACGCCGAGGAGATGGCCTCCGGGCAGTGGAACATCGACCCCGTGCCGGCCAGCATGCGCCTCGACCTGGGCCTGCCGACCGTGGGCATGCGCTTCGTCGACTACAACGGCCCCGCCGTCGTACCGGACTGGCTGCAGAAGCCGCCGACCAGGCGCCGGGTGTGCATCACGCTCGGCGTCGGGGCGCGCGACAGCGGGATCGAGGTCATCGGCACCGAGGAGCTCCTGGAGGCCGTCTCCGACATCGACGCCGAGTTCGTCGCCACGCTCGACGCCCACCAGCTGGAGTCGGTCGCGCGCGTCCCCGACAACGTCCGCACCGTCGACTTCGTCCCCATGCACGCCCTGCTGCCCACCTGCGACGCGGTCGCCCACCACGGCGGCCCCGGCACCTGGCACACCGCGGCCGTGCACGGCGTGCCGCAGGTGCTGATCACCCACGGCTGGGACACGGGCGAACGGGGCCGGCTGTCCGAGGAAGCGGGAATGGCCGTGTCCCTGCCGGTCGAGGAACTGACGGTCGAACGGTTCAGGGAAAGCATCGTCCGCGTTCTGGAGGACCCCGCATTCCGTGCCGGCGCCGCGAAGGTGCGCGAGGAGATCCTGTCCGAACCGGCGCCGACGGAAATCATCCCCGTGCTGGAGCGGATGACCGCGGCACGCAAGGCGTAAGGCCGGCGCCCCGTTCCGCGGTTTCACAAGTTTCACAAGGAGAATGCCGCGCCGAATTCCCCGGACTTCGGCGCGGCTTCGCAACTCACTAGTGCCCGGCTTGAGTTGGGCACGAGGCGCCTTGTGGTGCGCACAACGATCTCGCTAGCGTCGCCGCCGTCGCAATTTCTTGGCTACGGAGACGCCACATGCCGGGGAGAGGGAAATGAAACGACGAATATGGGTGCCCTCCGTATTTCTGACGGTTCTGGCGCTGCTGAACCTGGGGGCCGCCCCGGCGGCTCCCGGCCGTACGGACAGCCGCGCCGATGAACTCGTCGCGCAGATGACGCTGGACGAGAAGCTCTCGTTCGTGCACTGGGACTACTCGACCACGGACCCGACGGCCCTGGTCTACCTGCCGGGCGTACCGCGCCTGGGCATCCCGGAGGTGCGGGCCACCGACGGCCCGGCCGGCGCGACGATCCACCGGCCGTCGATCGCGATGCCCGCCCCCGTCAGCCTCGCCTCGTCCTTCGACGAAGGCCTCGCCCAACAGTACGGACAGGTGCTCGGCCGTGAGGGCCGGGCCTTCGGCGTGGACGTGATCTACGCGCCGATGGTCAACAGCATCCGGGTGCCGCAGGCAGGACGGAACTTCGAGACGTTCAGCGAGGACCCGCTCGTCACCGGACGCACCGCGGCCGCCGAGGTCAAGGGCATCCAGAGCCAGGGCCTGATGGCGACGGTCAAGCACTACGCCGCCAACACCCAGGAGAACAACCGCATGGGCGTCGACGTCAAGGTCGACGAACGCACCCTGCAGGAGACCGAGATCCCCGGCTTCGAAGCCGCCGTCAAGGCCGGCGCCGCCTCCGTGATGTGCGCCTACCCCAAGGTCAACGGCGAACCGGCCTGCGGCAACGGGCACTTGCTCAACGACATCCTGCGCGAGCAGCTGCACTTCCAGGGCTGGGTCACCTCCGACTGGCTGGCCACGCAGAGCACGGACGCCCTCAGCAAGGGGCTCGACCAGGAACTGGGCATCGACTCGACCGTCGCCATCCCGCCCGGCGGCGAGGTCCCCGGCGGCAAGTACTTCGGCGACACGCTCAAGAAGGCCGTCACCGACGGCACCGTCCCCCTGGCGGACCTCGACCGCGCCGTGACCCGGATCGTCGGACAGATGGAGCGCTTCGGCCTCCTCGACGAGAACCCGGCGCCGCGGCCCGAGCGCGACGTCGCGGGCGGCACGAAGGTGGCCGAGAAGGTCGCCGAGTCCGGCGCGGTGCTGCTGCGCAACGAGGACCGGGCGCTGCCGCTCGACGCGGCCACGACCGACGACCTCGCGGTGATCGGCCCGACGGCCAAGGAGCCCAAGGTGACCGGCCTCGGCAGCTCCTACATCGTGCCCGACGCGGCCACCCCGCCGCTGGAGACCATCACCAAGAAGCTCGGCGCCGGCGCGCACGTCTCCTACGCCGAGGGCGAGGCGCTGGAGGGCGAGCCGATCCCCGCGTCCGCCCTGGAGCCCGACTTCACCTCGGGCACGGTCCTGGACCCGGCCCAGGCAGGCGTCATCTACGACGGCAAGCTGACGGTCGACAAGGCCGGGCTCTACCGCATCGCTGCCCGCGTCACCGGCGGCAACGGCGCCATCCAGATCGACGACAACGCACCCATCAGCATCGGCGAGGTGTTCGGCAAGCTCACCAGCGTCCCGCTGCAGCTGAGCGCCGGCACGCACACCGTCAAGATCAGCGGCGGTGCGGTCGTCGGCAAGCCGATGACCCTCGACCTGCGCTGGGTGACCCCGGCCAAGGCCCAGGAGTCGATCGACCAGGCCGTCGCCGTCGCCCGCAAGGCCTCCACCGCGGTGGTCTTCGCCTACGACGACGGAGCCGAGGGCAGCGACCGCACCTCCCTGTCGCTACCGGGCCGCCAGGACGAGCTGATCAAGGCCGTCACGGCCGTCAACCCGCACACGATCGTCGTCCTGAACACCGGGTCGTCCCTCACCATGCCCTGGCTCGACAAGACCCAGGCTGTCCTCGACATGTGGTACCCGGGACAGGCCGGGGCCGAGGCCACCGCCGACCTGCTGTTCGGTGACGCCGAACCGGGCGGCCGGCTCTCCCAGACCTTCCCCGCCTCCGAGCAGGCGACCCCGGTCGCAGGCGACCCCGAGCGCTACCCCGGCGTCGACAACGTCGTACGACAGACCGAAGGCATCTACACCGGGTACCGCTGGTACGACCACGAGGGCGTCGAGCCGCTCTTCCCGTTCGGCTACGGCCTGTCCTACACGTCCTTCGCGTACGGGGAGCAGAGCGTCAGGCGCACGGCCGACGGCCTCGACGTCGACGTGACGGTGCGCAACACCGGCAAGCGGGCGGGCAGCGACGTGGTCCAGGTCTACCTCGGCCCCAGCCCGAAGCTCGCACTCGACCAGGCGGACAAGGCGCTGGCCGGGTACCAGAAGGTCGAGCTGAAGGCCGGCGAGTCCCGCCGCGTACGCATCCACGTCGCCGAACGCGCCCTGCAGTACTGGGACACGGCGGCCGACGGCTGGAAGCTCGCCGGCGGCGAGCGCCGCGTCCTGATCGGATCCTCGTCGCACGACGTCCGGCTCACCGCGAGCGTCCGGGCCGACCGGCCCGCCAAGGGGAAGCGCCCGTGAGTGGCGGCGACGCCCCGGACCCGGCGCCGTACGTACGCCTCGGCCGCCTCGCCACCCAGGTGAGCCGGCTGTGGCTCGGCACCGTCAACTTCAGCGGCCGCGTCGAGGACGACGACGCGCTGCGGCTGATGGACGAGGCGCTCGACCGCGGCATCAACTGCGTGGACACCGCCGACATCTACGGCTGGCGGGTGCACAAGGGACACACCGAGGAACTGATCGGGCGCTGGCTCGCCCAGGGCGGCGGCCGCCGGGACAACGTCGTGCTCGCCACCAAGGTCGGCGGCGAGATGAGCGAGCGGGTCAACGACGGCGGCCTGTCCGCCCGCCACATCATCACCGCCTGCGAACAGTCCCTGCGCCGCCTCGGCGTGGAGTGCATCGACCTCTACCAGATGCACCGCATCGACCGTGCCGCACCCTGGGACGAGGTGTGGCAGGCCATGGAACACCTCGTGGCGAGCGGCAAGATCTGCTACGTCGGCTCCTCCAACTTCGCGGGATGGCACATCTCCGAGGCGCAGGCGAGCGCCCACCGCCGCAACGCGTTGGGCCTCGCCTCCGAACAGTGCCTCTACAACCTGGCCGTCCGGCATGCCGAACTGGAGGTCCTGCCGGCCGCCCGCCACCACGGCCTGGCGACCCTCGCCTGGTCACCGCTGCACGGCGGTCTGCTCAGCGGCGTCCTCGACAAGCTGGACTCCGGCACCGCCGTCAAGTGCGCCCAGGGGCGGGCCCAGGCGCTGCTGCCGGCGCTGCGCCCCGCCGTCGAGAAGTACGAGGCGTACTGCCGCAGCATCGGGGAGCACCCCGCCGAGGTCGGCCTGGCCTGGGTGCTGTCCCGGCCGGGCATCACCGGCGCCGTCATCGGACCGCGCACCGTCGGGCACCTCGACTCGGCGCTGCGCGCCGGTCGCCTGCGCCTCGACGACGGCCAACTCGCCGCGCTCGACCGGATCTTCCCGCCGGTCGGCCGGGGCGGCCCGGGGCCCGAGGCCTGGGCCGACTGACGACCACCACCCGGATTCCAGCACCGTGACCACGACGCGACCACGAGACGAAGGACGGACCGAATGACTTCCGGAGCGCAGGCGAACGAGGAGACCGTCGAGGACAAGGTCGTCGACTTCTACGACAACTTCACCGAGACGTTCAGGGACATCTGGGGCGACAACCTCCACGTCGGCTACTGGCTCGACGAGGCCGACGACGCCCCCATCGAGAAGGCCACCGACCAGCTCACCGACCAGCTGATCGCCCGCCTCGCCCCGCAGCCGGGCCAGCGCATCCTCGACGTGGGCTGCGGCGTCGGCGAGCCGGCCTTCCGGCTCGCCGGGGCGGCCGACGTCGAGGTCGTCGGCGTCTCCATCAGCTCGTACCAGATCGGCCGCGCGGGCGAGCGCGCCCGCGAGCGGGGCCTGGCCGAGCGCGTCGGCTTCCGCCACGCGGACGCGGCCGAACTCCCCTTCCCCGACGCGTCGTTCGACGGTGCCTGGGCCTTCGAGTCGCTGATCCACATGCCCGACAAGGAGAAGGTCCTGCGCGAGATCAAGCGCGTGCTGCGGCCGGGCTCGACCCTCGTCCTCGCCGACATGTTCAGCCAGCCCGACACCGAGCTGACGTTCCAGGACATCATCACCAGCCCGCAGATGGACGACTACCGGGCCGTCATCGAGCGGGCCGGACTCGTCATCAAGGAGTTCACCGACGTCACGGCCAACACCCTGGCCCCGCAGGCGGTCCGCGAGAGCATCGCCGCCGCCCTGCTGGCGCGCAAGGACGACGTCATCCAGATGACCGGCCCCGAGGAGTTCGAGCGGATGGTGGACGGCGTGCGCGTCCCCCAGTCCTACGGCTACCTCCTCGCCACCGTCACCACGGACTGAAACGGGCAGACGATGATCATCACTCAGTGCCGCGTGTGCGGCAATCACGAACTGCTTCCGGTGCTCGACCTGGGAGACCAGGCGTTGACCTGCGTCTTCCCCAAGAGCCTCGACGAGAAGGTGCCTTCGGTCCCGCTGGAGCTGGTGAAGTGCTCGCCCGGCGGCTGCGGCCTCCTGCAGCTGCGGCACACCCCGGACCTCGGCCTGATGTACGGCGAGGGCTACGGCTACCGCCCCGGCATCCGCCCCTTCATGGTCAACCACCTGCGTGGCAAGGCCGTCGCCGCCGCCGAACTCGTCGGCCTGCAGGCGGGCGACATCGTCGTCGACATCGGCAGCAACGACGGCACGCTGCTGCACCAGTACCCCGTCGAGGGACTGCGACTGGTCGGCATCGACCCCTCGGGCGAGAAGTTCCGCGAGCACTACCCGCCCGCGGAACTGATCGCCGAGTTCTTCACCCAGGAGGCCTTCACCGAGCGGTACGGCAAGCAGCGCGCCAAGGTCGTCACGACGACCGGCATGTTCTACGACCTCCCCGACCCCCTGCGCTTCATGCAGGACATCCACGCGATCCTCGACGACGACGGCATCTGGGCGACCGAGCAGAGCTACATGCCGTCCATGCTCGACGCCAACGCGTACGACGTCGTGTGCCACGAGCACCTGGAGTACTACGGGTTCCAGCAGATCGAGTGGATGGCCGAGAAGGTCGGCTTCACCGTCCTGAAGGCCGAGGTCACCGACGTCTACGGCGGCAGCCTCTACGTCACCCTCGCCAAGAACCCCGGCCGTCACCCGCGCGACGAGGCCTCCCTGGTCGCCCTGCGCGCACGCGGCGAGAGCGGCCTCGAACAGGGCCGGGTCGGCGTCGCTGTGGTGCATCACGATGTCGACGCGGGGCGTGGGGGAGCCGTCGCGCGGCACCGGGAGCGGCGCCGGGCGCAGCGGCGTGGCGCGGATGTCCACGCGGCCGAAGCCGAGACGGCCGAGCGGCCCCGCCGACGGATCGGTGAACGCGTGCGCGGCGAGCGTCTGCGTCTTCACGGTGCCGCGGGCCGGGAGCACGGTCCCGTCGAACACGACGAGGACGCCCAGGTCGCGTACGGAAGAAGCGACCTGGATCGCGTCGTACATATTGCCGGGGCCGTCCCCGTCGGTCGCCCCGAGCGGTTTCTGCGCACCCGTGAAGACCACCGGACGCGGGTCGTCGTGATGCAGGTCGAGCAAGAACGCGGACTCCTCCAGGGTGTCCGTGCCGTGGGTGACGACGATGCCGTCGACGGCCGGGTCCGCGAGCACCTCGCGCACGGTGCGCAACAGCGTCAGCTGGCGCTCGCTGGTCATCCGCGAACTGTTCACGTTGAACAGGTCGACGACCTCGACCGCCACCCCGTCCGGCACCGCGGCGCTGGCCAGGACGGTGTCCCCGCCGGCGTCGGCGGCGTAGCCGGTGCCCTGCCAGCGGCTGGCTATGGTGCCGCCGGTGCTGATGAGGGTGACGCGCTTGGGCGCGTGGGTGCGTTCCATGAGGCTGCCTCGTTCGGGTTCACTATGTTCGATCTTCCGCAAGGATAATTCGGAAAGTCCGCAATCGGATTGCGAATCATGGCCGACCTTGGGGGTGAACGTGGCGCATAATTGCGTCATGGACCGGATCGACTTGAATATCTTGCGTGAGCTCCAGCATGACGGCCGCCTCAGCAATCAGGAGCTGGCCGCACGGGTGGGCCTGAGCCCGTCCCCCTGCATGCGCCGGGTGCGTCAGCTGGAGGCGGACGGAGTCATCCAGGGCTACCGCGCGATCGTGGACCCGGAGGCCGTCGGCCGCGGCTTCGAAGTGCTCGTCTCCATCGAGGTGCGCCGCGACCGCGCGTCGGTCGAGGCCTTCGAGCACGCCCTCCAGGACATCCCCGACGTCATCGAGGCGTACCGCCTCTTCGGCAGCCCCGGCTGTCTGCTGCGCATCGCGGTCGAGGACCTGGCCGCGTACGAGCGCCTGTGGATCGAGCGGCTCACCACGCTCGACGGCGTCACCGAGGTGAACTCGCAGATCATCATGAAGCGCGTGAAGGAAGCGCGGGGCCTGCCGGTGTGAGGGGGCCCGGTCGCGAGGAGCGGTTCCTGGGCAGGAACGACCGACGGCCGGACACCCGGTGGGGGTGCCCGGCCGCAGGCTTTGCCGACTGCGTCAGCGGGTCGGTCGCGTCCGCCGTGTCAGCGTCCGAGGAACGCGTTGTGCACGGTCACCTTCGAGACGTTGTCCTGCTTGTCGACGACCTCGGCGCGCAGCGTGACGCCCTTGCCCTGGGCCGGCGCCTTCAGCGACGCCTTGCCGTGCGTCACGGTCACCTTCTGCCAGGTGGCGCCGTCGTCGTACGAGGCGTCCACGGTCAGGGACTTGAGGTTCTTCCCGGCCGCGGCGCCCTGGATCTCCACCGGCAGGGAGATCTTCTTGCCGGCCTTGGCCCGCGACTGCAGGTCGAGGGCGGGGTGGAAGCGGACCACGGAGGCCGGCACGGTCTTGTCGCCGTCCTTCGAGCGGAAGGTCCAGCTCGCGTCGATCCGCGAACCGACCGTGCCGAGCTTCGGATCACGCGAGCTCGTGGTCGCCAGGGTGTACTCGTGCTCCTCGGCCGGGACCGCGAAGGACTGGTACGACAGCGGCTCGTCGTTCTCGGTGATCACCTTGCCGTCCTGGGCGAGGCTGGTGTGCCCCACCTCGCCCTCGACCGTCCCGGTGTGGCCCTGGCCGTCGTCGAAGAGCCCGAGGAACGCGTAGAGCGTGTTCTGCGAACGCACCACCGACTTGGCGGCCTCCTCGTCGATCACGGGACCGAAGACGCCGGTGTTGAAGTCCTCCCGGTAGGTGCTGCGCGGCCGGTACGTCGCGAAGCTCACGCCGTACCGCGCATCCGTCAGCTGCCAGCCGCTGGGCAGGATGTCGCCGAGCTGCTCCATGAAGAGGCTCCACTGGGCCCCGTCCGCCGTGGACAGGTACAGCCGCTGCGTGCTCGGCGCGGCCAGCGGCATCCGGCCGGCCGCGTAGCCCTGAAGGGAGTCCTTCAGCGTCGGCACCGTCGCGAGGTACGCGTCCTTGCCCGGCGCGGCCTCACCGAGACCCACCTTCACCTCGGCCAGGCCCTTGCGGGTCTCGTGCCGCTTGTACCCGGTCGCGATGCGGTCGGCGGGTCCGCCGTAGACCAGGGAGTACTGCGTGGCGTCGCCGACGGTGAAAGCCGCGTCCCACACCTCCTGGAGCGAACCGTCGGTGACCTCGGGACCGAGGTGGGCGGAGCGCACGTTCTCGTACGACGGGAGCTGCCAGGCCGACTGGTAGTCGGTGTAGCCCTTCGTGACCGCGAAGCCCATGTACGCCTGCTGCGCCTCGGCCTTGCGGTCGGGCACCGTGATGTCGACCGGCTTCGCGGTGCGGGCGTCGAGGGTGACCTTCTGGTCCTTGTCGACGACCAGCTTGGGCTGGGCGATCCAGTCCGTGCCCTTGGTGGTGTCGTCGCGGTCGGTCACGATCATGCCCTGCACGCTGTACTCGCCGATCGGCAGCCGCACCGACGTGGCGGCGCTGTCCTCGTCGAACGCGAACTCCTGGCCCGCGGCCGAACCCGTCAGGCCCTTCACGTACGTCTGGAAGTGCGGGGCCGCGTTGCCGTCCCGCCCGATGTGGCTCAACTCGACCTGGTACGAAGCGACTTCGCGCTCCACGGCGAACGCGGTGCGCACGGACTGCTCCGCGCCGCTGGCGACGACGGCGCCGCTGTACTGTCCGTCGGCCGCCTCGACCTTGGTGTCGGCGCCGACGGTGGCCTCGGCCGTCCCGCCCGCAGGAACCGTGATCTTCGCCGGGCTGACCGTGAACATGCCCTCGGGCGCGGCCTTCGCGTCCGGGCCCGTGCCGCTCGCGGTCAGGTCGAGGGTGACGTCCGCGGTGCCCGTGTTGCGGTAGGTCAGGGTCCGGGTCAGCGGCTTGTCGTCGTCGTGCGGCCAGGCTGCCGTGCCGAAGTTCAGGGAGGTCTGCTCCGCGTACACGCCCGTCTTGATCGCGTGGTCCACTTGGATGCGGCCGGAGCCCTGGTCGAAGGCGGGGAACCCGGTGTCCTTCGTGGAGCCGGTGAGGACGCCCTTGAGCTGCGCGCCCTTCCAGTCGGGGTGCTGCTGCTTCAACAGGGCGGCGGAGCCCGCGACATGAGGGGTCGCCATCGACGTACCGGAGATGGTGACGTAGCCCTCGGGGTTCTCGCCGTACTCACTGGCGATGGCGCTGCCGGGGGCGGACGCGGCCGTGATGTCCACGCCCGGCGCGGTCACGTCCGGCTTGATCGCGCCGTCACCGATGCGCGGGCCGCGGCTGGAGAAGTCGGCCATCTTGTCGTCGCTGTCGACGGCGCCGACGGTGAGCGCGCTGTCCGCGGAGCCGGGGGAGCCCACGGTGCTCGCGCCGGGGCCCTCGTTGCCCGCGGCGATGGCGAACAGGACGCCGTCGGTGTCGCTGTAGTGGTCGACCGTCTCTTCGAGCGGGTCCGTCTCGGTGGTGTCCGGGCCGCCCAGGCTCATGTTGACGATGTCGGCGCCCTGCGCGACGGCCCAGTCGATGCCGGCGATGATCTCGGACTCGCCGCCGCTGCCGGTGTCGTCGAGGACCTTCGCCTCGATGATGCTCGCGCCGGGGGCCACGCCCTTGTACTTGCCGCCCGACTTCGCGCCGGAACCGGCGATGGTCGACGCCACGTGGGTGCCGTGTCCCTGGTGGTCCAGGTTGT
The DNA here is from genome assembly GCF_010548525.1 of Streptomyces sp. SID14478. Lineage (GTDB taxonomy): Bacteria > Actinomycetota > Actinomycetes > Streptomycetales > Streptomycetaceae > Streptomyces. Next base: position 12,862 of record NZ_JAAGMG010001269.1, read on the forward strand.
CGGGCGACGTGGAGAAGTTCTTCCCTGCGACCACCTTGCCTGCCAGGTCCGGGTGGTCCCCGTCGACACCGGTGTCGACGACGGCGACCTTCACGCCCTTGCCGTCGAAGCCCGCCTGCCACGCCGCGGGGGCCCCGATCTGCGGGACGCTGACGTCGAGTTGGGCCTTGACCGTGCCGTCCAGCCAGATGTGGCCGACGCCCGAGGCGGTCCGCGCGACATCGTTGTCCGAGCGCGTCAGGGACTTCCACAGCGCGGGCAGATCGGCCGCCGGCGTCGTCACCGCCTCGGCGTTCAGGGCCTTGAGGCGGTGGCGGACCTTGGTGGCACCGGCGTCGCGCACCTCGGCGCGCGCGGTGGACGCGGCGCCCTGGTAGCCGACGATGACCCGCAGACCGTTCTGGTACGCGGTGCGGGCGGCGGCCGTGTCCAGCTGGGCGGCGTCGAAGAGCCGCTCGTCGAGCTTGCCCTCGCTGATCAGACGCTGGGCGTCGAGCGGGACGACGAGGGAGCGCTTGCCGTCGTTCGCCACGTGCACGGGTATGTTCTCGCGGCCCGGCGCGGGGTCGAACCCGGTGACGCGCCCGTCGCTCACCAGGGCGGTGTCACCGGTGATCAACTGCACGCGGTGCGTGGTCTGTTGCTTCTTCGCGGACGGGGCGGTCGGCGTAGGATGCCCGGCGGTGGCCGGGGTCCAGGCGCCCGTGGTCATCGCGGCGACCGCGGTGGCGGCCGCGGCGACGAGGGCCGGTCGTGAGACGAGTCTTCGCACATCAATCCTTGGGGATGGTCGGGCTGCAGGGCCTGTAGCGGCATCGCCCCTGGGGTACGGCCAGTAGTGGTATACCGCTAGCTTGTGCGAGCCGCAGTATTCATGCAGGCGTTGCCCGAGACAAGAGCCGCTCTCCCCGCGAACCTGCTTTTTACCTGGCCGTCATCGCGGCGCCGACGCGGGAAGCCGCTGCCGGCGGAAGCGGTTCGCGCGCCGTCGCCGACGGCCTGTCGCCCGCGCCGTGTGCCCGCCGGACGTCATGCACCAGGCCGTTGGGCGCGCCCGACGTATGCCGAGCGGTCTGCCGGTATCGGCGACGTGGCAGCGGACAACTTGTGCTCCAACTCCAGGGAATCGGAAGAGAGTTGACTGTCCCTCTCCGTCGGGTCGCGACCGCCGTACGAGCCGGGGCCCGTGGGTGGCGGACCGTCAGGGTTGCGTTATGACTCCGGGCCCGTGCTGTGCGGCGGGGGTAGCCTCGAAAACGCCGAAATGATCACTGCCGGGGGGTGCGGGCGTGCCGAGCTATCACGAAGTGGTGACCACTGACCTGTCGACGCTCACGGCGGCGGCGGAGAAGTGGGACGCCATGGCGAAGGACCTCCACGACAACGTGGAGACGGCCTACCGCGACGACGTGCACGGCATCTCGCTGGGCGGGCCGCTGTGGAACGGGCTGAGTGCGACGGCGGCCAACGCGCGCTTCGACGTCACGCTCAAGGAGATCCGGGCCGCCCAGACCGAGGCCAAGGCGGTCGCTTCGCTGTTGCGTGACGCGCACACTCAGTTCGTCGAACTGGAGAGGGCCGTCGAACGAGCCCGTGACGACGCCGTCAAGGCGGGTATGAAGGTCTCCGGCCGGGGGACGTGCCACTTCGACTTCTCGAAAGTCAGCGAGCAGGAAGCATTCGCCCTCCACCACGACCCGGACCTGCGCGCCACCGAGATGTCGTGGACCACGCACATCGACGCGGCGGTCAAGGCGGTCGACGACGCCGACGAAGGCGTCAGGATCGCGCTGAACGCGGTCGTCACGGACAGCGATCCGCTGCACGGGATGCCGGGTGGCTTCAACGCCGGTGCGAAGGGCGACGTCGAGGTCTACGAGGCCGACCAGGTCGAGGACATCGCCCATCGCGTCGCCGACGGCAAGAAGGTCTCGGCAGCCGAGATGGAACAGCTTCAGCGGGCCCTGCGCGACAACCACGCCGACAAGGCATTCGGCCAGGAACTGCTGCGCGACCTCGGCCCGCACGAGACGATCAAACTGGGCAACGAGCTCAACGAGCGCCTCCAGGACGCCGACGGCTCCCAGAAACTCCGGCTCGCCGAGATCGAGAAGAACCTCGCCGACTCCATGGCCACGGCGACCGCGGTGCCCGGCAGCGTGAAGGACATGCCACCCGGATCGCCCGCCTTCCACGCGTGGTTGAACGGCAAGGACGGAGCGTTCTACAAGGAGTGGACGGAGGGGATGAAGAAAGAGGGCACGAAGAACTTCGGCCCCCGCACCAATCCCCAGTACGGCTACCAGTCCTACGTCAGCCTCATGCAGCACGCGGACCAGGACTTCGACGACCAGTTCCTGTACGACCTCGGCGACCAGACCATCAAGGCCGAGAAGGACCACCCGGGCATCTTCACCAAGTGGGGCCCCGGCCACGACGGCATCGAGACGGACGCCGTCGACGGAGTCCTGGACCTGATGAGCCGCAACCCGGACGCGGCGACCGCGTTCCTCGACCCGGCCGGCAACGGCTCGGGCGCCGACCACGTCGGCAACGATCACCTGAAGTACTTGGCGGGCAGCGGCGACGGCGCCCGCGAGTGGCCGAAGAACACCCTCACCGGCTACGGCGTCACCGACCTCGACGACCCGACCGGCCGGACGGGCCTCGGCAGGGCGCTGGAGGCGGCGGCCACCGGCCACGAACCGCTCGGCGAGGGCGAGTCGGGCGGGAAACCCGGGCCGCACACCGCCGCGCAGGCCCGTGTCATGCAGAGCACGATCGAGGTCCTGGACGACGGCGCGGGCGGCGAAGACGTCCACGCCAACCTCCGCAAGCCGCTCGGCCACGCGCTCGCCGACTACGCGATGGACAACCACGACATCCTCGCCGAGAACGGCACCAAGTACGGCAGCCCGCACGGCAAGGACGGCATCTGGACGGACGGCGACGACGCCGGCATCACCGTGGGCAAGGACAGCCTCCTGCGGGTCATGCGCGGCGTCTGCGCCGACGACCAGACCTACGCACTCCTCCAGGACACCCAACGGCAGTACGCCATGGACCAGATGACCCGCGCCCCGGAATCCGCGGGCAGCGGCAACGACGCCTGGAAGAACCCGGCCCGTGACCTCGGCGCCGTGACCGGCGCGATGAACTCCATCGGCTCCGACGTGATCCTCGACGAGCGCGACGGCAGGATCAGCGCCGCCAACGACATGGCCAAGTACGCCTACCACGGGGCGGGCGCCCCCGTCACCGGCCTGCCCGTCCTCGGGGACACGGCACAGCGCCTCATCGACGCGGGTACGTACGAGTGGGCCAAGGACGTGGCGGACGCGGCCGGTTCGCAGGCCCAGGAGCAGAACTCCGACCACTACTCGTCCGGCATCAACAGCACCTACGACATGATCGACCAGTGGGCCGCGGACCGCGGCGTGGACGTCGACGACGAGAACAACTCCCGGCACGACCCGGACTGGGACGCATGGCAGGCGATGCGGGACGAGGCGAAGCAGTCGTACGGGACCTCGCGCGGTGACGCGGCCGTCTATCTGGGGTGGGAGTAAGGGACGTTGAAGCGGCAGGAGACACATTCCCTCGATGCGCCGGCTGCGCAGGAGGCTCCCCGCGGACGTTCTCGGCGGCGCCGCGTCCGGGTCACCGCTGCGGCGGCCGCGGTCGTTCTGCTGGGCGGGGCATTCACGTACTTCAACACGAACGTCCTCAACTCCGGGCGGATCTGCCACGGTTGGGCGAGCCCGCAGGAGGCCGGAGCCGCCCTGGGCGGCGGCATCGGCCGGGTGTCGGCCTCCGAGGACTCCGCCTCCAGCTGCACCGTCGAGGTGGAGAGCTGGCTGCCCGGTCGGACCAAGAAGTTGAACCTGCGCGCCGAGGCGGAGCCGTCCGGCTTCCCGTTCTCCAAGGGTGCGTGGGAGATCTCGGGTGCCCGACACGTCCTGTCCGGCGGGACGCACGGCGCGTACGACGCCTACGGCGGCTGGGCCCTGCTGCCGACGGCCTGCGAGAACGCCGCGACCGCAAGCGGCACCAGCCCCGCCCTGCGCGCCGCCGTCATCGGGAAGAGTGCGCGGGGTGACGCCGACGGCATGCGCCGCCTGCTGACCTCGGCCGCCCGTGCGCGCGCCGACTCGACGGACTGCACCGCATCGGGTCACGCCGACGGCGCCACCCGTTCCTCCGCTCCCTCGACCGCCGGCGCGACGGACCTCGACGCGGTGTGCGGCATCAACGGATTCAGGCTTCCCGGCGCGCAAAGCCCCCAGGGCCGACGGATCGACGAACAGGTCACCGGGACGCTCCGACAGGGCCTGTACTGCGACCTCACCTTCGAGGGCGAGGAGAAGGGCGCCTTCGCGCACCTCGCGGTCGTCAGCGACCCGGCCCTCGTCGCAGCCCTAAAGGGGCGCGACTTCACGCGTGCCCGGTGCGACGGCAAGGAGACCGTCCTCGCCTACGACCTCAGGTACTTCGGCGCCGCCGAGCGTGCGGCGACGCATCTGCCGGACGCGGCAGGGTTCAGCAAGGCGTTCGACGACGCGGCGCGCACGGCACTGTCCTGCCGCTGACGTCGGGCAACACAGAGAGCACAGAGAGCACAGAGAGCACAGAGAGCACAAGGAACACAGGTATCTGATCCAGGGGAGGCAGCGCACGATGAGCGACGAGGGGATGCGGCTGAATCACGTTCCGACGGACCCGGGCCGAGGCGGAACGAGCAGCGGCCCGCCACGGGGCCCGTACCTCGCCTCCACACCGGCAGAGAAGAAGAAGGCCGCCAAGTCCATCGAGGAGACCATCGAACCGGGCACGCGCAGGGCGGGCGATCTGGCGGACGAGGCCACCGGCGCCGCGGTCAAGGAGTTCGGTCCGAAGGACGAGCACGGATGGCTCACCTCGGGCGCCCTGAAGACCGCGCACGACACCTGGGGCGACCAGATACAGGCCCTGATGAACCGCCTGGGTGGCGAGAAGCAGTCCCTGCGCTCCGCGAACACCGTGCTCGGCGGCACCGACGTCCAGGTGGGAGCGAACTCCCGGCGCGTCCCGTCGCCGCTAGACGGCTACTGATCCCTGCGTGTCTCGACGGCTACTGATCCTCGTGTGTTCTGCCCGCTGGAGCCCGCCCCTCCTCACCGGAAGCGAGCGGGATGCTCGGAAAAACGGTTGGCGTGGGCGGGGCGGTGCGCGTAGCGTCTGCTGCGTCCACCGGGCGACCACGTGTCGCCGTGACCCGCGTGAGTTCTGTTGGAGGTGTCGACCGATGACTGTCGTCGAGCTGGGCGTTGCCCGCATCCGGAAGTTCGTCAAGTCCACCTCCGTGGCCGCCGGCTGAGCCGATCCGCTCCTTTCCCTGTGCCGGGGCCGCCCTTCGAAGGGTCACCCCTTGTCCTCCAGTTCTGATCTGTCCGTCCTCGCCCCGTACGGCTGGGACACCCACTGGGCCGACGCGTTCGCCCCGTACGCCGAGCGCGGCCTCGTGCCCGGCCGGGTGCTGCGCGTCGACCGCGGGCAGTGCGACCTCGTCACGCCCGACGGGACCGTGCGCGCCGACACCGAGTTCGTCGTCCCGCGCGACCCCATGAAGGTCGTCTGCACCGGCGACTGGGCCGCGGTCGACCCGGAAGGCGCCGACCCCCGCTACGTCCAGGCGTATCTGCCGCGCCGCACCGCATTCGTGCGCTCCACCTCGTCCAAGCGGTCCGAGGGGCAGATCCTCGCCGCGAACGTGGACCACGCGATCATCGCGGTGTCCCTGGCCGCGGAGCTCGACCTGGGCCGCATCGAGCGGTTCCTGGCCCTGGCCTGGGAGTCCGGCGCGCAGCCGCTCGTCGTGCTCACCAAGGCGGACCTCGTGCCCGACCCCGTCGGACTCGGCTACCTGGTCTCCGACGTGGAGACCACCGCGCCCGGCGTCCAGGTGCTGCCCGTCAGCGCCCACGAAGGCGACGGCACCGACATCCTGCGGTCCGTCGTCGCGGGCGGCACCTCCGTGCTGCTCGGCCAGTCCGGCGCCGGGAAGTCGACCCTCGCCAACGCGCTGCTCGGCACCGACGTGATGGACGTCCAGGACGTCCGGGACGCCGACGGCAAGGGCCGGCACACCACGACGACCCGGAACCTGTTCGCGCTGCCCGGCGGCGGTGTCCTCATCGACACGCCGGGTCTGCGCGGCGTCGGCCTCTACGACGCCGAGGCGGGCGTCGGCCAGGTGTTCGCGGAGATCGCCGAGCTGGCGCGGGACTGCCGGTTCCAGGACTGCGCGCACACCGTGGAGCCCGGCTGCGCGGTGCTCGCCGCGCTCGACTCCGGGGCCCTCCACCAGCGCCGCCTCGACAGCTACCGCAAGCTGCTGCGGGAGAACCGGCGGTTGGCCGCGCGGACGGATGCCCGGCTGCGCGACGAGATGCGCAAGGTCTGGAAGCAGCGCGGGGCCCAGGGCCGGGCCGCCATGGAGGCCAAGCGGGGGCGCCATATGTAGGGGGCGGTGCCGGTTCGTCGGCGGGTACCGCGCCGTCGTGGTTGATCGCGCAGTTCCCCGCGCCCCGGAAATGCAGGCGCCGCGCGCCGCATTTCCCCGATGAAGGCCCAGCGGCGAAGCCGCAGGCCTTCCAGGGGCGCGGGGAACCGCGCGATCAGCCCCCGCCGGACCCGAGGGCGGCCGCGAACCCCAGTCGGCAGCGCCATGTCCGATTCCCGCCAGCTCCGAGCGGAACGCAGGCGCACACTGGGGAGCGTGATGATCGACGAGGACACGCGGTACCAGGCCGTGCGCAGCCGGGACGCCCGGTTCGACGGGGAGTTCTTCTTCGCCGTCCAGACCACCGGGATCTACTGCCGCCCGAGCTGCCCCGCGGTCACCCCCAAGCGGCAGAACGTGCGCTACTACGCCTCGGCCGCCGCCGCGCAGAGCTCCGGTTTCCGGGCCTGCAGGCGGTGCCGGCCGGACGCCGTGCCGGGGTCCGCAGCGTGGAACGTGCGGGCCGACGTCGTCGGCCGCGCGATGCGGCTCATCGGGGACGGCGTCGTCGACCGCGAGGGCGTCGGCGGGCTCGCCGTGCGGCTCG
>NZ_JAAGMG010001314.1 GCF_010548525.1 Streptomyces sp. SID14478
GCGGGCGCATGCACCACGCCGCGCTCACCGGGACCGCGCCCGGCGCCGTCGTCGCGGCGGGCGCGGAGGGCAGCGACGAACTCCCGCTGCTCGCCGACCGGCCGCGCGTGGACGGGCATGAGACGGCCTATGTGTGCCGGCACTTCGTATGCGATGCCCCGGTGACGGACGTCGACCGGCTGGGCGCGATCCTCGGCGCGGCGCGGGACTGACGGTTCCCCGGGAGGGCGGTATCCAGGGGCGGGGTCCGCGGACCCCGCCCCGCCGGCCCCCGGACCCGGGGTCCGCGGGACAGGCGAGTCCTAGAGCCCGTGCTGCACGGCGTCCATCGCCCGCATCACGTAGTCGTGCAGTTCGCCCTCGTAGTCGTGCTCGGCCCAGTACCGTGCGGCCTCCATCAGCGCACCGACCAGACCCATCGCGTACGCCCTGACCTCCAGGTCGCCCTCGTCGCGCCCGGTGCGATCGGCGATGACGCGGCACATCATCTGGCCGGTGACCGACATCGACTCCATCATCCGCGAGCGCACCGCGGGCACCTCGACCTGCAGGCGCATCCGCAGCTTGGACACCTCCGCGTCCTCGCCGTGCTGCGCGAGGTTCATGGCGTGGTCGATGATGTGCCGCAAGGAGTCCACGATCGACTCGTCGGCCGGCCGCTTGCGCAGCTCCCGCTCCACGATCGGGTCGAACTCGTCGGTGAGGACGATGTCTTCCTTCGTCGGGAAGTAGCGGAAGACGGTGGACGGCGACACCTCTGCGGCCTCGGCGATCTGCTCGACCGTCGTCGCGTCGTACCCCTGGTCCATGATCAGTCGGTACGTCGCGTCGCGGATCGCCATCCGGGTCTTGATCTTCTTGCGCTCGCGGAGCCCGACCTTGGGCTCCGCGGCGCTCTGTGCTGAGGCGGCCATGGCGCTCATTGTCAGGCATCCGCGCTGATCGGGGCTACCTCCGGCGCCGAGGCCGTCGTCCCGGCCGACTGCGGGCGGCCGGGCATCAGGGCCGCGGAGAGCAGGGCGGCGGCCAGCGCGACGATGCCGATGACGACCAGCGCGAGGTCCATGCCGTGCACGTACGCGGCGTTCGCCGACGCCGCGAGGGCGTGGTCGCCGAGCCTGCCCGCCACCACATGGGCGCCGATCACCGAGTCGCGGGCCGCGCCCGCGGCCGCGTCCGGCAGGCCCGTGGTGCTGAGCCGGCTCGTGTACGCGCCGGCGACGAGGGCGCCGAGCAGGGCGACACCGAGCGCGCTGCCGGTCTGGCGCACCGTGCTCAGCAGCCCGGAGCCGCGGCCCGCCTGGTCCCTGGAGAGCGCGCCGAGGGCGCCGCCCATCGCGGGGATCATCGCGAACGCGACGCCGACCCCGGCGATCGCCAGCCACAGCGCAGTGAAGCCGTACCCCGAGTCGGCGGTGGTGCGCGCCCCGAGGAACGAGGCGAAGGCCAGCACCACGAGCGCGACGACGATCACCGACCGCGCCCCGAACTTCGCGACCAGCGGCTGCGCCAGCTTCGCCGCGGCGAGCATGCCGCCCATCATCGGGAGCATCCGGATGCCGGTGGCCAGCGAGTCGGTGCCGAGCACGGCCTGCAGGTACTGCGGCAGCAGGAACATCAGGCCCGACAGGACGAACATGCCGAGCGTCGCCGCGAGGGTGTTGCTGAGGAAGCCGCGGTGTCCCAGCAGCGTGAGGTCGAGCATGGGGCGGGTGCTGCGCCGCTCGCGCAGTACGAGCGCGCCGAGCAGGACGACGGCCGCGACGAATCCGCCGATGACGACGGCGTCGCTCCAGCCCTTCGAGGGGCCTTCGATGATCGCGTAGATGAGGGCGCCGAGACCGAGCGCGGTGAGCACCGTGGAGACGATGTCGACCTTGGGCGCGGCCGGGTCCCGGCTCTCGGGCAGCAGCAACAGGCAGGCGGCGATGCCGATCGCGACCATCGGCACGTTCAGGACGAAGACCGAGCCCCACCAGAAGTGGTTGAGCAGCCAGCCGCCGATGATCGGGCCGAGCGGCATGCCGAGGGCGGAGCCCGCCGAGATCATGCCGAGGGCCTTGGTCTGCTCCTCGCGCGGGAACAGCGAGGGCAGTACGGACATGGCGAGCGGCATCACGAGCGCCCCGCCGACGCCCATCAGGGCGCGGGCCACGATGACCCAGGTGACGTCGCCGGCGAAGGCGCCCACGAGGGAGGCGGCGAGGAAGATGCCGAGCCCGCCGATGAGCATCCGGCGCCGGCCGAACCGGTCGCCGAGCAGTCCCGCGGGGAGCATCAGGGCGGCGAACACCACGATGTACGCGTCCGCCATCCACTGCTGCTGACCGGTGGTGGCGCCGAGGTCCTCGGCGATCGTCGGCAGCGCCACATTGAGGATCGTCATGTCGAAACCGAGCACGAGCATGCTCGCGACCAGGGCCCCGAGGGCCCACCAGCGCCGGGGGTCCGGACGCGTCTGCGCTTGCTGAGTGACAGTAACCATGAAATGAGAGTAGCTCTCAGTTCCTAGTGTCTGTCAATCCAGAGTCTCTATCGAAAACGCAAAAAGGCCGCGGCTGGTGTGCCGCGGCCAGAAGGAGAGGGGGTGGTGGTGAGCGTCAGGCGTGCTGGTAGGCCACCAGGGAGATGCCGACGTAGTGCACGACGAACGCCGCGAGGGTCAGCGAGTGGAAGACCTCGTGGAAGCCGAACCAGCGGGGCGAGGGGTTGGGGCGCTTGATGCCGTAGATGACGCCGCCCGCGCTGTAGAGCAGCCCGCCCACGACGACCAGGACGAGGACGGCGATGCCGCCGGTGCGCAGGAAGTCGGGCAGGAAGAAGACCGCGGCCCAGCCCATCGCGATGTAACAGGGGGTGTAGAGCCAGCGCGGGGCGCCGACCCAGAAGACGCGGAAGGCGATGCCCGCCCCGGCCGCCACCCAGATGCCCCACATCAGCGCGTCGCCCTTGGAGTCGGGCAGCAGCAGCATCGTCAGCGGCGTGTACGTGCCCGCGATGATCAGGAAGATGTTCGCGTGGTCGAGCCGGCGCAGGACGCCGTCCGCGCGCGGGCCCCAGTTGCCCCGGTGGTAGAGCGCGCTCACGCCGAACAGCAGGCACGCCGTCAGGACGAAGATGCCGCAGGCGATGCGGCCACGCGTCGAGTCGGCCAGCGCCGTCAGGAAGATCCCGGCGATGAGCACGGCCGGGAACATGCCCGCGTGCAGCCATCCGCGCAGTCTCGGCTTCAGCGAGACCGGATCTGTGAGGGGGGCTTCGGGCACAGGCTGCTCTGCGGCGACGCTCATGCCGGGAATCGTACCTACGGAACCGTAGGTGCCGGACAGGGAGAGCGTCAGTTCTCACACGGCGTTAACCCGACGTGCTGATCCCTGACTTCCGGCCCGGACCTCCGGCCTGTCCTGTGGTCCCGTCCGGTGATCCCCGACTCCCGATCCGAGTGGCGATGCTCACGCCCGCTCAGGTGTGAGGCCCTCTGGACAGATGGGCGAAACGGTCGGATGATCAAATGAGTGCGGTCGGCACCGGATGAGCGCTCACTGGGATCCAGTGGAACGGGAGGCGCAGCGTCCGGGTCGCGGCCCCCACGGGGCACCCAACTCAACACCCTCATTTAGGAGCGATCGTGGCGCGCGACATCGCGGCTCCCGCCCTGGGCACCCTCCCGACCAACCACAAGGAACTGATCTCGTGGGTCAACGAGATCGCCGAACTCACGCAGCCGGACAGTGTGGTCTGGTGTGACGGCTCCGAGGCCGAGTACGAGCGGCTCGCCGAAGAGCTCGTCATCAAGGGAACGTTCAAGAAGCTCGACCCGATCAAGCGCCCGCACTCGTACTACGCGGCGTCCGACCCGACCGATGTCGCGCGGGTCGAGGACCGGACGTTCATCTGCTCCGAGAAGGAAGCGGACGCGGGCCCGACCAACCACTGGAAGGCGCCCGCCGAGATGCGGGAGATCTTCCGGGGCAACGAGGGCAACGGGGGGATCTTCCGCGGCTCGATGCGGGGCCGCACGATGTACGTCGTCCCGTTCTGCATGGGTCCGCTGGGCTCGCCGCTGTCCGCGATCGGCGTCGAGATCACCGATTCGGCGTACGTCGCCGTCTCCATGCGCACGATGACCCGGATGGGCCAGCCGGTCCTGGACGAGCTCGGCGAGGACGGCTTCTTCGTGAAGGCGGTCCACACCCTGGGCGCCCCGCTGGGACCGGACGACCGGGACGTCCCCTGGCCGTGCAACAGCACCAAGTACATCTCGCACTTCCCCGAGGACCGCGAGATCTGGTCGTACGGCTCGGGCTACGGCGGCAACGCCCTGCTCGGCAAGAAGTGCTACGCGCTGCGCATCGCGTCCGTCATGGCGCGCGACGAGGGCTGGCTCGCCGAGCACATGCTGATCCTCAAGCTGACCCCGCCGCAGGGGGAGGCGAAGTACGTCGCCGCGGCCTTCCCGTCCGCGTGCGGCAAGACCAACCTCGCCATGCTGGAGCCCACGATCTCCGGCTGGACCGTCGAGACGATCGGCGACGACATCGCCTGGATGCGGTTCGGCGAGGACGGCCGCCTCTACGCGATCAACCCCGAGGCCGGCTTCTTCGGCGTCGCGCCCGGCACGGGCGAGCACACCAACGCCAATGCGATGAAGACCCTCTGGGGCAACTCCGTCTTCACCAACGTCGCGCTCACCGACGACAACGACATCTGGTGGGAGGGGATGACCGAGGAGACCCCGGCGCACCTCACCGACTGGAAGGGCAACGACTGGACGCCCGCGTCCGGCACCCCGGCCGCGCACCCGAACGCCCGCTTCACCGTCCCGGCGTCCCAGTGCCCGATCATCGCGCCCGAGTGGGAGGACCCCAAGGGCGTGCCGATCTCGGCGATCCTCTTCGGCGGGCGGCGTGCCTCAGCGGTCCCGCTGGTCACCGAGTCCTTCGACTGGAACCACGGGGTCTTCCTCGGCGCCAACGTGGCGAGCGAGAAGACGGCCGCGGCCGAGGGCAAGGTCGGCGAACTGCGCCGCGACCCGTTCGCGATGCTCCCGTTCTGCGGCTACAACATGGGCGACTACATGGCCCACTGGGTGAAGGTCGGCGCGGGCAAGGACCCCGCCGAGCTCCCGAAGATCTACTACGTCAACTGGTTCCGCAAGGACGCGAACGGGCGCTTCGTGTGGCCCGGGTTCGGTGAGAACAGCCGCGTCCTGAAGTGGATCGTCGACCGCCTCGACGGTCGGGCGGACGGTGTCGAGACCCCGATCGGCATTCTCCCGACCAAGGAGTCCCTGGACACGGACGGCCTCCAATTGGCCGACGCGGACCTGGAGTTCCTGCTCACCGTCGACAAGGAGGTCTGGCGCGAGGAGGCAGCGCTGGTGCCCGAGCACCTCAACACCTTCGGCGATCACACGCCGAAGGAGCTGTGGGACGAGTACCGCAACCTGGTGCGCCGCCTCGGCTGACCGGACCTGAACAGGCCCCCCGCACAAAGGCGTGCGGGGGGCCTGATCGCATTTCTGGGCCGAGGACCTGACTAGGCGGCCACCGGCCGCCCGGCCTCGGCGTGGTACTCCATGCGCCGGGCCGCCAGGATCGCCGTGGCCGTGTCCGCGCGGGACGCCGCCACCACCAGTGCGCGCCCGGCGAGCGCGTGCGCCCGCTGGTGCAGGCCGGCGAT
>NZ_JAAGMG010001350.1 GCF_010548525.1 Streptomyces sp. SID14478
TCGCGGTTGGGGAAGTGCCGGTACCTGGTCCCCTGGCCTACGCCCGCTGCTTTCGCGATCGACTGGAGGGTCGTGTCGGGGTCGTCGGTGAAGGCGGTACTCGCGACCTCGATGATGCGGGCGCGGTTGTCCTCGGCGTCGGAGCGTCTCGGCCGACCGCGCAGGGGTGTCGGCTGTGCGGGAGCGGTCCGGGTATCGGGCATGGGGGCGCTGCCTCCTTTCTACGGGACCGGGGCCCGCCGGTGCGGGTTCAGCCGGCTTTCGCGGAGTGGCTCGGTGGCATCAGGGGAGGTCCTCTTGATCGGCGATGACGTCGGTCTCGTACTGGTCGAGGACTTGCTGGGGCGTCCTGCCGGTGTGGTGCGCGAGGTCGTTGATGGCGGTGGTCGCCCAGTTCGCCACCGATAGCGCAAGGGCCATCAGCTTGTCGTCGCCGTAGGTGTTCCTGGTGCCCAGTAGGTAGGCGAGGTTGAGGTACGGGACCGCGTGCGGATCATCGTCGTTGGCCGTGCTGGCACGCAGCATCTCGATGGTGGTCCGGGTCGCTTCCGCGTGCTCGGACAGGAGCCGCTGCCGCTCCAGTCGGACGTGCGCGATCATCTTGCGGCGTGCGAGCGGGTCCACCGGGCGAGCCCCTTTCTGCGGTGCCGTGCGCCGTCGTCCGGTCAGGGGGTGGCGCGCAGGAGGACGAGGGATCCGTTGTAGGTCGGCCGGTGGCGCAGGGGGCCGAAGGCCTCGTCCCAGGCGCCGGAGCCGAGGGCGCGGCGCAGCGAGGTGTCGAACTCCTGGCGGGCCTGATCGCCGATGAAGCTCCAGGCCGAGCAGGCTTGTCGGGCAGCCGGGTCGAGCAGCATCTCGGGCCGACCGTAGTACGCCTCGTTGAAGCCGTCGGTGCAGTCCAGGGGGATGGGGACGGGCTCGACGGTGACGGTGCCGCCGAGCGCCTCGGCCAATGTGTTCAGGCGTGGGTAGCGGCGGGCCTCGGTGTCCAGGACGTCGGGCGCGTAGTCGTAGAGCCAGAAGTCGCGGACCAGCGTCGGGTCGCAGGTGAGGACGGCGACCGGGCCGCGGGTCACGCGACGCATCTCACGCAGGCCGGCCTCTGCGTCGGACCACTGATGCACGCTGAAGAGGGCCATGGACGCGTCGAACTGGCCGTCCGCGAAGGGGAGGTCCTCGGCCACGGCGTCGATGGCGGTGGCGAGCTGCGCCGGACGCTGGGCGCGCATGGCGAGGGACGGTTCGACCGCGGTGATGGTGTGGCCGGGGTTCTCGTAGGAGCCCGTGCCCGCGCCGACGTTGAGGACCTCGCGGGCGTCGCCGAGCGCCAGGGCGATGGCGCGGGCGATGCGTTCGTCGGGGCGGCGGTAGGAGGAGTAGCCGGCGCCGATGCCGGCGTAGTCGACGTCGCCGGCGCTGCCGTCGTAGGTGCGCATGACCATGGGGGGACCTCGCCTCGGGGCCTGGACCTGGCCGGGGCGCTGATATCCGCTCCCCGAACAACACCCTTCATCTTGCATCTGCCAGGGCAAAATCCATAGATGCCTGGCGAATGATTGGCTGATCCCTCAAAGGCGGAGGCAACTGCGATAGTGCATTTGGAGGTTGTGTCAGCGCAGGTGGGGCCTTGCGGCCGGCGTGCGCGGCGGGCGGTGGCGCCCGCACCCGTCGGTGTCGAACCTCTGGCTCACGTTGTCCGCTCGTAGAGCGTTCCTACCCGGGGAGGCGCGGGGATGGGGATGTTCTCAAGGGCGCCGCATCCGCACACGGAGCCGCCTCAGACGCTGGGACGCTCAGCTTCGGCGGTGACGTTGAGCGCCGGGAGGCTGTCGGCGGTCTCGGCGATGGTGTCCGCGATGGGGCGAGGATGCCAGTCGAGGAGGCGCTGGGCCTTTTCCGAGGTGGCGTCGAGATTCTTGCCGAGGAGCGCGCGGAGGGGGCGCAGTTCGGGCTTGATCAGCGACAGGCCGCGGGCCGCCCAGACCGGCATCTCCCGGGTGGGGACGTGCTGCGCCCGTACCCCGAGGCGTTGGTGGAGGATCCGCGCGACTTCGCGGACCCACAGGCTCCGCCCCGATGTGGCGATGAACCGTTGCCCGGCGGCGGCCGGTTCGGTCATGGCACGCAGGTGCAGGTCGGCAACATCGCGCACATCCACGTAGCCGGAGGCGAACTTCAGGGAGACGGGCATCGAGCCGTCCAGCATGTGCTGGATCAGCCCGAGGGACGGGGAGAAGTCGGGTCCCAGTACCGGGCCGAGGACACCGGTCGGGTTCACCGTGGCCAGCTCCAGGCCGTTGCCCTGGGTGCTGATGAAGTCCCAAGCGGCGCGCTCCGCGAGGGTCTTGGACTTCTGGTACGGCTCGATGCCGGCCTCGACGTCGGTCCAGTCGTCCTCGGTGAACGGGGTGTCACGGTCGGGGTGGCCGTAGGCGACGGCGCCGATCGCCGAGGTCAGGACCACTCGTCGGACGCCGGCGTCCTGGGACGCCCGCAGGACACGCAGGACGCCGTCGCGAGCCGGCGTGACCATCTCGTCGTCCGATCGCGGCGTGCTGGTCAGGGTCGGTGAGGCGACGTGCAGCACGGCGTCGCACCCCTGCACCGCCTCGGCCCAGCCCGCGTCCCGGGTCAGGTCCGCGGCCACCACGCGCAGAGGCGCGTCGGGTGCGGCTCCACCGTGTTGCAGCATCGCACGCAGCTCCGGCTCACGTGACAGGCTGCGGACCGTCGTGCGTACCGAGTGGCCCGCGTTCAGCAGGGCCAGGATGCACCAGCTGCCGATGTACCCCGTGCCGCCCGTAACCAGTACCTCGGCCATGATTCAGGTCCTCCTTGACAGTCGGAAGCGAAGGCCGGTGCTTCTAGGCCGGGATGAGCGTGGTGAGGCAGAACGGGTGGCCGGCCGGGTCGAGGAGTACGCGCCAGCGGTCCGGGTTGGGCTGCTCGGTGGCCTTGGTCGCACCGGCGGCTAGCGTGCGGCGTTCGGCCTCGTCGAGGTCGGTGACGGCCACATCGAGGTGGAACTGCTTCGGCAGACCGTTCGGCCACTGCGGCGGTCGGTGGTCCGGGACGCGGACGGTGACCAGGAGAAGCGAGCCCAGCTCGACCGCGCAGACGGCGTCGGACTCGACGGTGATCTCGCCGCCCAAGGTGGCCGCCCAGAAGGCCGCGAGGGTCCGTGGATCGTCGCAGTCCAGGGAGACGGATCCCAGGCGGCCTACGGGTGTGTTCATGTCGATTTCTCCGGTGATGGTGGGGCGTGGCGTCGCGCGGGGCGATGGCTCAGGTGTTGGCGTAGCCGGGGATGGAGGCCTTGATGCGCTCGAGTTCGCGTTCGTCGGAGACGCCCTGGAAATCGTGGCGGGGGGTGTAAGGGGCCTCCAGACGGCGGGCCTCGTCGTCCGTGAGGTCGAGGTCGAGGGAGGCCACCGCGTCGTCGATCTGCTGGATGGTGCGGGCGCCGACGAGCGGAGCCGCGACGACGGGATTGCGGCGCAGCCAGGCGAGCGCGACCTGGGCGCGGGAGACGCCGTGGGCCTCCGCGACGGCGCCGACCTCGTCGATGATGAGGCGGTCGCTGTCGGCGTTGGCCTTGTAGAGCATGTCGGCGAAGCCTCCGTCGGTGGCCGCGCGGGCGCCGGAGTTCGCCTCGTCGAAGGGGCGGGCGAGGCGGCCGCGGGCGAGCGGGCTCCAGACCATGGTGGCCACGCCTTCGTCGGCGCACAGAGGCAGCATTTCGCGCTCCTCCTCGCGGGCGAGGAGGTTGTAGTGGTCCTGCATGGTCGCGAAGCGGGCCCAGCCGTTGCGCTCCTGGAGGTGCAGGGCCTTGGCGAACTGCCAGGCGTGCATGGAGGAGGCGCCGAGGTAGCGGGCCTTGCCGGCCTTCACCACGTCGTTCAGTGCTTCGAGGGTCTCCTCCAGCGGGGTCGCGTTGTCGAGGCGGTGGATCATGTAGACGTCGACGTAGTCGGTGCCCAGGCGGCGCAGGCTGGCGTCGATCTCGGACATGATCGCCTTGCGGGACAGGCCGCCGCCGTTCGGACGCCCCGGCCGCATGGTGTGGCGGACCTTCGTGGTGATGACGACGTCGTCGCGGTCCGCGTAGTCCTTGAGGGCGCGGCCCAGGATCTCCTCGGACGAGCCGTAGGAGTACATGTTCGCGGTGTCGAAGAAATTGATGCCCGACTCAAGGGCGTGCTTGATCAGCGGGCGGCTGGCCTCCTCGTCGAGGGACCAGACGGGGTGGCCGCGGTCGGGCTCGCCGTAGGTCATGGCGCCGACGGCCACGGGAGAGATGTCGAGGCCGGTGCGGCCGAGCTTGATGTAACGCACGGAAGATCTCCTACAATGAGGATGACGGAAACCGGAGAACTCTCCGGCTGACTCTTCGACCGTAACGGAGAGGTCTCCGTATCGCAACCGGGGCCAGATCTCCGCAGCCCGCCACCGACAGGAGGACTTATGCCCGAGCTCGCGCGGCAGCGTGCCGACGCCCAGAAGAACCGGGAGATGATCCTCCAGGTCGCGCACGAGGCGCTGGCCGAGTCCCCCGACGTCTCGCTCAACGCGATCGCCAAGCGCGCGGGCGTCGGCCCGGGAACCCTCTACCGGCACTTCCCCACCCGCGAAGCACTGCTCCTCGAGGTCCACCAGCAGGGCATCGACCGGCTCACCGCCACCGTCACCGAAGTTCTCGCCGCCCACCCCCCGCTGGACGCGCTGCGCAGCTGGTTCACCACCCTGACCGGCTACGTGCGCATCAAGCACGGCCTCGGTGAGGCGCTGCACTCCGCCGCCGCCAAGGACGTCATCAGCGCCTCCTGGCCTCCCGTCACTGCTGCCGTCCAGCGTCTCCTCGACGCCTGCGTCGAGGCCGGCGAGGTGCGCCCCGACATCGACCCCGTCGACGTCATCATGCTGCTCAGCTGCCTGTGGCGTACGCCGGACGGCCCGGAGGGTGCCGCCCAGGCCGACCGCCTCATGGACCTTGCGATCGACGGCTTCCGCCCGTAGTCGGGGACCGGTCCGGCGCGACCGACTCGTTTCCGTCGTGGACCACTTCAGCGCACTCGCCCGTGCCCGTGGGCAGTCAGTCGGTCCGAAACGGGTGCAGGAAGGCGCCATTGAGGGAGCCGCGTTCGGCAGTTCCGCTCACGGAGACGGCGCAGGGGCCATCTTCCGAGGATCAAGGCCGAGGTCGCTTCGGCTGAGCCACGGGTCATTCCTGGCCGAGCACCCCGTCGGCGGACCGGCCCGCATGCGAGCCATCCCTCGGCAGCGTCCGACAGCGGGTGCGTGTCGTCGCTGCCGAAGGGAATCGGGCCCAACCGATCAGGTCAGCAGGTGACGACCTTGCCGTAGGAGCCGCGGCCCCAGTTCCATTCCCACTGCTCACCGGGCTGGTAGGTGAGGCATGGCGAGTCGTTGCCCCAGTCGATGACGACCTTCACGTGCATCGCCTCGCTGCAGTTGTTGGTGACCTTCACGTACTTCCTGTGCTTGATGACGTCCCGTTTGACGCAGGCCGGGGCCGTGTTCTGTGCGGACGCCGCGGGGGCAGCCGAGACGGCCGAGACGGCGGAGGCGGCGGATGCGGCGGATGCCGTCACGAAGCCGGAGCCGAGGAGCGCCGATGCCGCGACGAGGCCGCCGGCGAGACGCATGCGGTACTTCATGTCCCGTTTCCTTTCACTGGGCCAAAAGGCCATGAGAGGCGTGTGGTTGCTCGGCAGACTCTGTCGATCTTTTCGGCGTCAAGGCCCTCGATACAGCTGAAGTGCATCCTTTCGGGGACGAAACCACTCCTACTGGTGTGATCCGGTATCGGGGCGAAGAGGCGCCGTGCCATGGAGGCGCTCGATCTGCTCCGTTGTGCGTCACCGGTCGCCGCGGTGCCGAGGAGAAGAGAGTGTTCCGCCCGTCCGACGTGGCGGCAGCCGGGTGAGCGCGCGTAGGCAGTCAGCCGACGTCGGGAGCCTGAGGGAGAGGCATTGGCGCGGATGCGTGCACCGGACCGCCGAAGGGGGAGGGGCGGCGGAGGCGGCCGTCGCATGGCGAGTCGAAGGCCCCGACCGGGCGCAGGAGTTCGAGCTGCGTGCGCCAGGCGGGCCGTCGCCGAATGCGCGGGGCCCGGTGGCCTTCAGTGGCCACCGGGCCCCGCAAGAACAACGTTCGGCCGGCCAGTGCCCGTGTCTCTTGTGGGCGACCGACCGGCCGTAGGGATCAGGGACGCTTGGCCCGCAGCAGCGCGGGGAGTCCCTTGCGTGGGGAAGTCGACGCGGACTGCTTCTCGGCCGGTGTCCTCTTCACCGGTGCGGGGCTCTTCTTCGGAGGGGCAGTCCTCTTGGCTTCGGAGCCGGAGCGAACGCTGCCCGTGAGACGGGCCCAACTCCACGGCTCCCGGCTGCTGTCGGGGGTGTCGACCGGAGCCGGTTCGTCCGCCTCCTCGGGGCGGGGGCGCCACCAGTGGGAGCGGCGCGGATGCAAGGACCGGCCGAGCCTGCGGCCGAGCACGAGATATCCGAAGAAGGCGCCGGCGGCGTTGAGGATCACGTCATCGATGTCGAATGCACGGCCGGCGACCATCAGACCCTGGGCGACCTCGACGGTGAGCATGACGATCGCCGTCATGAGTACCACCCGGACGAAGCCCCGCGTACGCGGGAAGAGCACCGGAAGCAGGATGCCGAAGGGCACGCCGAGCACGACGTTCCCGCCGACCTGCTTGATCGTGTCCCGCCAGTCGGGTTGCTCGAAGTACAGTCGAATCGAACTTCCAGGATGCAAGTTGGTGTGCGTCAGCGACACTGACGAGGGTGACGGTACGAGAGTGACCTTCGCCAGCGCGACGGCGAACGCCACCATGCAGACGAAGCCGATCGCCACGACGAATCCACGAATCAGTCGCCAACCCCAAGAGTGCCGCCGCAGGCGCGGTTCACTGTCCATGCGGCGCCGGATACCCCGGAGTTGGGGCCGCACACGCCGGTGACCCGAATGCGCGGTGCACGGATTGTGCGCGGGTGGGGACTCGGCCCGTTGGGGGATCAACGTCACCCCGGTCGGCGCAGGTAGCCTCCAGGCATGGCGAACATCAACTTCAGTTCTGCAGTCGGCGTCTGGTGGACGAGCGACCAGTGGCCCATCCGCGACGTGCTCGCCCGGGCCCGTGAGATCGAGGGTCTTGGTTACGGATCGCTGTTCTACGGCGAAGCCGGAGGCAAGGAGTCCCTCACCCAGGCCGCGGCTCTGCTGGGCGGCACCGAGCGGCTGGTGGTCGGCACCGGCATCGCCAACATCCACGCGCGCAGTGCCCCGGCCAGTGAAGCGGGCGCGCGTACGCTCGGGGCGCTGTACCCGGGGCGGTTCGTGCTGGGTCTGGGTGTCAGTCACGCGCCGCTGGTGGAGCACAGCTACGCAGGTTCCTACACGAAACCGCTGAGCACCATGCGGGAGTACCTGCGGACGATGGACGCGGTTCCGGATGCGATCGAGCCGGGCGGGGAGCGTCCGGCCCGTCTGCTGGCCGCGCTGGGGCCGAAGATGATCGAGCTCTCCGGGCAGGCTGCCGACGGGGCCCATCCCTACTTGGTGACTCCGGAGCACACCGCCGCCACGCGGGGGCAGTTGGGGCCCGACAAGTGGATCGTCAGTGAGCAGGCCGTGGCCCTCACCACTGACCGGGAGGCCGGTCTGCGGTACGCGCATCAGCACCTGCACATGTATTCGCAGTTGCCCAACTACCGCAATTCCTGGCTGCGTCAGGGGTTCGACGAGTCGGACCTGGTCGTCGGGGGTTCGGACAAGCTGGCGGAGCGCATGGTCGCCATCGGTGACGCGGAGGCGGTCGCCGCGCACGTACGGCGTCACCTGGAGGCAGGGGCCGACCACGTACTCGTACAGGTCCTCGGCGACGACCACGCGTCGGATCCGCTGCCGACGCTGCGTGCCCTCGCCGGGGCTCTGGGCCTGAGCTGAGCCCTGAACGACCGAGCTGTCCTTCTCGCTCTCCCGGCTTCAGGCGCCACCGATGTCCGGTCAGTGCCGGAGCGGCGGTCGTGGGGGCCCCTGGCCTTGATGGTCCGGGGCCCCCGACGGCTGTTGCTCCACCGCTGTTCCTGGGGCGGCCGTTCCACCTACTCCATGCTGTCAACACGCTTGAGGCCGACGGTGATCTGGTCCAGCACTGCGTCGGGCGACAGGTCGTAAGCCTGCGCTGCCACACCCACGCCCAGTTCCGCAGCGTGTGTCATGGCCCAGAGCAGCGCGCCATGGGCGGACGCGTCGTCCCCCTGGGACCTTCTCAAATGTTCCACCGCTGCGCGGAGTTGGGCATCGGATGCGGGGGTGTATCCATCACAAAGGGAGCCGCGCAGAAGTGCCAGTGCCTCCAGGGCGGCCGGTGAATGGGACTGGCTCTCAAGGTGCATGCGAGTTCCTCTCCTCACTGGTGGACCACCAAGTGCCGTTCGGTGCAGCCGGATCTCGTGGCTGCGGCGGGTGCTGGGCACCCGGCTGTTCCGCTCCGATGCCCGCGCATGCCCTGGCCACGCGTCGTGTCACTCGTGAGGTGGGTGGCGTCGGGGAGCAAATCGAATGCGGGTGCCGTGTACGTACGGAGGTCCAGCCGGCCGGTGCTGAAATACGAGTGAGGCGCGGGCGGCCGGGGATGTTGTCGCATCATTCGGCGCGCAGAACATCGCCACTGTCAGCGGAGGGGTTCTTGGGGGGGCGTCGTGCGCTGCGTCGGACTTCTGCGACCGGGAAGGATTGTACACGTGTACATTGAGTGCTCTACTGACTCAATGCGACTACGTACAAGCCTTGTTGGCGCGGTGGCCGCCTGTGCCCTGACGCTCTCCGCAGCCCCGGGACCGGCCGCCGCTACTGTCTCCGTCAGTGGCCCGATCGCCCCCGCGTGCAGCTGGAGCGAGCGGGGTTACCGCTACGACAACTCCGCCTATCCGGAGACCGCGGCCCGTTACTGGATCATGCGGTTCAAGAAGCAGGCCGGGCTCACCATCCGCGTCAACGGCCAATACCCCGAGGCCCGTTACAGCTCGCTCAACGTCTATGACTCCACCTCGTCGAGCTTCACCACGGACGGCGTGAGCTCCGGGCTCGTGGACCACCGCATCGACCCCGACCCCGGCAGCACCAACCCGTGGCGGCAGAAGGCCGCACCGGGCGGTCACTTCACCGTGCGAGTCATCGACGCCTCCGCCGCCGGCAAGCGCAACACGCTGCCCCTGGCGCCCGCAGGCACAGCGGAACTGACCGACGGGTCCCTCATCTTCCGTACCTATCTCGACTCCGCGCCCGTCCAACTGCCGGACGTCACCTTCGAGAAGGACGGCCGGAACGTCGCCGTGCCACTGTGCTCCGACGCCCAGGCCCCGCAGACGGCGGAGCGCCCGGCACCCGCGACCGACCGGGTGCGGGCGATGGAGACCGGCAGCGCACGCCCGGCGGGGACCAGCGGCGCTGCGCCCGTGGTGGAGTTCAGCCGCAAGTCCGGAGCCGGGCAGTATCCGAACGCGGACGCCGCCTACCTCTCCGCGCGGTTCACCCCGCCGCCCGCGGGCCAGGTGCTCGTGGTCCGCGGCAAGGCGCCGGTCGCTCTTCGCGGTGGTCATCCGCAGCCCTGGCCCACCCGCCGCGCCGACGTCCGCTTCTGGTCGCTGTGTGACAACGTGGTCACCCCGCCGGGTCCGGTCGTCGTCAATCCGCTCCCGGGCGGCGGCGTGGACACGGGGTGCCGCAACGACGAGCAGATCGAGGTCGCGCAGGGCGGCACGTACACCTTCGTCGTCGGCACCGAGGCGCAGCGTGCCGCCGTCGACCGCATCCCCGGCGCCACCTTCGTGCCCGTCTCCGCCGCCCACCCGAACCTCACGCACCTGCTCGTGCTCCGGCAGCTCATCGCGGCCGAGCACTTCCGCGGCGCGATCCAGAACGTGCCGCTCGACAGCCAACCGGCCGACGCCCAGCGGCTGATGGGGTCGTACTATCCGCAGGCCTCCTACTGCTCCCTCGACAGTCTCCTGCACAAGCGGCACGGCCGGACCTGCGCCCCGGCCCACTGAGCCGCCCGTCGCCCGTCACCCGTCTCCTGCGCGAACCCCGGAGGCGGGTGAGGGCACGCGCGCACCTGCTCGTACCCTGGGCCGGTCAGCCACCACGGATCGGCCCGCACCGAGGAGACGCGTACGGATGAAGGGAACGACACCCCTCGCCTCGACCCCGCCCGCGAAGCCGACGAGCGCGGACGTCGCCCGCCTGGCCGGTGTGTCGCGCGCGACCGTGTCCAGGGTGGTGAACGATCCCGGGAACAGCCTCGTCACCGAGGAGACCCGACGCCGGGTCCTCGATGCGGTGCGCAGCCTGGGCTACACACCGCACGCCTCCGCCCGCGCCCTGCGTGCCGGACGCACCCACCTGATTCTGATGCCCCTCGTACGGGCGCCGCTCGGCCGCGCCGTGGACCAGCTCATCGAGAATCTCTCCCGCGACCTGGCGGCGCGTGGGCTGCGGCTACTCATCGACGCGGACCGTTCCGTCGCGCCGGAACAGGCTGCCCACTCCTGGGCCGAGCACCGGCCCGACGCCGTCATCGGTGGCCCCGCCACCTGCCCGCCGGAAGCCGTACGCGTGCTGCGCAACGCGGGCGTCGACACCGTCGTGCTCCTCGATTCGCCTCGTCGTCGAGATGCCACCGCGC
This sequence comes from Streptomyces sp. SID14478, assembly GCF_010548525.1. Lineage (GTDB taxonomy): Bacteria > Actinomycetota > Actinomycetes > Streptomycetales > Streptomycetaceae > Streptomyces. Next base: position 10,724 of record NZ_JAAGMG010001350.1, read on the forward strand.
TCGGCTTCCACGATGCTGCCGTCGCCGCGACGGCGGCTCGCCACCTGCTCGACACTGGGCACAGGCGTCTGGCGTGCCTCGTTCCCGAAGGCCCCTCGCGGCAGCTGGCGCAGCGGCGTCTGGAGCGCGTGCGCGAGCTGGCTGATGCGGCGGGCGCGGTGGTCGAGGCGGTGCCGTGTTCGTTCGGGCAGGACGAGCTTCGCCTCGCCGCGGCCCGATGGCGCGGCTCTCGCGAACGCCCCACGGCTGTCTACGCTTTCGACGACGACTACGCCCTGATGCTGATCCACGTACTGCGCGAGAGCGGTCTGTCCGTGCCGGAGGACATCGCCGTGATCGGGTCGGGGAACTTCCCCCTGGGCGGCGTCTTCACACCCCGGCTGACCACCACGCACTTCGACATGTCCGCGGTCAGCGCAGCCGTCTGCGAGGCGCTCACCCGCCTGCTGCAGGGCAAATCCCTGCCGCGCGGGACACGCGCCGCGATGGAACCGGTACTGACCGTCCGCGAATCGGCCTAGGGCCGCGGACCGCCACTTCACCACAGGCCGCAACCGTGGGGTCAGCGGAGCGAACCGCTTCCCAGGGGTGCTCCCGTGACGCCGACGTAGTCCCGCAGCATCGGCGCCACGGTCAGGGCGTGGTCGGCCGTGGAGGGGAGCTCGTCGCGGCCGGAACCACCCACTCCCAGAGTCCTCTTGAAAAGCTGCGCGATCGGTTTCACCAGCGCGCATTTCCTCTACGCCATGCGGCTGCATGACGTGCTCCGCCCGGCGTCTTTGCCGACCGCGGCCGCTCATGCGGTGACGGAGGGGACCCGGCCTCCTGCGCCGTCAGGCCTCCTCCGCCAGCGCGACACCTGCAAGGTCCTCGAGGGGTACGGTCCCTTCGTCGGCCCGCGCGGGACCCCACGGCGCCGGGCCCGACCCTTCGGCCCAGGCATGGAGTGAGGCCCCGTCCACGCAACGGATACCGCAGGCGGCCGCGTACTCTTCGGCGGGCGCCGTGAATTCACTGGTCGTCACGACGGCGGCGAGTTGCGCGCCGTGCACCGTCCAGCAGGTGCCGCCGAACCGCTGAAGATCCTGCGAACCGACCTTGTGGGCTGGGCCGTACTGCTTGCACTGGATGACTACGCGTCGGCCGTCGGGTGCGGTCGCCAGGACGTCGGCGCCGAGGTCTCCGGCGCCTCCCACGACCTCGATGTCGAAGCAGCCGTCGCGTTCGCACAGTGCGGCGATGGCCGCCTCGAAGCCGTCGGGGTCGAGGGCGGCGAAGTCGAAGGCGAGTGGGGGCAGTACGGCGGTCCGGCCGTCATGGGCGGCGCTGGGCGGTAGGGGCAGCGTGGGTTCCTCGGGGCCGATCGTCGGCGACGGCTCGCGGACGTCGTCGGGCCAGGGCATGCGGGCGAACTCCTCTTGTGCTGCGGCCAGTTCGCGGTCGGCCTGAGCCATCCCGCCCTGCGCGGCCCTGCGCAGTTCACGGAACCGCGGCATCGCGCGCAGCAGCGTGTAGAGGACCGCAACGGCCGGTATCGCGAGCAGGGCGGCTGTCAGTGGGTGGTTCCCGGCCCAGTGGGCGAAGCGCACGAAGAGCAGCGCGGAGGCGCAGATCAGGGATCCGACCAGCGCGAAAGTGACCAGCAGCCCGCGCAGGAAACCTGCCCCGTCAGGGTGGCCCGGGCGGCTCTTCGTCTCCCGTATGGGCACGGTGTCTCCTCTTCGTCGTTACAACCTTGGACCGACGTGTGCCCCGCTCGGCACAAAGCATGATCAACAAGGGGTCAACAAAGTGGGGTTGTCCGGGCACCCGTGGCCGCCGGATGAGTCGGTCCGTCTCTGGGCGCCTACCAAGTACGTTGTTGCCGGGGCTACTTGATGCAGTCCCGGTCGCCAATGGTCGAGGTGATGCGGTGGGCGGGCCTTCGGCGAGGCCTTGGGGCCGCGGCCTTGGCTCAGTGCTCATTCACCGGCGGGCGTAGTGCGCGATGATCACGCCTTTGCTCGTGGTGACACTTCCCGTGAGGTCGAACTCGGTCAGCGGGGAAGGGCCTTCGAACAGGCGAGTGCCGCTGCCCAGGGTCAGCGGATGGATGAGCAGGGTGTAGTAGTCGATGAGGCCGGCGGCGTGCAGGCTGCGTACCAGTGACGCGCTTCCGTTGATCGACAGATCCCTGCCCGGCCGGGCTTTGAGCTCGGCCACCGTCGCGGCGGCGTCTCCCCGCAGGAGGATGCTGTTCTGCCAGGCGTCGGCATCATCGAGCGTTCTCGAAGCGACGTATTTGGTGGCCGCGTTCATGTGCCTGGTGAACGGGTTGTCGTCGGTGGGATTTCCCCATGCGGTGATGAAGTCCTGCCAGGTGCGGCGGCCGAACAGCATGTCGCCCGGCTCGGCCATCCCTTTGGCGAGCTCGCGTCCCATCACCTCGTCGTTGTACCGGGGGCCCCAGCCGCCGTGCGTGAAACCGCCCCGGGTGTCCTCGTCCGGACGCCCGAGGCCCTGCACTACACCGTCCAACGTCACGAACATCCTGGCCGTGATGGAGCGCATCTGCGTTTCCCTTCGCCGTTGGCGCCGCTCTTTCTGCGTGTGGTCAGACGCATAGATAGACGAGCCCCGGCCGCGGGAATCATCGCTGCCCCGCACGGACCAATGCACCTGCGGACGGGGCTGCTCCCGCCAGGCCGCAGACGCGGGGAATCACGCCTACGGCCCTGGGGTCACCCCTTCTTCCTCCTCTTGTTCCAGATTCCGTAGCCGAACATGATGATGACGCCCACCAGGATCAGGATCGCGACGACGGACCCCGCGGTTCCGTCGGGGATCCACCTCCCTCGACCGTCAGCGGTCAGCACCATGTGGGGACCTCCTCATTCCTCTCGGTGCCCGCTACGTGCGGCGCTGTCCACGTCACCTGCTGCGCCCTGGCGGGGACCCAACCGCCGACCGGGCCACCGGTCACGACGTCAGGATTCGCTCCCTGCGCGAAAGGAGCGGTCGAGGCTCGGCCTCCCCGACGGAGTCTCCTGATCACGCCTCCTCCCTCGGCTCCGTGCGATGGTCGAAGTACGCCCACACGAAGATCCCCACGACTGCGACCACGCCCACCGCCACGACCTGGACCGCGGTCGGCGCTCCTCGGGTGAGGAAGCCGGTGATACCTGCCGCCAGGCCGCCCGCCAGCATGATCATGCGGCTGGCCAAGGACTGCCCGGGGTCGTTGCCCCGCTCGACGAACAGCCCCTTCGCAGCTGCCTTCGCCGGCTGTCGTGCCCCCCGGCGGCGTTTCGACCGCAACTCCAGCCCGTAGCCGATCACCAGATACAGCACGAGGATCCCGACGAACCCCGCCCATTCAGCCGGACTGTCCAGCCCGTCCCCGCGCGCCATCACCGGGGATGACATCACCATCTCCATCACGGCACTCCCTCTCCAGCCTCTGCTCCCGCGCTCGCCTGCTGGTGCAGGACGTCGAACGTTCATCTCAACTACCCCGAAACGGCCGAGTGTTGATATCGCGTTCGTCCCGCATGCGCGGACGTGGTGCCGGATCGCGTGGCCGGCGGCCGAGCGGGCATGCGGAGAAGGACCGTCACGCCCTGCCTACCGGAGGAGCAGCCCCGCTGTGGGAACCGCCGTCCACGTCCCGCAGACCCGGGACATGATCGGAGAAGAACTCTCCGGTGACGAAGCCTTCGCCGCGCTGCGCCACTACGGAGGTGTGCGACTGCTGCTGGACTCCTTCACCCGGTTCCGGTACGCGGACGGTTTCACCAATGCCCGCGCTCTCGCCTTCCAGATGGTGCTCGGGCTGGTGCCCCTCACGATCGTGTTCGTGGGCCTGGCGACCAGCGTGCACACCGAGAGCGTGGGCCGGGTGGTGGAGATGACCCTGGCCCGGATCGTGCCGGGCGCCAGCACCGAGGTCGTGGAGAAGGCGTTCGACGGTACGCGGCGCACCGCCGACAGCGATGTGTGGAGCGCGGTGGCGCTCTGGCTCGGGCTGGCCTTCGCCGTGCTGAACCTTGCTTCGGCCATGGGGCAGGTCGAGCGCGGAGCGAACCGCATCTACGGCATCGAGCGCGACCGGCCCGGCCCGGCGAAGTACCTGCGGGCACTCGTCCTGGCCGTCACGGCAGGACTGCCGATGGTGCTCGGTTTCATCGTCACGGTGGCCGGGTCGGCGGTGGGCGACGCCATCGCGCGCACCACGGGCGATCATCACGGCGGTATCGGCTGGTGGGGCGCGCTGGAGATACCCGCCGGACTCCTCCTGGCCTGGATCGCGTCGGCGGTGATCCTTCGACGGGCCCCGCGCCGAGTGCAGCCCGGCTATACCTGGCTCGCCTTCGGTTCCGCGGTGCATCTCGCGCTGTGGGTCGCGGCCACCTGGATGCTGGCCCTCTATGTGGGCAAGAGCGGAGCGTTCGGCGCCATCTACGGCCCGCTCACTGCCTTCATCGCCCTGCTGCTGTGGGCGAACCTCACCGCTGTGGCACTGTTTCTCGGTATCGCCTTCGCGGCCCAGCTCGAAGCCGCTCGCGCCGGGATCCGCGAGCCGGTCCGCCCCGACCCGGGACCGGGAAGGTGAGACGATCTGCTCCGGCCGCGATTCCCGGGAGCGCCCCTGGGCCTCGCACGACGAAGGGATTCCTCATCGATGCGCATCCTCCTGATCGGGCCGCCCGGGGCAGGCAAGGGCACGCAGGCAGTACGCATTGCCGCGCATCTGTCGATCCCGCACGTTTCCGCCGGTGACCTGTTTCGTGAGCACATCGAGCAGGGCACCGAGCTCGGCCGGAACGCTCACACGCACCTCCAGTCCGGTCTCCTTGTACCGGACGAGGTCACGATCGGGGTGGTCAAAGAGCGCCTCGCCCGTCCGGACACGGCGCGCGGATTCCTGCTGGACGGCTTCCCCCGCAGTCTTGCCCAGGCCCAAGCGCTGGACGGCATCCTGGCCGACTCCGGGTCGAGGATGGACGCCGTGCTCGAACTGCAGATTCCCGAGGGCCAGGTGGTCGGACGGATCGCTGGACGGCGTCTGTGCCGTCAGGACCGCGATCACATCTTCCACGTCGACTACAACCCGCCTGCAGCGGCAGGAGTCTGTGACCTCTGTGGCGGTGAGCTGTACCAGCGCGAGGACGACCGCGAGGAGACCGTTCGTCAGCGCCTGGAGGTCTACCGCACCAAGACGGCGTCGGTCGTCGACCATTACCAGGGCCAGGGCCTGGTGACCACGATCTCGGCCCACGGCCACGTACAGGAAGTCCTGCACCGCGCGCTGAACGCCATCGGCCAGGGTCAGGCGGACGCTGCCGAGTCGCGGTGATGCCTTGCGGCTGGGCACGTGCCGGGCTGAGAACTGCCGCAGAGGGCTACAAGATCCGCCCGCCCCGACCGTCGCCTCGGACCCGTACACCGTCCGGACGGGAGCGTCTCACCTCGTGACCTTCCCGCACCGCCCACCCAGCCCCCGAGCAACTCCCCAAAAGCGTCCTAGCCTTGCGGCCGGCCCCGGTCCTCTCGGGCCGGGGTGCGCAGGGCGATGAGGGTGATGTCATCGCGGGTGTCGCCGAGTTCGGTGGCGAGCTGTGCGCACAGGCGCGGCAGCGGCAGGTCCTGGTGGGTGTCGAGGTGTTGGCGCAGACGGGTCATGCCGGTGTCGATGGGCTGGGAGCGGGACTCGACGAGGCCGTCCGTGTAGAGGAGCAGGGTGCTGTTGGGGGGCAGGGTCATGCGGGCCGTGGGGCGTTCCTTGGTGGGGCGCAGGCCCAGGAGCATGGAGTGGGGCCCGGCGAGGTAGCTGCTGGGTTCGCCGACGGTCAGCAGCAGGGGTGCGGGGTGGCCCGCGACGGACCACGCCAGGTCCCATGTTCCGTCCGTGTCCTGGTGCAGGCGGGCGAGGACGACGGTGGCGGAGTCGGCGAGGGTGAGGTGGGCCTGTGCGGTGTCGAGCCGCCGGAGGATCTGGCCGGGTGTCTCTTCGGGGCGGTCGACGGCGAGGGCGCGGAGCATGTTGCGCAGTTCGCTCATGCGGGAGGCGGCCTGGATGTCGTGACCCGTGACGTCGCCGATCACCACGGCGAGGTCGCCGTCGGGCAGCGGGAAGGCGTCGTACCAGTCGCCGCCTACTTCGGCGGCCTGCTGGGCCGGCTGGTAGTAGGCGGCCAGCTCGAGGCCGGAGACGGCGGGCAGGTCGGTGAGGAGGGCTTGCTGGAGGGTGACGGCGATGTCGGCCTGGGCGGCGTGCAGGCGGGTGTTGTCCAGCCCGAGCGCAGTGCGGCGGGCGACTTCGTCGGCGAGGATGCGGTCGGCCTCATTGAACGGGGGGCTGGCCTCGGCCCGTACCAGGGTCAGGGCCCCGAGTGTCTCGGCGCGCAGGCGCAGCGGGACGATCAGGACGTCGTGTGCCTCCACCAGACTCATCAGGTCGGTGTCCGGTCCTGCCGCGGGGCTGGGCTCGGGCGCGGGAAGGTGCTGGCCGGCACCGCCCCGGCGCACGCAGTCCAGCGCGGTCAGATGTGCGGGGTGTTCGGGCGGGTCCGTCTGGGAGATGGTGGCGGGCAGTGTCCCGGGGGTGTGGTGCGCCCATGCCGTACGGGTCATGCCGCGGCCCTCGGCAAGGTGGATCAGGGCGGTGTCCGCGAGGCGGGGAACGAGCTGGCGTACCAGGCGGTCCAGGGCGCGTTCCGCGTTGAGGGTGCTGACGATGGCCAGGGTCAGCTCGCTGAGCCAGGAGATCTCGGCGAGGTCGTACTCGGCCTGTTCCCGCATGGTCTCGCTGTGCGTGTAGCGGTCGGCACGCTGGTCGGCGCGCTCGCGCTGGGCGGAGGCGTCGTGGAAGACGACGACCGCACCGGTGCCGTGCCCGGCGGAGGGCGGCAGGGGAGCGGCGGACCACCACACCGGGAGGGGAGTACCGTCGGCGCGCATCAACACGGCCCGGTCGCCGCTGATCCGCTTGCCCTGCGCCACGTCACTGAGGACCGGCCGCTGCTCGTGCAGGCCCTCAGGGTTTCCGGCCGCCGGGTTGAGGGCTTCGTGTGCGTTGATGCCCAGGAGGGCTCCGGTGTCGTAGCCGAGGAGGCGTTCGGCCCACGGGTTGCAGGCGATCACGACGCCCCGGGCGTCGACGGCGTAGACGCCTGCGCCGGCAGCGTCGAACAGCGCGGACATCAGTGCTCCGTCGGCCAACGGGACGGAAGGGGCGTCCGTTTCAGGGGAACTCTCCACCCGTCACATTGTGCCGAACCATTGCCGTGCGGCAAATATCGCCGGGGGACGCCGGGTTCACCAGCGCTTTTCACCCGTCCACCGATCCGGTGGCGGAGATGACGTCCGGGAACATTTCCACCACCGCGGCCAGGCCGGTCAACTCCAGGAGCCGCTGCACCTGTTCTCCCGCACCGGCCAGGCGCACGCCTCCGTGCCGGGCTTCCGCGGCGCGCATCGCGTGGACCAGGACCCCCAGCCCCGCGGAGTCCATGAAGGTCACCGCCTGCAGATCCCAGACCAGATGGGCGCGGTCCGCGGCGATCAGTTCGTCCACGGCTTCGCGCACCGCTGGGGACTCGGCCAGGTCGATCTCCCCGGCCAGGGTCAGCACCGCCCATGCCCTGGGATCGGAGGGCCACGTCACGCCGGACACCGGGACCCGCACAGTGGCTCTCCTCGCCTGGAATACACCGATCATCCCACCTCGCCATGATCGGTGCAGGCAGCGGGGCGCGCCGGCGTCGACTCGGCGCCCTGTCGCAGGAGGAGTGAGCAGGTGACGTCGATGCCGGTCGAGGACCGTGTGGCGGCGCCCCGCGCGTGCGGTCCCCGCGGTCCCGAGGACCTGCTCATCGGCCGGGGACCCTAGGCACGTGTCCGGCTTCGGCGACGGAGGAGCGCTGGTGGGGGATGGCGGGCAGGTCGACCCAGTCCAGGCGCAGGACGGCGAGGTCGTCGGAGTGGCGCCCGGCGTTGCGTCGGCGTACCTCGGCGATGACCTGGTCGAGGTGTGCGCCGGCGTCCGTGTCGGTGCAGGTGTCGACGATGGGCAACAGTCCTTCGACGCCCAGGCGTTGGGACGCGTCCTCGTTGTGGCCCTCCACCAGCCCGTCCGTGTAGAGGGTGAGGCTCCCGGACGGGGGGAGCGGAACGTGCGTCGGGGACCAGGTGCACATCCCGGGAGCGAGACCCAGGGCCACGCCATGTCCCACGGCGAGTTCCACGGTGCGTCCGCCGGTGGTGAGTAACGGGGCGTGATGGCCGGCCAGGTACAGGGTGGCCGTGGCGGCCGCGTGGTCGAGGGTGACCAGGGTGCAGGTGGTGAACAGGTCCGAGGAGCTGCGCTCCGCCACGTGCATGTGCTCCAGGAGGCGCAGGAGGTCCATGCCGCGGTGCCCGCCCAGGGTCAGGGAGCGCCAGGCGATGCGCAGGCACACGCCGAGTGCGGCGGCGTCGGGACCGTGTCCGCTGACGTCCCCGATGACGGCGTGTATGAGACCGTCCGCGGTCTGGACGACGTCGAGGAAGTCGCCGCCCAGCAGGGCTTGGTCCCGTCCTGGCAGGTAGCGGCTGGTTGCCTTGATCTGCTCGGAGACCAGCATCGGCTGCGGCAGCAGGCCGCGTTCCAGGCGGGCGTTCTCCTCGGCCCGCAGCCTGTCGGCGCGGAGGTTGGCGTTGGCGAGTTCGGCCTGCTTGCGGTGGACGGCGTAGCGCACGGCACGCTGGAGCCTGTCCGGGTCCACCTTGCCCTTGACCAGGTAGTCCTGGGCGCCGGTGGTGAGTGCTTCCACGCCGGCCTGGGACTCGGCGAGGCCGGTGAGGACGATCACCGCCGCGTCGGGCGCCGCCTGGAGGATGGCGTCGACGGCGGTGAGTCCGGCCGCGTCAGGCAGGTGCAGGTCGAGCAGGACGCAGTCGGCGGTCTGCTCGGCGAGCTTGTGCCGTGCCTCGGCCAGCGTGCGGCAGTGCACCAGGGAATGGTCGAGGACGGTGTCGACCAAGAGCTCCTCGACGAGGAGGGCGTCGCCTTCGTCGTCCTCGACGAGAAGGATCCGGTACTGCGCCGTGGTCCCGGTGAGCGCTGTCATCTCGGTTCGGATGCTCCGTTGTCGCCCGCTCCCGCGGGAGGCTGAAGGGGAAGGGTGAAGCAGATCGCGGTGCCGTCGCCGTCGACGGGCTCGATGTCGATCGTGCCGCCGTGGTACTCGACTGTCTTCTTGCACATGGCCAATCCGATTCCTGTTCCCGGATAGGCGTCGCGGGTGTGCAGCCGCTGGAAGATGACGAAGACCTTCTCGCGGAATTCGGGGGCGATCCCGATGCCGTTGTCGCGGACCGTGAAGTGCCAGTGGTCTTCCTGCTTGCGCACACTGATCCGGATGTGCGCGGGGCGGTCGGGAGCGCGGAACTTGAGTGCGTTGGAGAGCAGGTTCTGCCACAGGAGTCCGAGCTGTTGCGGCTCGCCGACGACGACCGGCAGGGGGTCGTGCTCGACGGTCGCGCCCGTCTCGTCGACGAGCACGCTCAGGGAGTCGAGCGCTTGCGCAAGGCTCTGTTCCAGGTCCACCTGTGACGGTTCGCTCTGCATCCGGCCGACCCGGGAGAAGGCCAGCAGGTCGTTGATGAGGATCTGCATGCGGTTGGCGCCGTCCACCGCGAAGGCGATGTACTGGTCGGCGCGCTCGTCGAGCTGGTCGCCGTAGCGCCGTTGCAGCAGCTGAGTGAAGCTCGAGATCTTCCGCAGGGGCTCTTGCAGGTCGTGGGACGCGACGTAGGCGAACTGCTCCAGTTCGGCGTTGGAGCGGCGCAGTTCTTCGGTCTGCTGGTCGAGGAGATCCCGCGCCTGTTCGCTCTGTTCCAGTTCGTGTACGAGCCGTTGGCGCATCGCCTCGACGTCGGTGGCCAGCTGGCGGAGGTCGGCGGGGCCGGTCGCGGGTACGGCGTGGCCGAACCGGCCGCGTCCGATCTCGCGGACGGCCGACCCGATGCGGTCCAGGGGCGCGCTCACCCCTCTGCGCAGGGCGTCGAAGATGATGACGGTCACCACGACGAGGAGCAGGGCGATGGCGGTGAAGACGATCGTGCGCCATCGCTGCGCCCGGTCGAGGTCCTCGCCGGCCTGTGTGCGAGCCGCACGGAGGTGGTCCTGCTGCACGGCGAGCGCCGCTCGCACGTCGTCGAAGAGCTGTTTGCCGTCGTCCGTGCGCCGGGCCGCGAGCGCGATGGCGTCCTTGGCGGACGACTCGGCCACGGGGCGGGCCACCCGGCTCTGCCAGGCGGCCACCTTCGCCCGCACGTCGCGCAGGTCCTCGCGGCCGCTCTTGTCGCCCTGCAGCAGGCCGGTCAGTGAGTCGGTCGCGGTCTTCTCCGCCGACAGCCCTTGTGTGTAGGGCTGGAGGAACTCGCGACGGCCGGACAGGCCGTATCCGCGTACGCCTGTCTCCTGGTTGACCAGGGCGGTCTCCAGGCGCACCGCGCTGATCAGGGCGGGGGAGCGGTTCTGCACCACTTGATCGGTGAGTTGGGACGTCCTGACCAGGGCCCACACGCCCAGCGAGCCCAGTGTGACGAGGACGACGGCCACGACGGCGGTGCCGCTCATCAGCCAACGCCGGGTCGTCCAGCGGGATATGACCGGCCGCTCACGCGCGGCAGTGCCTTCTCTCATGCGTCCCTAGCCCTTTCATGCGCCTTCGGCCGCATAAAGAGCCGTCGCGGCGACGATACTGTACGCCCTAGGACAACAGTTGTTGTCCACATGGATCTCCCCTTATACGGTGGGAGCATGCCTGAAGTCGACGTCACCCCGCCGCGGGGTGAGGATCATGTCGCGGTGCTCGCCGTTCGCGCTCTCGACGAACTCGTGGGCGGCCTCGAGCCGCATCTCGCATATCCACCGGAACCGGGCACTCGACAGGGCGGTGAGAGTCGGCCCGCGCTGCGGCGCCTGCGCGTCCTGGCTCATCTCGAGAACGCGGTCAAGGAGTTGGAGTGCGCGGCCGCTCGGGAGGCCGCCGAAGCCGGTGCGGGCTACCCGCAGATCGGAGCCGCATCGCGGCTGAGCCGACAGGGCGCACGCCGCCGCTGGCCGGGCCTGATGAATGACAGCGCCAGTCCGTACGCCACCCTCGTTCCCCGGAGCACACAGACATGATCACCACTGCTCGCCCGTACGACGTCCTCCTGGTCGAGGACGACCTGGCGGACGCCATGCTCATCCAGGACGCCTTGGCCGAGCGTGGTGGTGCCCGCAACTTCACCCAGGTCGAGGACGGCCTCGCGGCCCTGGAGTACCTTCGCGACCCCACCCACGCGCAGCCGGACCTCATCGTCCTGGATCTGAACATGCCGCGGATGAACGGCCGGGAGCTGCTGGCCATCCTCAAGGACGACGTCGACCTCAGGGCGATCCCCGTCGTGGTGCTGACCACGTCGGCGGCTCCGGACGACGTCACCGAGGCCTACCGCCGGCATGCGAACGCCTATGTCACCAAGCCCGTGAACCTCGAGGACTTCGAGGAGGCGGTCCGCAGCATCGACGCCTTCTACCTGGACACGGCCGCCAAGCTGCCGAAGGAGTAAGAGCCTCCATCGGGTCCCGCCCCGGGCACAGCGAGTGGATCATCTTTGACCAAAAAGGTACGAGACGGACCGCGGTGCTTACGTTTCGTGACGAGGTGATGAAGCTTGTGAACGAGGTCCGGTGCCGACGGCATGTCCTGTGACCACATGGGTACCGTGGGAAGTTGCCTGACCGCTTCCTGAAGGGTGGTGGGGGTCCGCGCCTGCGGGTCCCATGTGATGTTCTCCTCCACGGCACGCCAGAGCCCCGCCGGGGTACGGGTACCCGGCCTGGCCCGTGATCCGTACCCGATGATGACGGTGGACCGGGCCGGCAGAGTGCTGTCCTGCAACGACAGGGCCGGCGCCCTGTTCCCGGGCGCGCACCGCGGCGTGCCTTTGGCGGACGTGGCTCCCGCCTGGCTCACCGAGGCACATGCGCGGGCCGTCGACGCCGGCCCCGCCGACGTACTCGCCCCGGTCGGCGGGCTCGTCGGGGAACACAGCGTGGAGGCATTCGCCGGCCGGGCCGCGGACGGCGCGGTGTCGTGGTGGCTGGTCGACGACAGCGATCTGCGTTTCGCGCAGGCCGAGTTGAACAGCGAGCGGACTCGCTCCCGGGTCCTCCAAGAGGTCTCCAGCGAGCTCCTCGCCTCACTGAACGTGGAACGTTGCATGGAGGTGACCGCCCGCATGGCCGCAGAGCATCTCGCGGACGCCGCGGTCATCGTGGGCGTCCCCGCCGGCCGGATGTATCCGATCACCCGCTGCAGCACCGGTGGACCGGTGGTGCAGGAGAAACTGGCGCTGAACCCCGAGGCGATGCCGGGCCTCGCGGAGGCACTGCAGGGGTTTCCTCCGGTGCCGTCCCGCTGGATCGACCCGACGCAGATCCCGGGCTGGGCGGTACCCGCCCGGTTCCGCGCCGAGGGCGAACAGATCGGGTCGGTGGTGGTCGTGCCGCTGCCCGGACACGGGCTGCCGGCCGGGGCGATCGTGATGATGCGGCACAGCAGCGAGGCCGCTTTCACCGAGGCCGAGGAGGCGTTCGCGCGACTGTTCGCCGCCCGGGCGGGTGCCGCGCTGTCGGCCGCCCGGATATACGCGGAACAAGCGCACATCACCGAGGTGCTGATGCGCGACCTGCTCCCGCCGACGCTGGACAGCGTGCGCGGTGTCGACTTCTCCGGCCGCTACCGGGCCTCCGCGGCCAGCGAGCGGGTCGGCGGCGACTTCTACGACGTCTACCCCGCCGACCGCGACGACGGCGAGACCTTCGCCGTCCTCGGTGACGTGTGCGGCAAGGGTCTGGAAGCGGCGGTGCTCACCGGCAAGATCCGCAACACCGTCGAGGCGCTCCTGCCGTTCGCAGGCGATCACCTGCGCATGCTCCAACTGCTCAACAACGCGCTGCTGTCCTCGCACCACACGCGATTCGCGACGCTGGCCCTGGCCTCCGTCCGGCGGGACGGCGACCGCGGCGGCGTGCGGCTCAGGGTGACCAGCGCGGGTCACCCGACCCCGCTCGTCGTGCGCGCCGACGGCACGGTCGAGGAAGCGGACACGCGCGGCATGCTGATCGGTGCCCTGCCGACGGACACGCTCAAGGTCACCACGGCGCACGTGGACCTCCAGCCGGGGGAGACGTGCCTGTTGTACTCCGACGGCATCACCGAGGCGCACGGCGGACCACTCGGCGACGTCATGTTCGGTGAGCCGCGCCTGCGCACCGTACTGGCCGGGTGCGCGGGGCTGCCCGCCGAGGCGGTGACGGAACGCGTACAGATGCTCGCCACCCAATGGGTCGACGGCGGTTCCCACGACGACATGGCACTGCTGGCCATTACCGCACCACGCAACAACCACCTCACAGCGGTGGACGGACATACTCGGGGCAGGTTCACTGCATGAGCAACAACACATTGGTGGACGAAGGGAAGCCGACTCTCGACGAGCTGCGCGAGAGACTCTGGCAGCCCGTGATCGACGGTGACGCGGTCCGTGCCCTCTCCTTGGTGCGCGCCGCCTGCGCCCCGGACACCCGGGAGCCCGGCCGGTTGCGGGACATCGCGGAGCGCGTCCTGCTGGACGTCATCGCGCCCACGCAGGAGCGCGTCGGCGTCGAGTGGGCGGCCAACACCATCACCGTCGCGCAGGAGCACGCGGCGACCGCGGTCAACGAACGCTGCGTATCCGCGCTCGCGGACACCTGCGCGGACGCCTTGCCGGCCACTTCCCGAGGCCGGGTGCTGGTGGCCTGTGTCGACGGCGAGTGGCATGCGCTTCCCGCCAGGCTGGTCGCCGAGGTGCTGCGCCTGCGGGGCTGGCACGTGGACTACCTCGGAGCGCAGGTCCCCACCGAGCATCTGGTCTCTCACCTGCACCACACCGGCGCCGAGGCGGTGCTGCTGTCCTCGTCGATCCCCACCCATCTGCCGATCGCGCACGCGGCGATCAGTGCCTGTCAGGCCGCAGGGGTGCCGGTCCTGGCCGGCGGCGCGGCCTTCGGTGAGGGGGGACGCTACGCGCGGGCGATGAAGGCGAAGTGGGCCCCCGACGCACCGGGAGCGGCCGAGGCGCTCGACGAAGGACTGGGCCGCCCGAGCGTCACGGCGGCCCGGCTGCCGGACCTGGACCTGCCGCACCTGAACGACCAGGAATACACGATGGTGCGCCGCACCCGGCGGCAGCTGGTCAAGCAGGCGCTCGCCGACGTCGAAGAGGGCTTTCCCGCCATGCGGGACTACAGCGACTACCAGCGTGAGCGCACCGTCGAGGACATCCATCACATCGTCGCCTACCTGGCCACGGCGCTGTACGTGAACGATGTCGCCCTGTTCACGACCTTCATGGTGTGGACCGCGGGCATCCTCGAAGCCCGCGGAGTGCCCCGGCACAGTCTCTTTCCGGCGCTCGACTCCCTGCTGAACCAGCTCAGCGACTTCCCCCGGGCGACAGCCGTCCTCTCCGGCGCCCGCTCCGCCCTCACCATCCCCGGCCCAGGACGCCCCGCATGACCACTCACCAGGCTCTCCACCTCACCAGCCACCACGCGGACGGCATCGTCACCGTCATGGTCGCGGGGGCCCTGGAGTACGACACCAGCGAAGAATTCTCGCGGCACACCGCGGCCGCGCTCGCCGCACACCCGGACGCCCGCGTCCTGTCCTTGGACTGTGCCGCTCTGACGCACGTCGACTCCATGGGCCTGGCCGCCCTGCTGTCCCTGCGTCGCCGTCTGAGCGCCTCGGGTGCCCGACTGCGCATGGAACAACGCCCCGACAGGCTGGACCGGCTCCTCGACCTGACCGGCACCCGGGACTACCTGCTGGCTGTCCAGGTACGCACGCGCGCGGAGCGCGAGGGGGCCAGGTCGGCGTACTCGGACGACGCCTCCTCCGACGGCTAGGAGTCGGCTCTTTGTTCCGCAATGTCAGAGATGTTCCCGTTTTGGTGATCTCTCACGTGATCCTCCCCCGCGTTGAGCAAATGTCGCTCTACGCCCGTTTGCCGGACGCCACGGCAGGCGGGGGTGGAGGATGCGCCTATGAACCGTGCGGGGGGCCGAGCGTCTCCCATTGCCCTTGTGACCGAATGGTCCTCAATCTTCGTCGTCGTGCTGCAGGGCGCACCCGAGGATGCGGAAGAACTGGAACTGGTCGACCTGGCACTGGAACTCGGCCACTTCACCCGCAAGCCCGTCGTGGTCGACCTGTACGACGTGGGCTTCTTCACCGCGGAGCTGCTCTGCGCACTGCTGCGACCTGCGCGGCAAGGGTGGGATCTGCCATGGCTGGTCGGCCCGCTGAGCGCGACCACCCGCCATCGCCTCGAGATCACCGGCACCGTGGGTGCGTTCTCGGTCTTCGACTCGCTGCCCGAGGCCGAGATCTATGCCCGTAATCTGTAGAGCCACGTGCGTGCTGTGCCTCGTACGTGAACGTCGAGTCGTCCCGGGGATGTGAGATTGCTGGTATGCGTGCGTCGTTGCAGGTTTCCACTCAGGTCGGTCCTGGACAGGCCGTGCTAAGACTGGCCGGAGATTGTGACGAGGACACCGAGCAGAGTCTCGGCGAGTCGTTGACGAAGGTGCTGGCTCAGGCACCGCCGGTCCTGGAGATCGATCTCTCGGGTCTGAACTTCGGTGACTCCTCACTCCTGCACGCGCTCCTGCGCGCCTTGCGCGCCCAGGAGTCCCGTCAAGGGCGCCTGGTGCTGCGCGGCCCGTTGAGTTCAAGGGTGCGGCAGCTGTTCCGCCAGAGCGGCACGATGGGAGTGTTCGAGGACTGCCTCGAAGAGGGTGGGAACGACGGCTCGCGACGGTCTGGGACCACACGAAGTGCAGGTGGATCGGATGTCGGCGAAGTGGCCGAGTCGTGAGGAAGGGAGGGCGTCATGACCGACACGCGTGAGGGCGACGACGTTACGCGCACGTCCTCCGGCCCGGGAGAAGGCCTGTTGCTGCTGTCCGCGGCGCAGGCGCGCGCGCAGGTGCGCGAGGTGATGCGACGCTGCGCCCTGGGCCTCGGTCATGCGACGGTCGCGGAGGAGCGTGTCGCGGACGCGGAGTTGGCCTGCTCGGAACTGCTGGCCAACGCACGTCGGCACGGAGGCGGCCTCACGCACTTCGCGGTCCGGTGCGAGGGCGCGCATGTGGTGGTGGAGGTCGGTGACCTGAGCAGTGACGTGCCGCTGTCCCCACCGCCGGACCGCCTGTCGCCAGGAGGCTTCGGCTGGGCGCTGCTGCAGCGCGTGGCGGCGAAGACGTCCGTACGAGTCCGTCCCGACGGCGGCGGCAAGACCATCACGGCTCATCTGCCCGTGGAGTGACACGGGCAAGGGCCGGACGATTGCGTTGCGTTGATTCCCTCGCCCGGACTTCCCGGTCCTGATTCCTTCGCGTCGATTCCTTCGTACGAGGGACCATGCCTGCGGAAACCAGGGGTACTTCCGCACGGGACGCTGCCGCAGAACCTTTATCATCAAGGTCTGCTGGCATGGATTCAGCGGAGGATCAGTGGAGTTGGAGCAACATTCGGATGCGTTGGTCGTGAAGCGGCGGCAGCACAGGACGGTCCGGCACCGGACGTGCCGCAGAACCGCTCCGCGCCCGGGGCGTCGCAACGATGCGGGGCCGCAGCCGTGACCTATGCACCGCGAGACGACCGGCGCGGCACACGGACTGCGACGATCACCGATTCATGGACCGGGTCGACTCTCGTCGTCACCGTTGCCGGGTCCTTGGAATGGGACACGACGAGTGAGCTCACCACGCGCCTCAAAGGTGCGGAGGACGCCGACTCCTTGATCGTGGATCTGAGCGGCATACTGTGGGCGGACTCGGCGCTGCTGCAGGCACTCATCGACCTGCAGCGTCATCTGCGCCGCCATGACACGGCGCTGATCCTGCGCGGCCCCCTCCATCCCGTTCCACGGCGCCTCTTCGAACTGACCGGGACCGCGGACTACTTCACCTTCGACGGTGGCTGGACCTGACGGGCTCAGAGCCGCCGGTGCGGCCTCGTGCGCGTACGGAACCCGCGCGCAGAGGCGCGTAATGAGGTCGGGGCTGCGTACGGAGGTCCTGTGCCCGCCGTTGAGCGGGAGTCGCGGCACCAGTACGGTCGGAGGCCTCAGATCATCTTTTCGCTCACGGGGAGGGGCCGTGCTCGAAGGCAGGACGGCGGTTGTCACCGGCGGATCCCGAGGGATCGGGCGGGCGGTTGTGGAACGCCTGTGCCGTGACGGGGCGGACGTGGTCTTCAATTACGCCACCAGCGAGGAAGCCGCGGTCGATGTCGTCCGCGGAGTGGAGGCGGCGGGTGGCAAGGTCCGGGCGATACGCCTCGATCTCAAGCAGCCGGACGCACCGGACCAGTTGATGCAGGCCGCCGATGCGCATCTCGGCGGTCTGGACATTTTGGTCAACAACGCGGCCATGGTGCACAGTCCGGTCCCTCTCGCCGAGACCGAGGCGGACGTGTTCGACAGCGTGATGGCCGTCAACACCAGGTCGGTCTTCTTGACGATGCGCTACGCCGCCAGGCACATGCGCGACGGCGGCCGGATCGTGAACATCTCCACCATGAACACCGTGCGTCCGGTGCCCGGCATCGGCCCGTACGCCGCCAGCAAGGGGGCGATCGAACAGCTGAGCGCGGTCGTCGCCCGAGAGCTCGGACCGCGTGGCATCACGGTCAATACCGTCTCTCCCGGAGCGACCGACACCGACATGCTCCGCGGCGCCAACCCGTCACAGGCCCTCGAGACGGTCGCCGGCATGACGCCTCTGCGCCGCCTCGGCGAGCCCTCCGACGTGGCCGACGTCATCGCGTTCCTCGCGGGTCCGGACGGCAGATGGATCAACGGACAGAACCTGCGGGCGACGGGCGGACTCGCCTGAGTCCAGCCCGCAGACCCGGTGCCGGCCGCACGGTCGGGACCGCCGGGTAAATGCCTCGACATCAGGTGTGGTGATCGGGGATATTGCGCGCGATGACAACAATCGACGACACGCCGCCCGCGTGGGACGAGCGCACGCAGCTCACCACGTTTTTGGACTACGCACGCAACACCGCCCTCGCCAAGTGCGAGGGCCTCTCGGCGGAGAACGCCCGCAAGGCGCTTCTGCCGGGCTCACCGCTGATGACGATGAGCGGACTGATCAATCATCTGCGCTGGGTCGAGTACTACTGGTTCCAGGTGATCTTCCTCGGTGAGGAGGACATCGCTCCCATGACGGACGAGGACCCCGACCGGGAGATGCGGATCGCCGTCGACTTCCCGCTCACGCAGTTGCTCGACGAGTACGCCGAACACAGCGCCCGCTACCGCAAGCTGGTCGCCGGGAGCGACCTGGACCAGAAGGCCGTGGGGACCATCCGCGGTGGGATCCACGTCGACCTGCGCTGGATCCTGCTCCACCTCACTGAGGAAACGGCGCGCCACAACGGCCACCTGGACATCCTGCGCGAACTGCTCGACGGCACCACCGGCAGCTGAAATGGGGTTGCCGTAACGCGGACCGCTACGCCGGATGATCTGTTCTCCGCATGCCGCCGGCAGGATCCTCCTGTGGAGATCCTGCCGACGGCATGACGATGGTCGTTCCATAGGGGCTCAGCGCCGATCCTCAGTACGCGCCCGTCCTACGCTGTCGGTCATGTCACCTGAGAACCCGTCGTTCACTGTCGACGACGGCGTCGAGATGCCGGATCCCGCCGCGGGCGAGATCTGGACCGTCGGCGCGGTCATCCTCAACCGGGACGGTCAGGCGTTCGCCCAAAGGCGCAGCCCTGACCGTCGCCTCTTTCCCGATACCTGGGACGTCGTGGGTGGCCACGTCGAGCCGGGGGAGACGGTTCTGGGGGCCCTCGGGCGCGAGGTCGCGGAGGAGACCGGCTGGCGCATGACCCACGTGCGGCGGTTCCTCGGCACCACGACCTGGACGGGCGACGACGGCGGTGGACTCCGGCACGAGGCCGACTATCTGATCGAGGTCGACGGCGACCTGTCCCACCCCATGCTGGAATGGTCCAAACACTCCGAGTGCGACTGGTTCGACGCTGACAACCTCGCGCGTCTCAAAGAGAATCGCAGACCCGGGGAGTTCTTGATCCACGACCTCATCGCCCGGGCCCTCGAAGATCGCGAGGCGTGACGGCCGCCCGACATTGCAGGGTCAGTTCGCCGGCAGGCCGTGGCTCGGCCGTCGCATTCGGCTCAGGTGCGCACCAGCGGCACGGTTCCTGCGCACAGGGCGCAGCGTGTTCCGCGTTGCAGCGGCAAGTTCCAGTCCACGTCGGGCTTGGTCGCGTACGGGGACGACACATCATGCGGAAACCGCTGGGTGTCGATGTCATAGGCATGGACGACGGCGTCGGGTTCGGCCACCTTGGCCAAGCCTCCCTGGTTGTCCGTTTCTATTGCAATCCTCCACTGAGTCATATGCACCGAGTGCTCGCATCCGGCTCTGTCACACCCGGCAGCAGCGACGAGCGCCGATGTGCCAAGGTACGGAGTCATGACATCCCACCGAGTCGACACACACGTGAAGCGGAACGAGCGCACAGCGATAGTCGTGCTGGGCGGCGAGGCCGATCTGCATGCCACGGGGCAGGTCGTCGGAGCGCTGCAGGAGGCACTGCAGGATGAGGACACGGACGCGACGCTGATCGATCTGTCCGGGCTCACCTTCGCCGACAGCGTGCTGCTCAACCAGCTGCTGACCGCACACGCCGACCATGAGGCGAAAGGCAGACCCGTGCTCCTGGCCGGCCCCCTGAACCCTGCTGTCGGGCGCCTCTTTGAAATCACCGGCACGGATGCCGTGCTGCCCTTGGTCGACGACGTGGAGACAGGGCTGCGCCGGCTTCATTGACCGACGACGTCCTTGATCGCCGGCAGCACGCGCCTCACGACGATGCTCCGATCGTGAGGTTCGTGCCGCTCGGGTGTGTGTGGGCCGTGCCGTCGGGCAAGCGAACTGAACGCGCCGTGAAAGCCACGGTGTGCGCAAGGGGAAGGTCGGCCCACCATGAACGCTCCTGTGATGGAAGCGGATCGCGTGACCTGTCCCGAGGCCCGGAATCGGGTCAGGACCGCGCTCGAACCGCTGTGCGCGAAGCTGCCGCCTGCGCAGGCGGAGCGGCTGCGCCAGGACGCCTGCCTGGTGACCAGTGAACTCGTCACGAACGCGATGCTGCACGGGGGCGGCATCGAAGACTTCCATGCGTACCTCGACGGGAAGGTGCTGACCGTGCGCGTGCGTGATCACAGCACCAAGCCGCCGACGCCGCTGCCCCGGGCCCCGGGCAGCGGCGGTGGGTACGGATGGCTCATCATCCGCCGACTCAGCACCCACCTCGACATCCAGCTGGAAGCGCACGGCAAGACCGTCACCGCTGATTTCGATCCGGAGCTGATGCCCGTCTGACACGCCCGCCGCCGGTTTGCCAGGCCCCGGGGTGATCGGCGTAGCCTCCTGGACGGACGGGAAACGGACGGGAAACCGGCCGGTCAGGTCCCGGTGAAAACCGAATTGGATCTTGTGGCATACCCGCCCGAGCAGGGGGTACTTGCGGCTCAGCACGACGCACGGCCTTGAGAACTCAGCAACTCAGTAAGGGGACTTTCCCATGACTACCGTGATGGCACCCGGGCACACGGAGCAGACGGCCTCACGGACAGCGGAGAGCCTGATCGAGCGCGCCTACGCCGATCCGGCATCGATCGCCCCCAAGGACGCCCGCGAGGTGGGCAGGCACTTCTTCGACCGGCTCACGCAGCTCGAAGAGGGCACGCACGAGTACCAGTACGTACGCAACGTCTTGATCGAGATGAACCTCTCCCTCGTGCAGTACGCGGCCTCCCGCTTCAGGCACCGCGGGCCGCAGGAGATGGAGGACATCGTCCAGGTCGGCACGATCGGGCTGATCAAGGCGATCGACCGGTTCGAGCTGACGCGCGAGGTCGAGTTCACCTCCTTCGCCGTGCCCTACATCACCGGTGAGATCAAGCGGTTCTTCCGTGACACCACCTGGGCCGTGCACGTGCCGCGCCGTCTGCAGGAGGCCCGGGTCGAGCTGTCCAAGGCCACCGAAGAACTGCGCAGTCGCCTGGGGCGCACGCCCACGACCCAGGAACTGGCTGACGTGATGCAGCTGCAGCCTGCCGAGGTCGCCGAGGCGCAGAAGGCCGTGAACGGCTACAACGCCGTGTCCCTGGACGCTGCCGTCATGAGCAAGGACGACGAGTCCGACACCGCGCTGGCCGACTTCATCGGCTTCGACGAGGAGCGCTTCGAACTCGTCGAGAACTTCCACGCGTTGGCCCCGCTGATCGCCGATCTCGACGACCGCGACCGCATGATCATCCACCAGCGGTTCGTCGAGGAGCGCACGCAGCAGGAGATCGCCGACACGCTGAACTGCTCCCAGATGCACGTGTCGCGTCTGATCTCCCGCATCCTCAAGAAGCTCCGCACTGCTCTCGTGGACACCGAGTAATCGTCCGAGTAGTCGCCGGGTAGGTCGTCCCCACCCTTACGTTGTGGGGGTCCCCAGCACCACCAGGTGCTGGGGACCCCCACAGTCTTGCGAGCTTCAGCGGGCCTGGGCGATCAACTCGTGGGAGAGATACCAGAGTCGGCGTGCGCCCGCAGGGTCGACGGCGTAGCGGGCGACTCCGTGCAGGGTGCCGGTGCGGTGGTCGACGACCTCGGTCTCGTTGCAGTCGACGAAGTAGCGGCCTCCGACACCTTCGAGCAGGGGTGAGGCGGCGAGGAGCACCGAGGTCGCTGCGCCCTGTTCGACGGACTTGATGAGGTCAGCGGCGACGCGGCCACTGCCACGGCCTTCGGTGTGGCGTTGCAGGTTCGTGTAGATGGCGCCGGGCATCAACGCGTTGGCGGTGATGTTGTCGTCGGCCCAGCGACGTGTGGCCTCCACGGCGAAGAGCACGTTGGCGGTCTTGGACTGGCCGTAGGCGAGCCACGGGTCGTATGGGCGGAAGGCGAAGTCGATGTCGTCCCACACGACCGGCGACCGCTGGTGCCCCGACGAACTCACCGACACCACGCGTGCGTTGCCGTCGGCGGCGAGCGCAGGGTGCAAGCCGGTGGCAAGGGCGAAGTGGCCCAGATGGTTGGTGGCGAACTGCCACTCCCGCCCCTGATCGGTGTGTCGCTCGGGGCAGGCCATGACACCGGCGTTGTTCACCAGGACGTGCAGCGGTCCCTCCCAGGCCGCTGCGAACGCGGCGACCGACGCGAGATCGGTGAGGTCGAGCGGCGCTACGCGCACCGTGTGGTTCCCGGTGGAGGCAGCGATCTCCTTGGCTACGCCTTCGCCGGCTGCCATGTCCCGTACGGCGAGGGTGACCTCCGCACCGGTGGAAGCGAGGGCACGGGCCGTTTCCGCGCCGAGTCCGGAGGAAGCGCCGGTGACGACGGCACGGCGGCCGCTGAGGTCGATGCCTGCGGCCACGTCGGCTGCGGTGCTGCTGAACCCGAACGGGGTGGTGAGGGTGTTCACGGGAAAGCTCCTTGTGCTGTGCTGGAGGGCGCGACTGCGGTGAGGTCGGGGAGTCATGGGGTGAGCAGGCGGTCCTGCTCCGTCGGCGGCGTGCCGGAGTGCCAGTCCAACGCCTCGCCGAAGCGCACCAGTTCGCCGTACAGGGCGGGATCGACGCGCTCGGCGAGAATCAGGTCGAGCACGGCTGCGGCGGCCTGCTCGGGTGACTGGGCGTGGCTGTAGTCCTCGAACCACGGGCGTGAGGTCGCGGTGTCGACCATTCCCGGGCACACGGCGGCCAGCAGAGTGCCGGAGGCCAGATCGCGCTCGCGGCGGTCTGCGGCGACCGCGCGCACGGCGGCGACCTGCGCCACCTTCGACGGCACGTTCAGCCACAGCGGCCATCCCTGTTCCGTGGCCCTCCCGTGGTGGATGGCGCTGCGCCACGACTCGACGGCGTACTCGACCTGGTCGAGGCTCGCCTCGTCGAACAGGCCGTGCAGGCGGGCGTCGAGATGGCCGAGGGTGCCCAGGCTGCTGGCCACGACGAGCAGCCGGCCGCCGGGGCGCAGGAGGGGGCCGAAGGAGCGCAGGACCGCATGCGTGGCGCTGTTCGAGACGTCGATGAACTCGTCGGCACGCGCGGACTGTGAGTCACCGGGCAGCACACGGGCGACCGCGTTGGACACGACGACGTCGACCCCGCCGTGGCGGGCTCGCAGGTCGTCGGCGAGGCGGGCGACGGCGTCGGTGTCCGTGACGTCCAGGACCGCGGCCTCGACGCGGGCCCGGGTGGAGGGCGCATGGGCGACTTCGTGCGCCGCGTCCGTGACCCGTTGGCGGTTGCGGCCGGTGAGCAGGACCAGGTCGTCAGGTCCCATACGGGCGGCGAGCCCTTCGACGAGAGCGCGGCCGAGCCCCTGGTTGGCGCCCGTGACCAGGGCGATGCGGGAAGTGGTCATGCCTCCACGCTAAGAACGACATGTCCATGAGTCCAACGAGATCTCAGCACATGTGGTATGCGTAAACGTCATGGACTTCACCGATGTGTCGCTGACCGCGCTGCGTGTTCTGCACGCCGTGGCCGAGCAGGGGACCTTCACCGCCGCGGCCTCGTCGCTCGGCTATACGCAGTCGGCGGTGTCCCGCCAGATCGCCGCCATCGAGCGTGCGGCGGGCGCGGAACTCCTCGAGCGGCGGCGCGACGGCGTACGGCTCACCGATGCCGGCCGCATCGTCATGCGCCGCGCGGCGACCGTGCTCGACGAGATCGAGGCCACCGCGCGTGAACTGTCGGGTCTGCCGGCGCAGGGTGGGACGGTGCGCCTGGGATGGGTGCCCACGGCGGGCGCCGTCCTGGTGCCAGGGACCCTCGCCGAACTGCGCCGCACGGACCCCGACCTGCGAGTCGTCGGCCGCGAGGGCGGCACCGTCGCGCTCGCCCGCGCGCTGCGCTCCGGCAGCATCGACATGGCCCTGATCGCCTCAGCGCCGCCGTTCCGCGCCCCGGACACCGAGTCACCCCCGCTCGTCCTGCAGACCTTGACCGAACGCGCCCTGCGCCTCGCGATCCCGGCCACCCACCCGCTGGCCCGCGGTGACTACGTGGACGTGGCCGACCTGCGCGGGCAGCGCTGGATCGCCGGGTCCACCTCGGAGGACGACCGGCTCATGGGCGTGTGGCCGGGCCTGGACGAGCGCCCCGACATCGTCCTCACGGCCCGCGACTGGCTGGCCAAGCTCCGCCTCGTCGCCGCCGGCTGCGGGCTGACCACGGTCTCCAGCACACTCGCCCCCGTCGCACCGCCCGGCGTACGCATCCTGCCGGTCCGCGGCGGCCCGCAGGAACGCCGCCGCCTGCTACTGGCCCGCCTTCCCCACCCGCCGGACCCGGCCGTGCGCCGAGTGGCGGAAGTGCTGCGGGCCCATGCACTCGGCCAGCTGTCCGAGTCGGCGGCGTCGGGGGAAGAGGGCTGATCCGCATGAAGAGATTGACGGACGTCCCGGCACGGCCCTCGGGGGACCCGAACTCTGGCGCAGGTTGCGGCGATCGGCTCCTGGGCTAGCCTGCGGGGGTGAGCACGGGACAAGAAGGCCCAGCGGCCGAGAAGTGGTTGGCCGACACCCGGGCGTCCTACGATGCCGACGCCGCCGAATACGCGGACGAGACCCGTAACCTGCTGGCCGAGCTGCCGGCCGAGCGGGACGTCATGGACCACTTCGCCGAACAGGTGCGTGCGCACGGCGGAGGACCCGTCGCGGACGTGGGGTGCGGGCCGGGGAGAATCACCGCCTACCTGAAGAGCCTCGGCGTGGACGCCTTCGGGATCGATCTGTCGCCCCGCATGGTCGAGGTGGCACGGCGTGAGCACCCCGGCCTGCACTTCGAGGTGGGGTCGATGACCCAACTCCAGCTCGCGGACGGCGGGTTGGCAGGCCTGGTCGCCTGGTACTCGATCATCCACGTCCCCGATGACGCGATCGGCGCGGTCCTTGCCGGCTTTCGTCGGGCACTTCGACCCGGTGGCCTGCTGTTGGTGGGGTTCCACGTCGGCGACGCCGCACCGCCCGAGGCGCAGGAGAGCGGCGACAGGTGGCCGGAGTCCTACGTCCGTCGCCGCCGCCCGGATCAGGTGGCTGCCTGGCTCGACGAGGCCGGCTTCACCGCCGAGACCCACCCCACACTCACCTCGGCCGCGCGCACACTCGGCGGAGTACTTTTGGTCCGCCGCTAGCACCTGAGGGCGAGGGTTCACCGGGTCGGTGGTGGGCCTTCACTTCGAGCCGCGTGTAGGCAGAGGCTGCGGCGCAATGCGGTCAGTCCGGGACTGGTGTGCCCTGCCCAGCGGGAGTCGAGCCGGCGTGGGGTGTCGTCGGGCTTTTGTCTGCGGGTACCGGGGATCCATGAAGCAGATAGAGCTGGCGGGCAAGTCGCTGAAGCAGCGCCTTGGTTGGGCAGTGTGCATAGCGGTCGTGTACGCGGTGATCGGGCTGCCGTTCAACGGGTATCCGTTGTGGCCGGATGCCGTGGGCCGCTTCGTCGTCTTCGGCGGCACGTTGGTGGTGGTCCTGCTTGCACTGGAGTTCTTCGCCCGGAGGCAGAGGCGCCGGAAGAGGCTCTGAGGGGAGTGCCCTCCGAGGGAATGACGCGTCGGAGGTCACCGAGGCCTCGCGCCGGATCGAGTGGTACAACCCTGTCGCATCGGCTTCATACACAGCCGCGCATCTAACTTGCTGCCTTCTGCGTACGGGCGCAGGAACCTGAATGCTCCTGGTGCGGACATCCGGCGGGAATGGAAAGGAGGGGAGTATCAGTCGCTGACCTGGGGTTGTTAGCCTGGCGGGCGTTCATGATGGCGCAAAGCAAGGTATCAACGGTATGACTCTCCAAGCTCCCCACGCCCTGTTCACGTACGGGACGCTGCAGATGCGAGAGGTGCAGCTCGCGCGCTTCGGGCGGGTCCTCAAGGGGCGCCGCGACGCGCTGCCCGGATACCGCACCACGGAGCTCCGCATCACTGATCCCGATGTCATCGCAGTCAGTGGCACCGACCGGCATCTGCTGGTCATCCCGTCGAACGACCCGTCTGACGCGGTCGAGGGAGCAGTGCTGGAGTTGACCGACGAGGAACTCGCCGCAGCAGACGACTACGAGGTCGACGACTACGCGCGCGTCGCGGTGACTCTCGTGTCGGGCACGAAGGCGTGGGCGTACCTTGAAGCCGCCCGAGAGGCCGTCTGAGGACTTTCCGCGGGGGCCCAGCCGAGCAGGAGCGTGCGCCGAGGCGCGGAGTCCGTCGAGGAAAAGCGTGGCTGTCTTCTTGTAGGGGGGTGGCGGAGCGGCGGCGTGCCTGAGGCGACGCAAGGGTGGCCGATGATTTCGCGGCGTACGGACGGTCGTTATGAGGAAGACGAAAAGGACGGAGATGCACCATGCCCACCGGTGAATCCGCACGACAGCCCACGACCGAACTCGATGCCCGCTACAGCTCGGCGCTCAACCCCCGACCGCAGGCGGAGGAAGTGGCGCCGACCGCGTGGCACGAGGCTGAGCGGCAATTGAATGCTGCTGAAATCTTCTGGTTGTCCACTGTCCGGCCCGATGGCCGACTACATGTCACACCCGTGATCGCCGCGTGGCACGACGGGGTGCTCTACTTCTCCAGCGGTCCGTCTGAGCAGAAGTCGAAAAATCTCGCCCGCGACGGGCACTGCGCCTTGACCACTGGTGCGAACTCGCTCACTGAAGGTCTCGACCTCGTGGTCGAGGGAGAGGCACGGCCGGTCACTGATCCGGCGATGCTGGAGAAGGTGATTGCGGCGTATGAGGCGAAGTACGGCGCGCACATCACGTCCCCCGAAGGCACTTTCCACGGGATCGGGGACGGCTTCCGCAAGGGCGATGTGGCGGTGTTCGGAGTGGCACCGGGCACGGCGTACGGTTTCGGTCGGGACAACGGGGTCTATACGCATACCGGTTGGGCTTTCTGAGCAGCCGATCCACCTACAGAGCGCCCCCGCCCCCCCTCCCGGGGGCGACGGGGAGCCCCCGGGGACGCCCACGTGTCGCCGCCGCGACAGCTGATCAACAGCCTTGCCCAGGGCTCGAATTGTGGCTGAGCGTCAATCGTGGCAACACCGTTCTCAGGGTGCGGAGATCTCTCCGGCCGTCGGCTGCCACTCCCGTCTGAGCAGTCCGAACACCCACGAGTCGGATACCTCACCGTTCACGATGCAGTCTTCCCTCAACGTCCCTTCCCGCACGAATCCGATCTTCTGGAGGACTCGGGCCGATGCCACGTTGCGCGTATCGGTCTCGGCCTGGATGCGATTCACGTCCAGGACGTCGAATGTCCACTGCAGCAAGGCGTGCGCGGCCTCCGTCGCGTATCCATGACCCCACATCGCTTCGTCGAGGACGTAGCCCAGTGACGCGCTGCGGTAGTCCCGGTTCCAGCCGGTCAGACCACACCAGCCGACGAACGCCCCGTCAGAAACACGATCGATGACCACCCGGGCACCGGAGCCCTCGTCCGCCATCTCGCGGCACCTCGCGATGAAGCGTGCGGCGCGGGTCCGCTCGGTCCACGGCGGGGAGTCCCAATAGCGCATCACATACGTATTGCTGTGCAGCGCGAAGAGGAGATCCGCGTCGGCGTCGGTGAAGGGGCGCAGTCGCAGGCGAGGGGTGTGCAGTACCGGGGTGTCCAACGTCATGCGCACCATCTTGTGACCTACTGGGGTGGGCAGGACACCGAATATCCGATCGACGTCCACGCCGCTTCGGCTTGCTCACCGGTTGCTCGGAGGCGGCCGTGTCCCACAACTGCATCGCCTGCCGGGCGGCCCCCGTGAGGCTGAACCGATGAGCACCGGCCTTGCCTTTCGGTGGAGCGGGGTCACTGATCGCGGCTACCGAAGGCCGCGGCGCCCTCCTGCCCCTTCACTTGGTTTTCTGTCACATACGGGCGTAGTTCCGCCTCGTAGGCGGTGAAGGCGGTGGCGTGATCACCGTCGGCCGCGGACAGTGCCCGAGCCAGGGTGCGGGCGCCGATCAGGGCTTGTGACGTACCCATGCCCGCGGTCGGTGCGGCGCAGTATCCGGCGTCGCCGACGAGGACAACCCGTCCGGTCGACCATGTGTCCAGGTGGACCTGGCTGGAGGAGGAGAAGTAGAAGTCGTCGGCGGCCGACATCGCCTTCAACAGTTCGGGAGCGATCCAGCCGGCCCCGGCGAACGCCTCCTTCAAGGCCTGCTCCTGCTCGGCCCGTGGGCGACGGTCCAGGGTGGGCGCATCAGTTGCGAATGACAGACTCACTGACATCTTGTCGGCGTCGGCGGCGCTGAACGCGTAGATGGCGGTGCCGTCGCCGGTCTGCAGTACTCCCCTGTGGTCGAGACCGAGGACGTTGTCAGCGGTGAAGCCCGCACCCGACATGCCCAGGTGGCGGAGCGCTTCCTCGTGGGGACCGAAGGCCAGTCGACGGGTCTTGGAGAAGAGCCCGTCCGCGCCGACCACCAGATCGAAGGTCCGAGGGGTCCCTTGCTCGAACTCGACGGCGACACCGCCGTCCTGCTGGGTGAGCGTGGTGATGGAGTCGTCGAAGATGTAGGTGAGTTCGGGTTCGGTGAGACGGTGCAGGATCTGGGTCAGCTGGGGTTTGGGGACCTCCAGTTCGCCGGCGAACGTCTCGGCGGGCAGTTGGCCTATCTCGGCCCCGTCAGCGTCCACCACCGTGGTGCCGCGCATCGCGGTGTCGTGGCCGCGGATCTCGTCCAGGATGCCGAGTTCGTCGAGGACGTCGAAGGCGGCGCCGCGGAAATCCACGGCGTAACCGCTGCCGCGCAAGCCGGGGGCGCGTTCGACGACGGTGACGTCGTAGCCGTCGCGGTGCAGGTAGTGCCCGAGGGCGGCGCCCGCCACACCGGCGCCCGAGATGAGGACCGTGGTGTTCGTCATAGGGTCGGACGGTAGCCCCTGTTCGGCCCCTGGGTCTGCTCATTTGGATCAATCAAGAGCCAAATAAGCCTCAGATCAGAGCCGTTGGAGATCGGGAAGGCCCTACTCGCAGGCACTGGGAGATACCTGAACAAGCTCGGATGGGACCATCCTGTCGTCCACGACCTCCCGGGGTGTGTACATCACGCAGCCACTGGCGACCACGTCCACTTCCGCAAAGGGCCGCCGGCGCCAGATCTGAGTGTCGGACGGCGTCACCGGGGTCAGAACCGCGTAGTTGGTCAAGGATCCGTCAGCGGTGTCTGAGAGGGAACGACGGAAGGGCCCCACCTGCTGCCCGCGCAAGGAGTGGACGCGGGAAACAGGAGGGGCCCTGACAGACCCGGCCGCGACGAAGGGAAGGAGCCGCGGACCAGGCCGGTATTAGAGGATGCGCTCGGGAGCGTCGAACTGGTCGACGGGCTCGTTGGTGCACGCGGCCACGGGGCCACCGAGCACGTTGCCGCCGACACCCTGGGCCGCCGGGACGGCGCAGCGCAGGTCGACGTGAGCGAACGGAGCGCCGTAGGAGTTGGCGACGCCACCGGGGTCGCCAGCGATGGCGACGTCACCGTTGTCGGTGGCGAACTCCGTGGCGCCGGTGCCGTAAGCGGTCTCGCCGGCGGCCGCGCGGGCGGCCTGGTTGGCCTCGTGCGCGTTGGTCATGGTCTCGGCCGTCGGCCCACCGGTGTGGGCGGAGGCGATACCCGCGGCACCAACGGTGGCGGCGGTGGCGGCGGTCGCGAGCGCGGCGCCGGCCAGAACCTTACGGATCATCTGGAGCTCCAAGGGTGTGGGGGCGGGCGGCTTTGTGCAGCCCGTTGATCACCTGAAACGGGGCATGAGGCGAAACGTCACGGCTCAACTCCCCGTACGGACCAACAGCCACGGCGCAGTGCACTCCGACGGCGCACCCGGTCATTTCGTCGCCTCGTGCTCGCAGTCGTCCACCTGGCCTTCGCCCGGCTGACATCGGCTACCACCGCCGGAGCCTGATGCAGCGTCAGGGAGGGGTGGTTCCGGCTCTGTCCCGAAGGGGTGCGCCGCATTCGTCGTGAGGTCGACCGGCGCGGCGGTGTGGGGTGGTCACCTGAACGGCCGCGAGGTGGCGAAGCCTGCGTGCGGTGTGTCAACCGGGTGGTGATGTGATCGCACCGTCGCGCGGCACCCCCTACGTCGCTGGAGCGGTGACGAGCATGAGGCAAAACCATGTGTTTCACCGACCGAAGGAGTTCCCGTGAGTCTTTGCAGATCCTCGTCCTCGCGTTGGGTTGCCGCTGCTGCGACGGTCGCCGCAGTCGGGTTCGGCGCCGTGCCGGCGCACGCCGAGGGAATGGAGTACAGCACCTACAGCCTGGAGGCGGCACCGCCCGCATCGACCGGCGCGGTGGCTTCCTCGGCGACGGGCGGTCCGCAGGGAACGTTCACCACCAACAGCACCCGCCCGCGGATCTCCGCAGGAAGCTCGGCATTCCTCAATTCCGCCACGCCCTTCGGGGAAGCGTTCGGCTCCTCCCAGGGCAAGCCCTACCTCAACCTGGCGACTGCCTCGGGCCGTACGCCGTCCACCACGAGCTTCACTTTCGACCAGGTGCCGACGCCCGGTGCCTGGGGCATCGCGCTCGGCGACATCGACGCGGACGACGTGAAGATCTCCGCCACCGGTCCGGACGGACAGTCCCTGAGCGCGGAGCAGCTGGGGTTCCAGAACACCTTCAACTACTGCTTGGGGACGCCTCGTCCTTCGGGGTGCACGGGTGGGGGACCGTTCACCGATCAGCCCGCATGGGACGCCGCTTCCGCCACGCTGCACGGCAACGGCCGCGACACCTCCGGCGCGTCCGCATGGCTGCGGCCGACGGCCGAGGTCCGCACCCTCACCCTGACCTTCTCGGTTCGCACCGGTATCCCTTCCTACCAGGTGTGGTTCGCGGCCCAGACCGACAGCATCAGCGGGACCGTCCACGACCAGGACGAATCGCCGCTCCCGGAGGGCACGGTCGTGGAACTCGAGCACCCCGACGGCCAGCCCGTACTCGACGACGACAACGAGCCCGTCACCGCTGTTCCGGACGCACAGGGCCACTACACGTTCCCTGACGTGGCCGCCGGCGACTACGAGGTCCACGTCGTTCCGCCCCACGGCTACGAGGCACAAGGGCCCAGCACGGTGGACGCAGAGGCCGAGAAGGGAGATGTGACGGGCGTCGACTTCACCCTCGCCCCGGCGCAGGACTGCACCTGCGACCACCACGAGTCCCCTGGCTACGGAAACTGACGGGCCATCGCTTGCCCTGCTCCGGGACGAACACCTGAACAGAGCACGCAGCCCCGGCTCGGCGTACCTGCAGATCGACGCGGGCGCCGGGCCGCGGCCGTCATACGGAGAGGCGGCGACGTAAGTCTCGACGACAGGCATCAGCTCTGGGCGCCGGAGTCGCGCCCGTCTCGCGGGGCACGGGCCGGCTCTTCGCATCTGCTGGTGCGCGGGTTGCTCCATCTTGTCCTGCGTGGGTGTGGCCCGGCCCTCGGCGGGGTGTGAGCCACTGCGGTTGCTGGCACGGATGTCGTCGACCTGCGGCCGGCTCAGCGATGAACTCTCCGGCCGATTTCTCTACACGAGGAGTTCGTTGATGATGTCTCGTCTGGGCTCGCGCGCGAGCCTGATCGCCGTGACGACGATGGCTCTGGCTCTGCCCGCGGCGTCCGCGTACGCGGACGCCGCCCCCAAGAACTGCAACGCCCAGCAGAAGACGGTCAACCGCCACCAGGCGACCGTGGACTCCCTGACGGCCCGGTTCCAGGCGGAGCAGGCCAAGGAAGCGGAACTGTACGACGACCTCCAGGACGCTACAGGTCAGGTCGATCACCTCGCCGACCGGCTCGGGGACCTCAACGACCAGATCAACGATGCCGACCCCACGAGCGCCGCGTACGGCGATCTGACCGCGCAGCGGGACGCGACCAAGCAGGACCTGACCAAGGCTCAGAAGCAGGAGCGGGCGGCCTACGAGGCGTGGTCGGCGTTCAAGCCGGACGCGGAGCTGGCCGGACAGCGCAAGAAGGCCAACACCCTTCTCAAGGGAGCCACCACCCGACTGGCCACGTGCCAGAACAGCCTGCCGGCCTGACCCTCGGCCTGATGCGGCCGCCCTGGACACGGGCACGGAACGCATAGTCGCTTTCCGTGCGGAGCGGCTGCTTCTTGTTCTTGCAGGTAAGTGCCATGCGTGGCTGGACCCGTCGTGGCCCAGCCACGCATTCGGCAGGTGAGGACCCGCCTGATGAGCTCGTGAGTCAGGTTCCGAAGCTCGCGCACCTGGGTCTCGGTGGCTCGGCGGTGTGCGGGGGGAGCGCGGTGCGTCTCCAATGAACGGTCAACGTAGGGTTCTGCGGAGTGAGGTGGAAGAGCGCATAAAGGGGGCATAAAATGCGAGTGTCGGACGGCGCCTGTCCCCTTCGATTGCATAGGTGGCGCCGGGTCGGCCGACGATTCCAGGGGGATGTAAGCAGCCTGGTAAGGCGCGATCATGAAACCCCATGCGGAGTCCCGTCAGCGTTGGAATAGTCCTCAGTGGCCGCAAGACCGTTACCGATCAGAGGCTCCGTCCCTGCAGGCCGAGCCCGCTCAGCGTGCCGCCCTCCCGAATGTCCGTGCGTCCCATGCGCGGCGCGCCCGGTGGTTCCTCTGGTTCTTCCTCGCTGTGCAGGTGTTGTTCATTGTCTGGATCGTCGCCGGAGTGCGATCGGGATCCGGCTCTCCCGCAGACTGCGGTTCGTTAGATGCGCAGACGTGTAACGACGCCGAGAACGCTGGAACGGCGGTCGGTGTCGGGTTGGTGATCCTGCTCTGGGCTGCCGTCGACATCATTCTTGGCATCACTTACGCAGTGGTCCGGCTTGCGCGACGCCCCTGACCGGCCGACGAAGGACTCCGGGGCCGTGGTTCTCGCGGCGCCCGTGGAGCTCAAGGGCGTCGGCGCGTGCTCAGCGGAGTTGGCGGGCGACGGTGAGCAGGATGACCGAGTCCTCGACTGCCTCCAGGCCGTGGTTGGCATTGGGGACGTGGAGGAGGTCGTGGGGGACGCCGTCCAGGGACTTGCCTTCCATGGTGAGCCGGACGTGGCCGCGGATGACGAGAACGGTGGCGTCGCCGGGGTTCTGGTGGTCGGAGAGGGTGGCTCCTGCCGCCAGAGCGATCATGGTCTGGCCTAGCGCGATGCCGTGGCCGCCGTAGACGGTTTTGGCGCTGCGATCGGAAGGCGTGCCAGGTGCCTCGGCGAGCAGTTCATCAGCCATCGGGCTCAAGGGGACGATGTCCATGCCGTCAGCCTAGAGGTCAGGTCGGTAAGGCACCTGCTGATGGACGCCGCAGGATCCGCTCCCTCGCCAAGAACTTCTTTAGGCGCCACCAAGGGCGCCTTTCTTATTGAGGGTTTCTTTGCTCGCATCCTTGCTTCTGCAGGACAGTTGTTACCTTTCGTTGCCTTTTCCTATGTTTTCGAAGCCTACGTTTCTTACGTACCTACTCGAAGCAGTTGGCAGAAAGGTCGAATGACATGTCGAACTCGCGAGTCATCCGTACCACTCTGGTGTCGGCGGTTCTTGGTATAGGAGCTGTCACCGCTCTGGCCTCCACCGCCGGCGCCGCAACCCCCCAGGGCGTGAGCCCGCAGCCCGCCAGTGCGGTTGTGGCCGACGCGTCCAACGGTGGCGGAGGCAGCCAGGACCTCCACCTCAGCGACGGCAGCGTTGCGCACGTGACCGACCTGGGCGGTGGAAAGTGGAAGGCCGAGGTCACCCGCAACGGCCGCCACATCGCAAACCTGGACTCCACGCACTCCACCAGCCGCGTCCACGGCTCCATCTACGCACTCAACCAGGCGAACGGGTTCGTCGGCGTCCAGGAGCCCTCCGGCTGGCACAGTGAGTCCGACGTCGCCCGCCCCGACGTCCACCACCACAGCAGCCCCATCCACCACGACCACGGCACGCCCGTTCACCACGACCGCAGCACGCCCGTCCACCGCGACCAGCAGCGCGGAGTGCAGCCGGAGCACCGGCAGGGTCCGCTTGGCCAAGGGCACAAGAGCACCGGCGCCCAGCACTCCGCCAAGCAGGCCGGAGCCGCGACCCGGCAGGTGACGCTGTCCAACGGCGCCATCGCGCACATCACCCACCTGCGCAACGGCCAGTGGCAGGCGAAGATCACCATGCACGGCAAGCAGATCGCCGAACTCACCAACGCCCACCGCACCGCCAGCGCGGACGGCTACACCTACGCGCTCAACATCCACACGGGAGACATCGCTGTACGCAAGTGATCCTTCGTCAAGACCCCCGATGAGCAGGCCGGTGCGACCACGCAGTCGCACCGGCCTGCTCATCGGGGGGCCCGGTCCGGCCGGCGCCCCGCGCCGAACAGCGGCTCGCCACTGTTCGCGAGGCACTGGTGATGTTGTGCTGGACGACTTCAGGCACCGGCCGTTGGCGACGACCTGATAGTCGCTTCGGATGTGAACCTCCCCTTCCCCCTGGCCAGGGCCGTTCGGGGCAGGGACCTCGTGTGAGACCGCGTGTTGTCAGTGGCGGGTGGCAGCATGAGCAACTTGATCCGCCCGCTCCGGTACGGAGCGGGCTGCCCCACCTGCGATTCGGAGTACCGACATGACCCGCACTGAATTGGTGGCTGCCCTGGCCGAGCGCGCCGAGGTGAGCCAGAAGGACGCGGACGCGGTGCTGACCGCGTTCGCCGCGACGGTCGGCGACGTCGTGGCCAAGGGGGACGAGAAGGTCACCATCCCCGGCTTCCTGTCCTTTGAGCGCACCCACCGTGCCGCGCGGGAAGGCCGCAACCCGTCCTCGGGAGAGGCGATGACCATTCCGGCCGGTTACAGCGTGAAGGTCTCCGCGGGCTCCAAGCTCAAGGACGCCGCCAAGGGCAAGTAAGCCGCACCGGCACAAGTGAGGGGCGGGCACCCGGGGTTGGGTGCCCGCCCCTCATGCGTGAAATCTTCGACGGTCGCCTGGAACGTGATGCGCCGGCCCACGGTTGCCCCGCTTCCGCGGGCGGGTTGCTGCCCGATACGGGGCCGCGGTGCCGGGGAGTCGTGGCGTCATTGCAGCCGCATAGGTGGTGCGGATGTGGGTAGTTGGGCGTCTGTTCGCATTGGTGTGTGCATGAGGGGTGGGGGACGTGAGAGTCCTGTGGTTCAAGTGGCGTCGTGCGTTGGGCAGAGCAACCGCATTGACCGCGGTGACGGGGGCGGCAGCCGCCTGCGTGGTGTGGTCCGGACCGGTCGCGGAGGCCGCGGCCGGGCAGCCGACGCCGGTCACGGCCTACACCCAGCGCAGTGAGGCAGGGGATTGGGTCGGCGCAGGCAAGACCTCGACGTACCGGTCGCCGGCCGCGGACATCCGGGTTGACGGCGACGCCACCTACGCGACGATGAGAGTCGAGTCCGATGACGTGACGTGGACGATCGAGATGCAGGCGCCCGCGGGCGACCAGCTGACTCCCGGGGTGTTCCGCAATGCCGAGCGTGCACCCGGGCCCACCGGCCGGGCGCCCGGCCTTGCGGTGAGCGGGGACGGCCGCGCCTGCAACATCGTGTACGGGCAGTACACGATCAACCAGATCAGCACCGACAGCACGGGCGCCATCACGCTGCTCGACGCCTCGTACGTCCAGCGGTGCGAGGCCCCCGATGCTCCCGCGCTGCGGGGCACGGTCAAGTACAAGGCGCTGCCCCTGTCGTTCTCGTACGTCAGCGAGCCGGGCGACTACGCAGGAGGAGGCCGCAGCCGCACCTTCACCGGCGGTACCGGCACGTTCTCCCTCGACGGAGCCGTGGACGAGCGCCTCGACTACCGGGTCACCGGACTGCGTGAGACCTGGGGCGCGCTCGTCGCGGCCCCCTCGGGGCAGTCGCTTGAGGCGGGCCGCACCTATGAGGCGAACCGGATGGGCGATGACGGGCTGGCCACACTGGACGTCGGCGGGGGATGCAACCACAGCAACGGCGAGTTCACGGTGAACAAGCTGGCCACGGACGCGGCGGGACAGGTCACCGGTCTCGCCCTCACCTTCGAACAGCACTGCGAAGGCGCGGAACCGGCGCTGCGCGGGACCATCCACTACTTCGCCTGACTGCCTGACTGCCTGACTGCCTGACTGCCTGACTGCCTGACTGCCTGACTGCCTGACTGCCTGACTGCCTGACTGCCTGCGCCGGACGCTTTCGGTTGGGGGCGAGGGGCAGTTTCCTGGGGCCGAGATGCACCGACTCGGCCCCTTTGGCGTGCCTGGGTGCTGAGCCTCGCGGACAGGCTGGGCACCCTCTCCGAACACGGCGCGAAGCCATGCCATCCATTGCGCTCAGCGGCTCACCCCTCGGGACGGCTCCGCACGTGGGCGATCCGGGTGTGCATCAGGGTGATGAGGCCGCCGGCGGCGAAGGGCAGAATGCCTTCGCCGCCGGGGGTGTGCGTCCAGGCCTGGTCGTACCAGTAATCGAAGCGGGAGCTCTGGAGGACGAAACCGTGCAGCAGGTAGCCGTACAGGGTGCCCGCGCCCAGCGTGGTGCACCACAGAGTGCGTCCGGGAACCCGGGCGAAGGGGCAGGCAGTGAGCAGCAGTGAGCAGTCGACGGGGGCGGAAACGTACAGGCCCGGGCGACGACAGACGGCTGCCCTCACCCAACGAGTGGGTGAGGGCAGCCGGTTGTGCCGTGAGTAGGGGTGTCAGGTGTCAGCGTCGGCCTTTGAGGCGTTCGAGGCCGGCGACGCCGACGGCGGCGAGGGCGACCTGGATGATGATTTCTATCCAGTCGATGCCCTTGGTGTCCGCGACGTCCGCCGCGCCCGCGATGGCGGTTCCGATGAGTGCGGCGACGATGCCGACGGCGATGGTCCACAGGATGCCGATGTGCTGGCGGCCCGGGAGCACGAGGCGGCCCAGAATGCCGATCACGATGCCGATCACGATGGCGGTGATGATCCCCGAGATCTCCATGTGCCTGCCTTCTGTGAGTGAGTCGAGGTGAACTACCAAGACTCCGAATGCCCCTATACGACCGATGCAAGCCCTCCCCTCGCCGACGTCCTGCCGCGTCGACGTAACCGGCGGCAGCGGAGCGGCTGCACGGGTTCGCGCGAGGGGCCGATCGCGGTCCGTTTGTATGCTCCCGGCCATGAGATTCTTCCGTTCGCGCGGCCAGGGCGAAGCTGGACAGGGGACGAGAACCCCGGTGCATCAAGCCAAAGAGCTTTACGAGGCCAGGCGTTACGCCGAGGCGGAGGCCGAGGCCCGTGCCGTGGCCCGGTCGCGTCCCCGCGATGACGAGTACGCGGCGCTGGCGCTGAACATCGCCGCGATCGCGACGGGTGCCCAGGGCCGTCACGCCGAGGCCCTCGCCACGTACGAGGACGCGTTGGCGGCCTTCACCAGGATATTCGGGGTCGCTCACTGGTTGACCCTGAAGGTGCGCTCGGACCGCGCCCAGCAGCTGGCCGCGCTCGGTCGCTACGCCGAGTGCGAGGCGGAGTGTGCGGCCGTCGCGCTGGCCGCGGCCGGCGGTACCGGCTCGGAGATGGCGCTGCTGACCGCGGCCTCCCGCAACGGACTGGTCTACGCCCTGAATGCGCAGGGACGCCAGGCGGAGGCGGAGGCGCTCGCCCGCGAGGCGCTGGCAGCCCATCGCGCAGCCGACCGGATGTCGCTGGTGCTGCGGCTCGGGCTGGTGCGCAGCCTCAATGGCCAAGCCCGCTACGAAGAGGCCCTCGTGGAGGCGCAGGGCGCCGGCGAGCTGTTCCGTGGTCTGTCCGAAGAGCAGCGCCATCCGGATGCGGGCGCCGTCGAACTCGCCCTTGCCACCGCCCTGTCGGGGCTGGGCCGCGAGGACGAGGCCCGGGGCCAGGCAGCAGCCGCTCATGACGTCTGCCTGGCCTC
Organism: Streptomyces sp. SID14478; assembly: GCF_010548525.1. Classification (GTDB taxonomy): domain Bacteria; phylum Actinomycetota; class Actinomycetes; order Streptomycetales; family Streptomycetaceae; genus Streptomyces. Next base: position 48,748 of record NZ_JAAGMG010001350.1, read on the forward strand.
CTTCGGCCCGAACCACCACCGCACCGTCGAGGCCCGGGCGCTGCTCGGCCGCATCAACGGCGGTTGACCGTCAGCGCAACGGCACACTCTGATCCGGCTGTTGGCGCGCCTTGGGCAGCAAGTCCGGCAGGGGCAACGGGTTCGGGCCCAGGTTTCCTCGTCGTAGGAGTAGCGCTGGCCTGCCCAAGGGTCCGCGATGTTGTGGTAGCCGCGTTCTTCCCAGAAGCTTCGGCGGTCGTGCGTCATGTACTCGATGCCGCGCAACCACTTGGGGCCCTTGTAGCCGAAAGTGAGTCTGTGCGGGGCTGCAGGTGTCGTATGGAGACGGGTGTCGGGGCTGCGATCTGAGGCGTGTGCGGGCCGCAGCCCCGACTACTCCACGTTGCCGGCGGGGTCGCGAGAGCCGGTGCGGCCTGCCGGTGTGTGCTGGTGCCACTTCATCAGCGTGGCGCCCCGGTATCTACTGGGTCACACCTTAGAACGTGGCCGGCTCGGGCGTGCTCTTCCTGGTGGATCATCCAGTCGGGGTGGGTGCCGACGTCGGTGGCCGTCAGAGGGGGACGAGCGTGAGTTCGGTGGCTTTGATGCTGCACCACACGTCGGTGCCGTCGGCGAGTTGCAGGTCCGCGGCAGCTTGCGGGGTGATTTCCACGACGGTGTCGGGAGCGGTGTCGGAGGTGATGGTCAGGCGCAGTCGGCTGCCCGCCGCGGTGATCTCGGTAATGGTGCCCGGCCAGGTGTTGCGGGGGCTGCCGTGGGGCCGTTCGCGGTAGAGCGAGACGGCTTCCGGTGCGGCCACCACGAGCGTTCTGGTGCCGGCGTCGAGTTGCTCGGCCGCGGTGAGCTCCAGTCCTGTGGTGAGCAGGGCGCCGCGGGGGGTGGCGGTGGCGGGCCAGGCGTTGTTGCCGAGCATCCGGGCGACCCATGGTGAGCGGGGGTGGCGGGTGACCTCGTCCGGGGGAGCGTCCTGCAGGGTGCGGCCGTCCGCCAGCACCAGGACGCGGTCCGCGAGGGACACCGCTTCGACGGGGTCGTGGGTGACGAGCAGGCAGACGCCGTGGAAGCCGGCGAGGTGGGTGCGCAGGGTGTGCCGGACGTAAGCGCGTGTGGTCTGGTCGAGTGCGGCGAGCGGCTCGTCGAGGAGCAGGAGCCGGGGGCGGGCCGCCAGGGCGCGGGCGAGGGCGACGCGTTGGGCCTGTCCGCCGGAGAGCTGGGCGGGTTTGCGCTGGGCGAGGTGCCCCACGCCCAGACGGTCGAGCCACTGCTGCGCCTCGCGTCGGGCTTCGCCGCGGCGGACTCCTTGGGCGCGCAGTCCGTACGCCGTGTTGGTGAGCGCGGTCAGATGAGGGAAGAGCGCGCCTGCCTGCGGGACCCAGGCGACGCCGCGTTTGTGCGGGGGCAGGGCGGTGACGTCGGCATCGGCGAGGCGGAGGTCGGCGTGCGCGCGGGGGGTGAGGCCGAGCAGGGCGCGCAGCAAGGTGGTCTTGCCGGCTCCGTTCTCGCCGACGACGGCGATCGTGGTGCCGGATTCGGCGGTGAGCATGAGCTGGTTGAAGCCGGTGACCTCGGCGTGCAGAGACGCGGGAGGCGTGGCGGGTGCCGTGGGGGCTTCGAGGCCGGGGACCTCTACCGGCCCGGTGTCCGGGGTGGCCGGGGTGACGGTGCGGTTCCGCCGGCGCGGTCGGGTGCTGTTTCCGGTCCACCGTCCGCGCAGTCCGACGAGGACGGCCATGGCGATGGCGAGCAGGAGGAGGGAGACGGAGGTGGCGGCTTCCGGGGAGTCCTGCAACAGCAGGTAGACCTGCAGCGGCAGGGTCTGGGTGGTGCCGGGGAGGTTTCCCGCGAAGGTGATCGTCGCGCCGAACTCACCGAGTGCCCGGGCCCAGGCGAGTGCGGCACCGGCGGCGAGGCCGGGGGCGACCATCGGCAGGGTCACGGTGGCGAACACGCGTAGCGGTGAGGCGCCGAGAGATGCGGCTGTCTCCTCGTACGCGGGGCGGAGTCCGGCAAGGGTGCCTTCGAGGCTGATGACCAGGAACGGCATCGCGACGAAGGTGGCGGCGACGACCGCGCCGGAGGTGTGGAAGGGCAGCACGATGCCGAAGGTGTTCTCCAGCCAGGGGCCGAGCAGCCCGCGTCGCCCGAAGCCGAGGAGCAGGGCGACGCCGCCGACCGTGGGAGGCAGCACCATCGGCAGCAGGACCAGGGAACGTACGAGGGTCTTGCCGGGGAATTCGACGCGGGCCAGCAGCCAGGCGAGCGGGACGCCGAGGAGGAGGGAGAGGCCGAGCGCGGCGAAGGAGACGAGCAGCGAGAGCCTGAGTGCCTGCACGACCCCCGGCGAGGTGAGGTGGTCGCCCAGTTCGCCCCACGAGGTGCGGGCCAGAATGCCGGCCAGCGGCAGGAGAAGGAACAGGACCGCCAGCAGGGCGGGCAGCGCAAGCGCGAGTGAAGGGCGCTGGCCGGTGATCCGGCGGTGGCTGACGCGACGCATGACGACGGATCCTGTCGTGGGGGTACGTACGGCGGCGGACGGGGGATTGCGGCCCTGCGGCGGCGGGTGCCGCAGGGCTCGGGCGGCGGCGGTGTTACGGCTTCTGGAAGCCGGCGTCTGCGAGGATCTTCTGCGCCTCGGCGCCGTTCAGCCACTTCACGAAGGTGTCGGCGGCCTTGGCGTTCTTGGAGTCCTTGAGGGCGGCCGCCGGGTAGGAGGCGATGGCGTTCTGGTCGTCGGGGATGTCGACGGCCTGCGCCTTGCCCTGGGCAGCGGTGACGTCGGTCTTGTAGACGATGCCGCTGTCGGCCTCGCCGAGCTCGACCTTGGACAGCACGGCGCGGACGTTGGCCTCCTGCGAGACCGGTTTCACGGTGAGCTTCTGGGCGTCGAGGACCTGCTGGCTGTAGCGGCCGACCGGGACCTCGGGGGCGGCGAGCACGACCTTCAGGTCGGACTTGGTGAGGTCCTTGAGCGTCTTGACGCCCTTCGGGTTGCCCTTGCCGACCGCGATGACCAGACGGTTCTTCGCGATCACCGACGGGGCGTCGGTGTCGGCCTTGAGGCCGTCCATCGTCTTGGTGTCGGCGGTCACCAGTGCGTCGGCAGGGGCGCCCTGCTTGACCTGGGACGCGAGTTCCTGGGAGCCGGCGAAGGAGAACTTCACGGTGGTGCCCGGGTGCGTCTTCTCGTACGCGGCGCCCGCGGTCTTGAAGACGTCGGTCAGCGAGGCGGCCGCGAGGACGGTCAGCTGTGTCTTCTTGTCGGCGGCCGGGGAGGCGGCGGCGCTGTCCTTCTTGCTGTCGTTGCTGCCGCAGGCGGCGAGCGGGACCAGCACGGCCGTGGTGACGAGGGCGGCGGTCACGCGGCACCGGGTGAACATCTGCGACATGGAGGGAGGCTCCTTGGGACATGGCGACAGCCGTCTCCGTTTGTGGGAGGCGGTGCGACGGGTTGAGGTGAGGGCGGTCAGGGGCGGTCGACGTGCACGTTGGTGGACTTCACGCGGGCGGTGGCCTGCATGCCGACCTCCAGGCCGAGTTCCTCGACGGCTTCGCGGGTCAGCAGTGACACCAGCCGGTGCGGTCCTGCCTGGATCTCGACCTGGGCAGCGACGTCACCGAGATTGATCGCGGTCACGATGCCCGGAAAGGAGTTCCGCACCGAGGTCTCGGTGGTGTCGTCGCTGACCAGAGCGCCGCGGGCCAGCTCCACGGCGACGGCCGCGAGATCGCGACCGTCGATGACCCGGTGGCCGCCGCCCTCGCGCTTGGTGGGGATCCGTCCGGCGTCCGCCCAACGGCGGGCGGTGTCCGGACTGACGCCCAGCAGGCGCGCGGCCTGACCAATTGAATAAACTTGCACATGCGGGAGATTACGGACATGCGGCGCGCATCTGCAATGCAGATGTCGGCGCACATATCAGGTGCAGATGCGCAAGGAGTGCCCGAACGACGCTTCTGAGCCCTCTCGTAGGGCCCCGGAAAGACGGGACATTGGACCCCGTCCGATCTGCGAGCCGCCGGGCGACAGCGCCCTCGCGGTTGAGAGGGGGTCCGGGCAAAAGGAGCGCGGGCCCCGTACGTTCAAGGACGTCGGCAGCCCGCCACCTGCGGGTTCGCCCCGTCCAACGACTTTGTGAGGCAGTAACCCATGAGCCTGAGCATCCGCAACCAGATCGCCGGCACCGTCACCTCCGTCACCACGGGCGAGGCCATGGCGACCGTCAAGGTGCGCCTGGTCGGCGGCCAGGACGTGACGGCCGCGATCACCACCGAGTCCGTCAAGGACCTCGGCATCGCCGAGGGCTCCGAAGTGAAGATCCTCGTGAAGTCCACCGAGGTCTCCCTCGCCACCGGTCCGGTTCCGGGCGTCTCCATCCGCAACCAGATCGCGGGCACGATCACCGACGTCGCGGCCGGCGGCGCCATGGCCTCCGTCAAGATCGACGTCGAGGGCGGCGCGCTCACCGCCGCCATCACCAGGGACGCCGTGGCCGACCTGGACCTCACGGCCGGCGCCTCCGTCGTCGCGCTGATCAAGTCGACCGAGGTCTCCCTCGCGGTCGCCTGATCGCACCTCCTCTTCGCGCCGTGGGGCCCGTACGCACAGGCGTACGGGCCCCACGGCGTTTCCGTCCCGCCCGGGCGGCGGGCTGACGAGCCGTGCACAGGCAGATCTTCCGGTCCGGGTCTGGCGGGGGAGCGCATCCGTCGCGGCCTGCGGACGGCGCATGTGAGGGGCTTCGCGCGAGTCGGGGGCGATTGCAGCTCTCGGCTCGTACGAGATCCCTGTAGCCGGTGATCGCTCGGGACGCCGCCCGGCACGGAGTCGGCGCGAGGGAACGGCGGGCGGCGCGGCCGGCAGGGTCTGGGGCTCAGGCCGCGCCGCAACCGTGCGGCTGCCGCCACCCCCGTGTGCGGCAGGCGCCGCCGCAGAGTAGGCATAGACCAATCCGTGCGCCTAGCGCTGGGCTCAGGTGGTCACACGGTCTGTGCAAGCGGAAAGGGCCGTTCAGCCCCACGGGGGAGAGAGGCTGAACGGCCCTGTGTGTCCACGGTAGAGGTTCGATGCGCGTGCCGTTGGCCCTCCGGCAGAGGCATGGCTGGATCGGGTGCCTGACGGAACCTGGTCACCGGGTGGGGCGATGGGGGACTCACGGACCGGTCGTACGGCGTCGGTGAGGCGTCTCATGCCGGTCAGCGCGGGTGCGTCGGGGGCTGACCGGGAGTGGCTGACCGGCGGGTCTGCACTGCTTGTGGGGCTTGGACGTGGCCGTCGCGGTAGCTCGGAGATGCCGTCAACACGGCTTGTTTCGCGGCGTGTTCGGAGCGGCGTCCGTGGTCGCTCAGCCGTTGTCGGCGAGCGCGGCCGTGGGGCCGCCGAGGATGTCGAGAGCCTGGCTGAGCAGCGTGACGACGGCGGAGTTCGCGTCCTGCAGTGCCGCGTTGCGCAGTACGTTGCGCTGCATCTGCACGCCGGTGCATACGGCGATCAGGAGCGCCGCGCGGGCGGTTGCGTCCCCGCCGGGAAGAGCTCCCGCGAGGTCGCTTTGGTAGTGGGCCTCGAGGTGGCCGCGCATGATGTCCACGGCCCGTTCGTTGCCGGCGGAGCGGATGGTGAGCAGTAGTCCTTTGGCCTGATCCAGCGGTGCGTCGCTGAGCAGTGCTTGGGCCACCGCCTGGTTGTTCCCGGGAACCATCATCAGCGGGTGGCGGTAGGTCTCCTGGACCGCCCGGGAGAAGAGTGCTTCCTTCGAGCCGAAGTAGCGGGTGATGAGCCGGGGGTCGACGCCCGCGGCGCGGCCGATGTCACGGGTGCTGGCGCCGTCGTAGCCGCTCAGCGCGAAGACGTCGATCGCGGCTTTCAGGATGGCGCGTTGCGTTGCTTCGGCGTCGCGTGCCCGCGGCTGTGGTCGCGTACCGGCTTCTGCCCTGCTCATGCGGCGCAGTCTAGCGTCGCGAGCAGTTGTCCTCACTTGGGGACCATAGTGGTTGTCCTCAGGTGAGGACATGTTGTTCTCTGCCTGACCGACCTGTGGAAGGAACGTGATCGCATGCGGATTCCGACGCGGTATCTGGGCCTCGACCGCCTGGCCGTCGGTGCGGTCGGCTACGGGGCGATGAGCTTTGCCAACCCCTACGGGCAGGGCGGCGAATACAGCCCCGACGACGTGGCGCGGGAGATCCTGGAACGGGCCGGAAAGCTCGGTGTCACCATGATCGACACCGCGGACGGCTACGGCGACAGCGAGGAGATCATCGGCCGGGCGCTCAAGGGGCGCCGGGACGACTTCGTCGTGGCGACGAAATTCGGCATCGTCTCGGCGCCGTTCGGCGGAGCGGAGGCACGCATCGACGGCAGTCCCGCCTACGCGCGGGAGCGTCTGGAACGGTCGCTGCGGCGGCTGGGTACCGATCACATCGATCTGTACTACCAGCACCGGGTGGACCCCACCGTCCCCATCGAGGAGACCGTCGGCGCCATGGCGGAGTTCGTCGCCGAGGGAAAGGTGCGCCATCTCGGTCTTTCCGAGGCGGCCCCGGACACGATCCGGCGTGCCGCAGCCGTGCATCCGATCGCCGCACTGCAGACCGAGTGGTCGCTGTGGGAGCGGGGCATCGAAGCCGAGATCCTGCCTCTCACCCGGGAGCTCGGCATTGCGATCGTGCCCTACAGCCCGCTGGGACGCGGCGCGCTGACGGGCGCCATCGCCTCGCGCGAGGACCTGAAGAACGAGGACCATCGGCGCGGGCTGCCCTGGTACTCCGAGGAGAACATCGACCGCAACCTCTCCACCCTCGACGTCGTGCGCGCCATCGCGGCCGAGGCCGAGGCGACTCCCGGGCAGGTGGCCCTGGCCTGGCTGTTGGGCAAGGCGCCCGACGTCGTCCCCATCCCCGGCACCCGCCGGCCGGCCTTCTTCGAAGAGAACACCCTGGCCGCCACGGTGTCTCTCACCGAGGAACACTTCGCGGCCCTGGAGCGCATCACGGTGGCGGGCGAGCGGGAGCAGGGAACCGCGGTAGCCGCACAGAACTGGTTCAGCGGGGTCACCCCGCCGCGCTGACCGCGTGGGGGAGCGGTGGCGGGCGCACAGGGGCCACGCCACCGCGCCTGCGGGCAGCGGTTCGCCCCGCGCGCTGGACGGACGTCACAGGTTCTGGCCGCCGGCCACTTCGACGTTCTGAGCAGTGATCCAGCGGCTCTCCTCCGACAACAGCATGGCGACCACCATGCCGACGTCGTCGGGTTCGCCGATGCGGCCCAACGCGTGGTGGCTGCCCAGCTGCGTCACCAGTTCGGGGAACTTCTCGAACGCGTCGTCACCGATGCGGGTGCGCGTGGTGCCGGGCGCCACGGAATTGACGCGGATGCCCCGCGCGCTGAACTCCTTGGCCATGTAGCGGGTCAGCACGGTCAGGCCGCCCTTCATGGTCGCGTAGGCCGAGTAGCCGGCCTCCACGCCGGAGACCAGAGCGGAGTTGCTGGTGGTGTTGACGACGGATCCGCCGTCCGCGATCAAGGGCAGGAGCGTCTGCGTGAGGAAGTAGGGGCCTTTGAGCAGGACGCGCGTGAAGGTGTCGAAGAGTTCCTCTGTCGTGTCCTCGAACATGGCCATCTGCCCGAACCCGGCGTTGTTCACCAGGTGGTCGAACGTGTCGCGCTGCCAGGTGTCGCGCAGCGCATCCACCACTGCGTCACGAAAGGCCGGGAAGGCGGCGGTGTCGCCGACATCCAGACGCAGCGCGACCGCCGAACCTCCGCTCTTCTCGATCTCGGCTACGGCTTCCTCGGCCCCCGGCCGGTTGCTGCTGTAGGTGAGGATCACGCCGGCCCCTCGTCGCGCGATCTGCACCGCGGCGCTCCGCCCGATACCCGAACTGGCACCGGTGATGACAGCGACCTTCATGACAACCACCTTTACGTGAGCGGGGCCGCGAGCCCCGCACGGAATGTCCTCCCCTCCAGGAAACGGTCATGACGTGTCCGCGGGAAGAAAGATCCTCTTCCGCACTTGCACAATCCTCCTGACCGGAGGAAGAGGGAGGACCGGCGAGCGGTGACGCATGTCCGTGGCGGTGGCCTGCCGCTACGGCAAGGCGGGTGCGGAGGTGTGCAGGCGGGCGATGTCCCTGCTGGGAGACGTGCCGAACTGGCGGCGGTATTCCCTGCTGAACTGGGAGGCGCTGTCGTAGCCGACCTGATGGCCGACCCTCGTGATGTCGTGCGGATGGGCGGCCAGAAGAAGCCGGGCCTGCTGCAGCCGGATCTGTTTCTGGAACTGGATGGGGCTCATCGCGGTCACCGCCTGGAAGTTGCGGTAGAACGCGGACTCGCTCATGTCCGCCAGCCGTGCCAGGTCCTCCACCCGGAACGGCTGAGCGTAGTGCTCGCGGATCCACTGCACGGACCGGGCGACGTGCCGGAGACTGCTGTCGGCCAGGCCCAACTGGCGCACCATGCGGCCCTGTTCACCGGTGAGGAGGCGCCAGAGGATCTCGCGCTTTGCCAACGGGGCGAGGACCGCGCGGTCACGGGGATGATCGAGCAGACGCAGGAGCCGGATGACGGCATCCAGCAGTTCCGGCGACGCGTCACTGACGGCGATGCCTGCGGGTGCCTCGCTTTCGGCGCCCGGCGCATCATCCGGTCCCGCCTGCAGGAGGAGTTCGGCGACCGCAGCCGGTTCCAGGACGAGCCCGAACCCCAGCGCGGGCTGCTCCGGAGTCGCCTCGAAGAAGTGCCCGGTGACGGGCAGGTCCACGGACGCGACGAGGTACTGACCCGCCCGGTACTCGTGCACCCGCTCGCCCACGGCGAGCCGCTTGGCACCCTGGGCGATCACCGCGAGGATCAGGCCGGACATCGACGGCGCCGGCGCTGCCGGACGCTCGACCTTCGAGATGAGCACGCCATCCACGGCCGTCGTCCAGTCGTGCCGCGCGTGGCGGTGCAACAAGGTACGTAGTTCGTCGAGTGGCACACCTTCATTCCACCATGCGCTGGGGGAGCGGTGTCCGGGCTGCCCTCCGCGTCTGCTGGGCCCCGCCTGCTGACCGCACTTCCGCGGTGTCGGACTCTTTTGCTCTACGGCGGACCTGTCGCGTTCATCGTGGGGTTCGTCGCCCTTGCCGTACGTGACGCCTGTCTGCGGCATGCGGAGCGCAACGCGCCTATGTGAGCGCCGCGTTGGACGGCGGAGCCCGGAACTGTGCTCGACCTCATGCGGCGGCGGTGAGGTGGACTCGCGGTCATACCGTCGGCGAGTCGGGGAACACGCAGTGGCATGAACACTCATGAGAGTGCAACGACCGGTGGGGACCTGGGGCCGATGGAACGCGGGACGCCGCAGCGGCTTGCGGCGCGTCAACGTATGTGGGTGCAGTCGTGGACGGCGCTGTGTGTACTGGCAGTCCTGTGGTCCTTGGCCTGGATCGTCGGATGGATGAGCGGGGTGGGGGACAGCTGGGCCTTCGCGGCGGCCGGTGTGGTGCTCCTTGGCTGTGGGTTGTGGGCTCGCCGTTCAGCCGTCCGCAACGCTCCGCCGCGCCACCTGTGACCTGGTGACGTGCCGAGTGCCCGGGTAGGGCAGCGGGATGACGGACGGTGTGCGTGCGGGACATGGCGCGCTGGTGTGTCATGCCGGGCGGGCGGCAGGCCGGAGACCGTCCATCAGGAGGTCGAGCAGTCGTCCGGCCTTGGCCTCGTGCTCGGGGCGGGGGGCCACCGTGAAGATGCCGATGAGGGCGGCGGCGATGTCGTCGGCCGTGATGTCGGCGCGGAGGTCGCCCGCTGCTCGGCCGGCGTCGAGAATCGTCGTGATGGCCGCCAGCAGTTCATCGCGGGTCTGCACGTGGGCGATCTCGCCCGATTCGATCATCGCGAGCAGCGTGTCGAGCATGCCGTTCTTGGTGGCGATCCAGCTGCCGAACAAGTCCATCCAGCGGCGCATCGCCGCAGCCGGCGGCAGTTCGCCGAGCAGTTCGTGGGCGCCGGTCGTCAGCCGCACGACCTGGTCCCGGTAGACCGCGTCGACCAGTGACTCGCGGGTCGGGAAATGCCGGTAGAGCGTGGCGATGCCGACTCCGGCCTCGCGCGCGATCGCGCGCATCGACGGCTCCGTGTCGGCCGTCACGAACACGCGGGTCGCCACCGCGAGCAATTGGTCGCGGTTGCGGGTGGCGTCCGCCCGTGGTGTGCGTATCCCCGGCTCAGCCAAAACGGATCACGCTCCGGTTCGTGTTACGGTCGTTCATGTAAACGGATCGTAGTCCGTTTCGGTCGAGGAGGATGCGACATGCACGAACACAGCAGTCCGCTGGCCGCGGAGGGCAGGGCGGTCCGGCTCGATTCTTTCGGCGGCCCCGAAGTACTGGACGTCCGTGAGACTCTCGCCCTGCAAGCCGGTCCGGGGCAGGTACGTGTGCGGGTCACCGCGGCAGGTCTGAACCCGATGGACTGGTTCATGACCGCCGACGCGGACACCGCCGCCCGGTTCGGCCTGAGCCTGCCGTGCGGCTTCGGGACCGACTACGCGGGAGTCGTCGACCAGGTGGGCAAGGGAGTGACCGCATTCGCACTCGGCGACCGGGTGTTCGGGGGCGCCCTGTCCCGCGCGGTCGCCGACATCGTGGTGATCGACTCGGCCGGGGAGACCGCGGCGAACGAGGTTCATCACACCCCCGACGGTGTCGACGACCGTACGGCCGCCACCCTCACGATCGCCGGCCGCACAGCAGCCGCCGCCCTCGCCGTGGTCCGCCCGGGCCCCGGCGACACGGTGCTGATCGGCGGCGCGGCGGGCGGGGTCGGGGTGTTCGCCGTCCAACTGGCCCGGATCGCCGGGGCGCGCGTGATCGGCACCGGGTCGGCGGACTCAGCGGATTTCCTGAGTGCGCTCGGCGCCGAGCCGGTGACCTACGGAGACGGCCTGGCCGACCGGGTCCGAGCCCTCGCCCCCGGCGGTGTCACCGCCGCCATCGACCTGCACGGCACGGACACGGTGCACACCGCGAGAGACCTTGGCGTACCGGACAGCCGCATCTGCACCATCGCCGGGCAGGTCGACGGCGTGCAGGCGGCCAACGGCGCGAACGCCGACCCCGGCACCCTGGAAGAGATCGCCCGCCTGGTCGCGGCAGGCGAACTCCGGGTGCCCATCGCGGCAACCTTCCCGATCGAGCAGATCCGCCACGCGGTCGAGCTCCAGGCCGGTCGACACGTGAAGGGCAAGCTCGTCATCGACCTGTAGACCAAGGCCTGCAGACCATGGCCGTCGTGACGAGGAAGCGCAGTCCTCCTCATGCGAGGGCCCCGGCCCACGGGCCGGCTGCCGGCCCGGCCATCACCGGCCTCCGATTGATCGGTGCCGAACACCCACTGGCGCAGTCGGAGCCGGTCGCTCCGCTCCGACACCTTCTCGTCGAGTCAGCCGGACAGGAAGGAGAGCCGCTGCGTGGACCTCAAGTTGTCGTCCACTTCGCGCTTGGTGAAGTACGTCGGTTTGTGCTGCCAGTTGACGTACAGATCGAGCTGGTCGGAGTAGTGCGGCGAACGCGTGCCGTCGGGCGCGGTGAAGCCGCTCTGCCCAGGTGGCATCACGTCGTAGCCGGTGATGCGGTCGGACGTCGCGACCATCAGGTCGTTCTCGGTACCGCGGTTCATGTAGACAGGGCCGGAGAGCTCCGCGCCGTCGTCCGTCATGGGCACACCCAGGTAGCTGCTCGTCCCGAAAGTGTGCGGGGCCGTGGGCGCCAGCCAGTCCGCAGAGTTGCTGGTCTTGTACGTGTCGGTGAGCGAACTCGCCGTCGAGCGCAGGGCCTTGCGGATCACGTCCGTGGCATTACGGCCGTCGAGCAGATTGACGCGCTGGGGTACGGAGGCCGTCCTGCCCAGCAGGGCGTTGTAGAGGACCTGCCCTCCGGCGGTCACGTGCTGGCTGCCCGGCGTCGGCTTGCCGGGCTCGGGGTACTCCGTGGTGGTGTAGTTCGCGGCGATCTTCTCCGGCAGGCTCTTGCCCAGAGTGTCGGCCAGGGCTGAGGTCAGCCAGGTCCGCATGACGGCGGTGCCGGGGCTGTCGTAGTGCCCGTCACGGTCGTCGTCGGTGTTCCGGCCGTTCCACCGGGCCAGGGCGTCGGACACGCGTCGTTCGGGGCTGTCGGCCGGAAGGCCCGTGGTGGCCTTGCGGATGAGGGGGCGGAACCAGTCCGCGTTGACGTCCGTGAGGGCGGCGTTCTTCATCATCTGCCACAGCTCGTCGGCGCTGATGCTCTTCTTCGCCGCGAGCTGCTTCTGCAGCAGGACGACGCGGTCGGCCCGGGCCCACGGAGTGAAGTCGGAGTTCGGGTATCCGGGCGCGGGGGAGTTGTTCCAGTTGGCCAGCCAGCCTTCCTGCGGGTTCAGGACATGGGGATTGGCGGTGGCCGTGGGCTGCATGCCCCGCCACTCCATGGTGCCGGTGCCGTCGGCGGGCAGCCGCCGGTCCTGTCCTGCGGGGCGGTCGGGGAAGTGCCCGGCGAAGAAGTAGCCGATGTTGCCGTGCCGGTCGCTGTAGTACCAGTTGATGCTGATGGCCAGCCGGCGGGCCTGCTTTTCCCACGCGGCATGGTTGCGGGCCTGCGTGGAGTCGACCCAGGCGAACAGCGACTCCAGTTCCTTCCCCGCCCAGCTGCGCTTCTTGGTGTAGGCGACGTTGCGGTCGGCGTCGACGGCGACGACCGGACCGTGCACGGTCGACTGCACGTCCACCGTGCGGTCGGCCCCGCCCTTGACCCGCACGGTCTCGGTGCGCGTGGTCATCCTGCGGTACGCGCCCTTGTACCGGTAGCGCAGGCGGTCCGCGGGATCGAGGTGCTCCTGATAGATGTCGACGGTGTCACCGTTGCCGGCTGTCGCACCCCAGGAGATGTCGGCGTTGTGCCCGAAGAGGACCACGGGATACGCGAAGGGTGTGTTGCCCACAACGTCGAACCCGGCGCCGTGCAGCCCGACTTCGTACACGTAGGAAGGGTTGAACGAGCCGAACTGCGGCCCGTTCAGCATCAGGCTCTCGGCGCCGCGCGCGCGTTCCTCGCCGACCAGCATCATGTTCGAGAAGCGCGGCTGGCGGGCCGGGGCCCACAGCGCCGTCAGCTGCTCCGTGACGGCGGCCCGGGCATCGTCATTTCCGGCGGTCCCCTTGTCTTTGGCGGGGTGAGGCAGCTGCTGTTCGGGTGACAAAGTGGCCGTCGGTGCTCCCGGGTGCAGGCCGTTGACGGAACCCGAACCGGGCAGTGCCGCGGGGGACTTGGCCCTGGCCGACGCGCCGCTCCGGTCTGCGGCGGACAGGGTCGAGGGGGCCTTGGGATCCACCGCCCAGTGCAGCTGGTCGAAGGCTTCTCGCCCGCGCCGCTTTCCGAACTTGGCTTCCAGCTGGTGGAGTTGGGTGAGGTTGTCGAGTTCTGCGGTGTAGTCGGAGAACCGGATCGCCATCGTGCCGACGGTGACCATCGCGACGTCCAGGCCCGTCCAGTGCTTCGGCTCGAAACCGAAGTCGCCGTACTCCTTCGGCAGCAGCTTGCCCCGGTCGGCGAGCGCTGTGTCGATCCAGGTGTTGAGCCCTCTCGCATAGCCGTCGAGGATGTCCCGGTCGCGGGAGGAGAGGTCCGCGTACTGTGCGCGGACCGAGGCGATGTCGACGTTGCCCCGCACGGCGGAGTCGAAGTCCGCGTAGTCGGCTCCCAGCACTTCCGAGACGGTGCCTTCGGCGCCGCGGCGGGTCATGTCGAGCTGGAACAGACGGTCCTGGGCGGCCGCGTAGCCGTATCCGTAGAACAGCCCGAACGTGCTGGCGGAGTAGATGTTGGGCCCGCCCCACTTGTCCCGCTTGATGGTGACCGACCCGTGCCGCAGCGACGTGAGCGAGACACCGGCCCGCCCGTCGGCGGATGCCCCCGCGTCGGCGTTCGCCTGGGGCATGGCGACGGCTGCCAGGAGCAGGCCGGCGCCCAGCGCACCGGCGAGGCGCCGCCTCCGGTGCCGGGGATGGATGGTCATGGGCTCCGCACTCACAGGGTGGTTCCACCTTCCGTCGAGTCACCACAGAGTCACTGCAAAGGGGAATGAACGCTGTCCTGGGGTGCCACGGAGGTTGCGTGGACCGTGCTCCGGGGGCGTGCCGGTTTGCGGGGTCACCGCGTCACCGCGACTGCGTGCAGCCGGAGCCGGACATTCGACCTACCGGCCGAACGATCGGTTGGTTCAGGTTCTCGGAGTTTTGCAGCATGAACAGACCACGTCAATGGTGGTCTTGAGGAATGGTGGTCCTCAGGCCGGCCTGCGGCTGGTTGCCGCGGCAGGCGCCCGGGCGACCGCGCGGGCACCTGCCAATGCCTCAGCGACGGCACTTCGCGCCCGCAGATTCCGGCCCCGACCTCAGGCCGCATGCGTCAGACGCACGGCTCCAGTCACGGACCCCGGGAGAGGGTGCCCCGTGGGCTATCTGCGCGTCTGACGCGCCGCCGTACGCGTAGCTCCAGCAGACTCCGATACATGGGCGTCGCCCCGCTGGTTCTTACGCGGGTGAGGACGGCGGCCGACCCGAGTCGGCCGCTGTCACCATGCGGGCGCGACCCCAGCCGCAACACCGTGACAGGGGGCCTTTGGAGGAGATGACATGACGGACGGCCAAGACCTTCTGCTGATTGCCGACCGGTCCTGGGACGGAGTCTCGGATCAGGTGTCCGGGCACACCGAGCTGCTGGTGCGTGACGGCCGCATCGAACGCATCGGGCCCACGGTCCCGCGCTCCGCGGCGCCGGGCGCACAGGTGGTGGAGCTGGGCGACCACACGCTCCTGCCCGGCTTCATCGACTGCCACGTCCACACCACGATGAACCCCGCCGACGTCCTGGGCCCGGCCGTCTCCACCTCACCCGCGATGGTCGCACTCAACAGCCTGCCGGTGCTGCGCACCGTGCTCGACCACGGCTTCACCACGGTGCGGGACATGGCGTGCTTCACCGCCGACCCGATCACCGTGCACCTGGCCCGGGCCATCGCCCGGGGTCTCGTCACAGGGCCGCGCATGATCGTGGCGCCCCACCTGATCTCGGCCCGCGGCGCCCACGGTGACTTCTCCACCCTGCTCTCGCCCGCGCTGGGCGTCGAACTCGTCGCGGTGGCCGACGGCCCGGACGAGATCCGCACCGCGGTGCGCCGGGACATCCGCTCGGGCGCCGACTGGATCAAGTTCGGCGCGACCGGAGGCTTCGGTTCGCCCTCGGACGACCCGGGACAGGCCACCTACTCCCAGGAGGAGATGAACGCCCTGGTCGGTGCCGCCGCCGACCTGGGCATCCCGTGCACCCCGCACGCCTACGGCGACGAGGGAGTCCGGCGCGCGGTGCTGGCGGGTGTGCGATCCGTCGAGCACGGCAACCTGGCCTCCGCGCAGACCCTGCAGCTCATGCAGGACCGTGGGGTGTTCCTCGTCCCCACCCAGTTCATGGTGGACGACGCCTTGGAGCACCTGGACGAGGACACGTACTGGCAGGGGAAGACCCCCGAGGAGCGCACCAAGTTCCGCGCGTACAAGGACCGGCTGATGGAGTGCGCACGCAACCTGGCCGACTCCGAGGTGAAGGTCGCCTTCGGGACCGACATCGGCATGTTCCCGCACGAGCAGGCATGGCGTGAATTCCCCACGATGGTCAAGCTCGGACTGAGCCCGGCACGGGCCCTGCGGGCCGCGACGAGCGTTGCCGCCGACCTGCTCGACCGTTCCGACCTGGGCCGCCTGGCCCCGGGATGCACGGCCGACGTGATCGCGGTGCCGGGCGACCCGATGGACGACATCACCGTCACCGGCCAGGTCGCGTTCGTCCTTCAAGGCGGCCTCGTCCACGCGCGTCCCGCCGCTGACGACGGCGCGGGCACCTGAAGCGCCGGGCTTGAGCCACCGCGTTGTGCTGGACCGGCTGCAGGTGAACACTCAGCGGGTGGACATCGAGCGCAACAAGGCAGTTGTCGCCGAATTTGACGAGCTGGGCAACGGCAAGGGCGATCTCGGGCGGCTGGACGACCTGTGCACGCCGGACATGGTCAACCATGCGCTGGCGCGCGACGCGCCGCCAGGCATCGAAGGCACCCGGAAGTTCCTGACGTCCGCACGTCGCGACCAGCATCCCGTGCGCTGGGTCGCGTCACGGGTGGTCGCGGAAGGCGACCTGGTCGTTCAGTTCGGCGTACGAGAACACACCTGGCCCGGAGGAACCTTCAGGGGCTTCGACGTGCCGGCAGGGACTTTCCGGAGGGATGTCGCCTTCGCTTACCGCCTGGTGGACGGCCGGATCGCCGAGCGGTGGGCCGTGCGTGACGACTTGGCCATGCTCCTGCAGCTCGGCGCGCTCGACCCACCTCACGGCTGAGCGTGAGCCCGCCGCAGGCGAAGGGCCCAGCCCTGTACGGGTGGTGACGTGCGGCGCCGCTCTCACTGGTCCGCGCCGACCCCGTTACCGACGAACGGCGTACCCCAGATAGGTCACCAGCGGAGTGGCCTCGGGTTCGATCACCATGTCGACCAGTCCGGGCAACTGCTCGTCGGTGAGCACACCGCGCCTGCGGCCCCGTGTCGCGCGCACCAGGCTGCGCGCATCGCGCGGCTTGAACGCCGAGATGTCCTTCGGGGACAGCCCCGCCCGGTCGAGGTGCTCGGCGAGTTCTGCCGGGCGGCGCAGCCGGCGTGCGGCGTAGCGGCCGCGGGGCATGATGCGCGTGCCGGGGAACATCTGGAACGCGCCGAGGTAGACGAGGAGGGACAAGGGAGTGCGGTTCACGGTGTCGTAGACGAACGCGCCTGCGGGGCGCAGTACGCGTGCCGACTCTGTGAGGACCAGGCCTGGCTGCTCGGTGACTTCGAGGGTGTCGGCGCAGTACACGAGGTCGAAGGACGCATCGAGCAGGTCGAGTTCGCCTCCCGCTGTCAGGTAGGTGATGCCGAGCCCGTCGTCGGCGTCCTTGGCGAGCGCTGTCGCGTCGGCGGACGGATCGGCGGCGACCACATCGCAGCCGAGCCCGGCGAGTCCTCGGGCCAGTACGCCACGCCCGCTGCCGACGACGAGCGCCCTGCTGCCGGGCGCGGCCATGTTCAACTCCCCGAGCACGCGCTGGACATACTCCATCCGGACCGACTGGAAGGTCAGCGCCCGGATGTGGCGGCCGTCGACCGCTGAGGCCGAGTCAAGTGCGAGGTGCGGGGTGGTGGGCACGGCAGGCTCCCTCGGCAGTCAGGTGCAAGTTCCCTAAAGGAACCTATCAGCGACGAGTTCCCTGAGGGAACTCGTCGCCGGTACGGTGCATGCGTGACCCGCACCCCGCTCTCCGAAGTCGCGTGCTCCATCGCCCGCGCCACCGATCTGTTCGGCGATGCATGGACCGCCCTGATCATGCGCGACGTCCTTGTCGGCATCCGCCGCTTCGACGCTCTGGCGCAGGATCTCGGCCTGTCCCGCAAGGTCCTCGCCGCGCGTCTTTCCCGGCTGGTCCAGGAGGGAGTGCTGACCCGCGAGCAGTACCAGGACAGCCCTCCGCGCGAGGAGTACGTGGCCACCGAGAAGGGACAGGACCTCTACCCCGTTCTGCTGGCACTGATGGCCTGGGGCGACAAGTGGTACGCGGAACCCGCAGGGCCTCCCGCCCTGATCCGCCACGACGTCTGCGAGCACCTGGCGACGCCGGTGGTGTCCTGCCATGCCTGCCGTGCACCCCTCACGGCGACTGACACGACACAACTGCCCGGCCCTGGCGGGAGAGTGGGACCCGGAACGCGCGTACTGGGACCGATGATCGCGGCGCGGGGGCAAGAGGCGCCCGACGCGACGGCCGAATCCCCCTGAGCCGGCCCGCCCGATGCCCGGTCCGAGTGTGCGCTGCCGACCTCCTCTGAACTCGCCTCGGCAGGCCCGGGATTAACCCGATGCGCCGTGCCCGTGCGGTCGTTACTCTCCCGGGATGAGCTGGCTTCCCCCTGATTTCGTCCATCCGTCGCGCGTCGAAGTGCCCGGCGGCCACCATTTGCGGCCCATCACCGGGGCCGACGCCGCCGTCGACTATCCGACCGTCATGGGGTCGCGCGAGCGGCTCTGGTCGATCTTCGGGGAGGCGTGGGGCTGGCCCGCCGCGACGATGACGTACGACGCGAATCTCAAGGACCTGGAGCGGCACGCGCGGGAGATAACCGCTCACGAGTCCTTCAACTACGTGCTGTTCGACGCCGCGGAGACCACCGAGTTCGGCTGTGTCTACATCGATCCGCCGGACAAGGCGGGCGCCGACGCCGACATTTCCTGGTGGGTCGTGGACGACAGCGTCGGTACGCCGCTGGAGCGGGACCTGGACCTGCTCGTCCCCCAGTGGATCGCCGAGCAATGGCCGTTCACCCGGCCCCGGTTCATCGGCCGGGACCTGTCCTGGAGCGAGTGGCTGGCGTTGCCGGACGCGTAGAGGGTGCCGTTGGCCGCGGGCGGTGCATCCGGTGGGCATGCCGGGGCGCGAGGGCCTCCCTTCGCCTGACGTGCACGCGTCGCTCTATAGTCCTGTCCGGGAGTCACAGTCATCCGGGGGGTCGGAACACATGCGACGCAAGAGATCACTGACCGCGGCCGTTCTGAGCGCCGTCGCCGTACTGCTCCTGGGAGCCTGCGGCTCACTGCGCGCAGGGTCCGGCGGCGGCACGGCACCGACGGTCGAGCCGGCGCGCTGGCAGACGTTCGCGCCGTTCCGCGTGACCGCCGCCCGGCTGGCCGCCGACGGGCGCGCGCTCAGCGTCGACGCCGAAGTGCCCGGCGGCGGGAAGACGTGCGCGCGTCATCTGAAGGCGGTCGTGACCGACACCTCGGACCGCTACGTATGGGTACAGGTGACGTTCTCCGCGCTGACCGGCGGCAGCCCGCATGCCGACTGCCGCAAGACCACGACTGCCACGGCCGAGGTCAGGCTGCCGTCCGCGCTCGGCCACCGCGAACTCACCACGGACACCCACACCGCCTTCACCACGGACGACGCCGACCTGCCCAACCTGCGGCTGTGCGGCGACCGGGGCTGCCACCCGGCCCCCACCGGATGTACTCCCGCCTCCTACGACCAGGCGGTGGACGCGCTGGACGTGCCAAACCACACCTCCCGCGGCACCGAGCACTGCGACGGGAAGTGGCTGGTCTTCGACGTGTCCTCGCGCATGGGCCCCGCCTGCGCCGAGGGCGACGCGCCGGGCTGCGCGGCGAGCAGGGCAGACCGCTGGTTCTTCCGGGCCAAGAAGTCGGGATGGGTGCCGATCGCCCGCAGCACCAAGGGCGGCTGCACCGACGTGCACCGCATCGAGCCCGCCTTCCCGACCGCCTTGTGCGCCGAACTGCCGCCGCTTGCCGGATGAGCCGCTCGGTGAGCCCCATCTGCGGCGACCGGCCGGCGAGACGCTGATTCCTGAGGATGGGTCGCAACGCAAAGCCGAGCCCGGCGCGGTGCCGGGCTCGGCTCAGGTCGGAACGACTCCAGGGTGTGTATGACAGGCGCCGTCCACCCGCCTCACCCGTCGCTGTCGTCGTCCTCGTCCTCGTCGAAGACGTGCACCGCGAAGACGTTGATGTTGACCTCGCCCACGTCGAGCCCCGTCATGGTTTCCACCGCGTCGGTGACGTGCGTCCGGATGTGATCGGCCAGTTCGTGGATGGGCATGCCGTACTCGACTTCGATGTCGACGTCGACCTGGACCCTCTCGTCGTCCACCGCGACCTTGACCGAGCGGCCCGCGTTCGAGCCCCCGGACACCCGGCCCGCGACCGCACCCAACGCTTTCGACGTGCCCTTGCCGACGGAATGCACGCCGTCGGTGCCGCGGATCGCGATGCCGGCGATCGTGGCGATCACGTTGTCGGCGATGGTGGTCGTACCGCCGGAATCGGACCGCCCGCCGGATGTGCTGCCGCCGGCCGGCGAAGAAGAGACCGCGTTCTGGCTGGTCGTACGCGCACTGTTCGCACTGGCACTGCCCGCACTCGTACTCGCACTGCCGAAGCCGGTGTCGGTATCGGACATGGCCGCCTCCCAGAGTTGCCGGAACGAGCGGACTGCCCGCCCGTCAGGGCGCCTCTTCCACTCTGCTCCCGCTGATTGCCCTGCGCCATTCGGGTGACCTGGGGTGTGTGACATCGGGAGGTCGAAGGCGTCACCGCCTGACGGCCGCCCCCCTGTCGCCCGGCGGCGGACCGGGGGCAACGCAACCTGATCGGTCTATCAGCCCGCGCCCCTGGGCCCCGAGCGCTGAAGAGTGGCTGTCATGACCGAGCGCTCGCGACGCCCCCAGGCCGCCACCTCCCGGTCCCGGCCACGGGCCGAGGACCGAGAGGCTCCTGACCTGCGGGACCTGGTCCAGGAGGCGTGCCGGACGCTGACCGACCTCATCGGATACCCCGCTGAAGGAGTCTCGGCCGTCTGCCCGACCGAGAGCGACGGCTGGCGGGTCAGCGTGGACGTTCTGGAAGTGGCACGCATCCCCGACACCACCAGTCTCCTGGCTACCTACGACGTGGAACTGGACGCACACGGACGCCTGAAGCAGTACCGCAGAGTTCGCCGCTATCGACGCGGTTGGGCGGACAGCTGAGGCGCGACCTGCGGCGCCACCCGAGAGAAACAGGGCCCCTCCCATGACCACCACCTACAGCGAGGACGTCGTCGCCTGCGCGCCCCGTGCGGGCACGCTGTACGACGTCCTGGAACTCATACTCGACCGCGGCATGGTCATCGACGTCTTCGTGCGGGTCTCGCTGGTCGGCATCGAGATCCTCAAGATCGACGCGAGGATCGTGATCGCGTCCGTCGACACCTACCTCCGCTTCGCCGAGGCGTGCAACCGCCTGGACCTGGAGCACGACACGCGCAGCAAGACCGTTCCGGAACTCTTCGGTGGCGGCGGCGCGGCGGCGGCCGTGGGCAAAGCCGGCGCGAAGAAGGCGGCACGCTCGGTCGGGGACAAGGTGAAGGACACTCTCGGCCTGGACTCCGGTTCCGACGATGACGACGACTCCGACTCCGACTACGAGGAGCGCGAGCCGTCCCGATCGCGCCGCAGCGCCTCCCCCCGCTCCCGCCCCGCGAGCCGCAGCAGCAGGCGGCCCCGCTCCCCGCGCCGTGACGATGAGGACGACTGACTGTGCCCACGCCCCTCGCCCCCTCCAGCCTGTACGTGTACGCCATCACGGAGCCGGAAACCGCTGAGCACGCGCGCCGTTGCCAGGCTGTCGGCGATCACGCAGCTCCGGTGACCGTCCTTGTCGAGGGCGACCTGGCCGCAGTGGTGAGCCCGGCGGCCGAAAAGCCTCGTGCTCGCCGCCGCGACCTGCGGGCACATCAGGACGTGCTGAGCGCGCTCCTCGCACACGGCCCTGTCCTGCCCATGCGGTTCGGTGTCATCGCCCCGGACGAGGGGTCGGTCCGAGCCGAGATGGGAGCGCAGCGCGAGCAGCACAGGTCCGCACTGGAACGGCTGGCGGGCAAGGCCGAGTGGAACGTCAAGGGCGAGTCCGTGCCGGAAGCCCTGCCCGACCTGTTGCGTGAGGACGCCGGGCTGCGTGCCCTGCGCGCGAGCACACGACTGCGTCCGGGATACGAGGCCAACGTGCGACTCGGCGAGGCCGTGGCCGCCGGACTGCAGCGCCGCGCCGAGGAGGCCGCACGGGAGGTGGTCAGCGAACTCAGCGCGCTCGCGACCGAGGTGCGCGCCGGCGGCGCCCTCACAGGAGGAGCTCTGAACAGTTCCTTCCTGGTGGCGCACGGTGCCGAGGCGGCCTTTCGACAGGCCGTCCACGCGCTCGCCGAACGGCATCGGGGACGGATCGCACTGACCGTGACCGGCCCTCTGCCCTGCTACAGCTTCGTCACCGGCGAGGCCGTGCCCGCGGGGCAGTGACGTGGGCCTGATCAGCGGCCTGCTGCTGCTTCCCCTGGCTCCGGTCCGGGGTGTCGGCTGGGTCGCCGACCGACTGATCGACGCGGCGGAGCGCGAGCTGTACGACCCGGATGTGGTCAGAGGGCGCCTCGCCGCCCTCAACGACGCGCTGGACCGAGGCGATATCGACCTCGCGCAGTTCGAGCGCGAGGAAGAGCGTCTGTTGGACGTCCTGGAACGACGTCCGCCCTCACTTCACCGACCGGCTTCCTGACGCCGTCAAGCCGTCAGGCCCTCTACCCACGGGAATTCCGCGATGAATGAATGCAGCAGAATCGCCCTCGGCGCAGCAGTGGCCGGTGGTTACCTCCTGGGCCGCACCAAGAAGGCGAAGCTGGCCTTCGCCGTGGGCTCGTACCTCGCCGGCCGCAAGTTCGGGCTCTCGCCACAGGAGTTGCTGCGCCAAGGCGCCCAACGCCTGCGTGAAACGCCGCAATTCGCGGAGCTGACCGACCAGGTCAGGGGTGAACTGATGGACGCGGGTCGTGCTGCCGTATCCGCGGCCACCGATCGACGGCTGAGCTCCTTCTCCGACCTGCTCGCCGACCGCACCGAGTCGCTGCGCTCGGCGCGTGAGGGCCGCGATGCCGACGTCTACGACGACGATGCGGACGACGACTCCTCTGCCCCTGGCGACGACGCCGAGGACTGGGACGACGAGGACGCTCGGTACGACGACGAAGACGCTCGCTACGACGAAGACTACGAAGACGACGAAGACGACGCCCGGTACGACGACGAGGCCGACGAAGCCGACGAGGACCCGCAGGAGCAGGACAACGGCGAGGACCTCGACGAGCCGCGGTCCCGGCAACGGGGGAGGACCTCGCACAGGCGGGACAACACTGCCGCACACAGCGAGCGGACGCAGCGCCGGACGCGTCAGGGAGCCGACCGGCAGACGTCGTCCCGTCGTGGCGCGGCCCGTGAGCGCTCGGCTGCTGCCGCGAAGCCGGCTGCGAAGCGTACGGCGGCGGGCAGGTCGGGGTCGCGAAGGAAGTCCTCTGGTGGGAGGCCGCGTCAGCAGGACCCCGGCGGATCTGACCGTACGGACGCGGCCGGTACGGGGCGCGGCGGTACCGGGGCAAGGGGACAGGCATCAGGGCGCCGTACGGCGAAGAGGGCCGCTACGGCGAAGAAGAGCGCCCCCGCGAAGAAGAGCGCCGCGGAGAAGTCGACCAAGAAGACCGCGGCCAAGTCGACCGCGGCCAAGAAGACTTCCGCGAAGGCCCCGGCCGCCCGGACGACGGCGAAGAAGTCAGCCGCGAAGAAGACGTCGCCTGCAAAGAAGACCACAAACAAGGCAGCGGCCAAGAGACCGGCGGCGAAGAAGACCACGGCGAAGAAGACGGCGTCCGCAAAGAAGGCGGCGCCGGCGAAGAAGGCGACGCCCGCAAAGAAGTCCGCAGCCAAGTCGACGGCGAAGAAGTCGACAGCGAAGAAGACGACAGCCAAGAAGACCGCGGCCAAGAAGACGGCAGCGAAGAAGACGGGAGCCGCGAAGCGGACGACCGGTACGTCAACGTCGCGTTCGAGGCGAAGGAGCTGACCGGCCATGGCCGAACAGAAGAGAAGTGGCAGCCGGAGCGGCGACTCGCGCGACGACGGCGCCTCACCCATGGACCGCCTGCGTGACGAGTTCACCGACTTCCTGGACGCCCAGGCCCAGCACCTGACCGACAAGCTGGGCGACAGCCTGACCGGCCTCACCGGGAAACTGCAGGACGCCGCGGAGAACGGCGGCACCCTTCCTCGCGTGGGTGCCAGGATGCTGCAGGGTGACTCTCCCGCGAAGGCCATGGTCGCGGAGAAGGCCAAGGACATCAAAGACGGCGTGGTCGGCAAGGCCAAGGACCTGTTCTCGTCGGGCGGCGGGGGTGGCGGCAAGGCCGGTGACACCAAGGTCACCAACATCGTTGAGGTCGTCGACGTCGGCGTCCCGCTGCGGACGGTCTACGACCAGTGGACGCAGTACGAGGAGTTCAGCAGCTTCACCAAGGGTGTCCGAAGCGTCTCCGCATCGGACGAGGTGAGCTCGGACTGGAAGGTGAAGGTCGGCCCCTCCAGCCGTAGTTGGAAGGCCACCGTCCAGGAGCAGCTGCCGGACGACCGGATCGTCTGGACGTCGGAAGGAAGCAAGGGCAGCACGCGTGGCGCGGTCAGCTTCCACGAGCTGGCCCCGACGTTGACGCGCATCGTCGTGGTCGTCGAGTACTACCCGGCGGGCTTCTTCGAGAAGACCGGCAATCTGTGGCGTGCCCAGGGCCGCCGGCTGCGCCTGGACCTCAAGCACTTCGCCCGCTACGTCACGCTCAACGCCGACGAGGAGGTGGAGGGCTGGCGCGGCGAGATCCGCGACGGTGAAGTCGTCCGCAGCCACGAAGAGGGGCTGGAGGACGACGAAGCATACGACGACCCCGACAGCAGCGACGAGGGCGCGGACGAGGACGAGGACGAGTACGACGCCGAGGACGACCCGCAGGACCAGGACGAGGCAGCCGACTCCGACGAGGACTACGACGCCGAGGACGAAGAGTACGAGGACGACGAGGCCGAGGACGACGACGAAGCAGGCGCGCGCCCTGCTCGAAGGCGATGATCGACTGTGTCCGAACTCGACACCTGGCGTACCGCGTCACCGGCATCGGACATGGAGCGCCGGTCCGACGGGAGTCTGGCCGACATCCTCGAACGCGTTCTGGACAAGGGCATCGTGATCGCGGGTGACATCAAGATCGATCTGCTGGACATCGAACTGCTCACCATCCGCGTGCGCCTGTTCATCGCCTCCGTGGACACCGCCCGCAAGGCCGGCATCGACTGGTGGGAGACCGACCCCGCGCTCTCGTCCCGCGCGGCCCGTGACGACCTGCGGGAGGAGAACCGCCGGCTGCGCGCCGAGCTGGAGGAGCTGAGGCCGGATGACGACGGCGCGCACGCGCAGGACCGACTTGAGCGGATGAGAGAGAAGCGTTGAGGGAGAACCGTTGGTCGAGGGAGCACCGTTGAAGGACAACGTCCCGACTTCGGCACGAGCCGTCTGCGTGTTCGCCGTGCGGCGCGGACGCGGCCCGGACCTACCAGGAGAGCTGGAAGGCCACGAGGGCGGTGGCCCGTTGCGTCTGCTTCCGGTCGGCGCGTTGTGGGCCGTGGTCCAGGACGTCCCGGCGGTCGACTACTCGCAAGAGGCGTTGCAAAAGAAGCTGGCCGAACCGGCGACGCTGGAACGTTGTGTGCGGGCACATCACGCCGTCGTGACGGCCTTCGCCGTCCGCGCCGGTGCGATTCCCCTCCCGCTGGCCACGCTCTATCACTCCGAGGAGCGCGCACAGGCGGCACTGCGGGCCAATGCCGCAGACTTCGAGCGCGGTCTGGACCGGATTTCCGGCCGGCGGGAATGGGCGGTGAAGATCAGCCTGGTCACTGCCGCTCCCGCCCCCTCGGGCCCGCAGGCGACGGGTGGGGACGCGCGAGAGCCCACGCCCGGTGGCCGCGCCTACCTCGCCAGATTGCGCGAACGCGGACAGGAACGGGAACAGCGCAGAGGGCGGGCAGTGGAGGCGGCCGAACTGCTCGACAGGGCTGCCCTCTCCATCGCTGCGGCGTCGGTGCGCCGCCGTCTGCACAGTGCCGAGATCACCGGACGCGGCCGCACGCAGATCATGAACACCGCCTATCTGGTCGGCGAGGAGCAGGAACGAGACTTCATCGAGCTGCTGGAGCGGCTGCGAGAAGCCCCCGAGTTCCAGGACTGCGAAGTAGAGGTCACCGGACCGTGGGTGCCGTACTCCTTCGTGGACGCGGCGACGCCCGACGCGGCTCGCAGCCGCGAGGAAAGCGATGCGAGCGCCGCCTCGCGCCGCGCTGCGGGAAGTCCCGCATGAGCCCCCCGGCCGGCACCGAACCTGTCGCCTGGCGGGGCCCCGACGGCGGCGCTCCCCTCGGCGTACCGCTGGTGGACCTCCTGGACCGGGTTCTGGCCACCGGTGTCGTGGTCAGCGGAGACCTGGTCATCGCCATCGCCGAAGTCCCTCTCGTCCGCATCTCGTTGCATGCCCTGCTGGCATCCGTGAGCGAACGAGTTCCCGCGCCCTGGGCCGACGGAGGACCCCTGTGAGTACGAGTGCCCGCATCGATCTCGATGCCGAAACGGTCGGCCGTGACCTCGCGTCGCTCGTCCTGACGGTCGTCGAGCTGCTGCGTCAGCTGATGGAACGCCAAGCCGTACGCCGCTTCGACGCGGGCGATCTCACCGCGGAGCAGGAGGACCAGCTCGGCACCGCCCTGATGCACCTGGACGACTGCATGACAGAACTGTGCGAGCGGCACGGTCTGCGCCGTGAAGACCTCAACCTCGACCTCGGCCCGCTCGGTTCCCTGCTGCCCTACGACTGACGTGGCGCTGGTCACAGGAGCACGAGCAGGCGGAGCGGGTTTGCGGCGGCTTCCTTGGGACACACAGCCGCATGTTTGGATCTCTCACACCCGAAGGAGCCAGTGGTGATCACGTCCGCTCATGTCGTCGGCTCTGATGCCTCCTTCGCCCGTGAAGCGAGTGTCGACGAATTGTTCGCCGCATTCGTCGATCGCGAGGCGGCTGACGTCCCGCTGCCCGGAAGTTCGACGGCGCAAAGATTCGCTGTCCTGGCCTCCCTGGGACGCCGGGACCTGTCCCTGGCGCGGCTGGCCGAGGGGCACCTGGACGCCGCGGCCATTTTGCACGAGGTCGCGGGTCTGCAGCCCGGAGCGGGGGAGCGGTGGGGAGTCTGGGCCGCCCGTCCGCCCCAACCGGTCGTGCGCGCCGGACGTTCGGTGGCCGGCTGGAGCCTGACCGGCGTCAAGCCGTACTGCTCCGGTGCCCGCACCTGCACGCACGCTCTGGTGAGCGCGGAGGCCGACGACGGCTACCGCCTCTTTTCCGTGTCCCTGGACCATCCGGGCGTGGTGCCCGTGCCCGGGACGTGGCCGGCCGTCGGCATGGCCGACAGCGACAGCCTCGATGTCTCCTTCGCCGACGTGCCGGCGCAGCCGGTGGGAGGTCCGGAGGCCTACCTGGATCGACCCGGCTTCCTGCACGGCGGGGTGGGAGTGGCGGCGTGCTGGCTCGGCGGAGCCCACGCGGTCGCCGCGCCCCTGTACGAACGCTCGGCCGCGGGACATCTCAACGATCACGCCGCGGCCCACCTGGGGGCGGTGGACATTCTGCTCCACGCCGCTGACACGGTGATGAGCCAGGCAGGCCAGGACATCGATGCCGACCCGGACGACGAACACCGGCAGGCGAAGGTGCGGGGGCTGCGGACGAGAGCACTGGTCGAGAAGGTGTGCACCGAGGTCCTGGGGCACGTGGGAAGGGCAACGGGCGCCGGCCCGCTCTGCCACGACGAGCGGCACGCCCGCGCCGTGGCGGACCTGACCGTCTACATCCGCCAGCACCACGCCGAAGCCAATCTCGCCGAACTGGGACGCACCATCGGCCAGGAGAGCCAGGAGAGCCAGGAGAGTCAGGGCGGTCAGGGCAGCAAGGAGGCAGGACGATGACGGGGCCGGAGGGCATCCTCGCCGGGCGCGACCGGGCCGCCGCAGCGGCTGCGATCGACGCCCACGGCACCCCGGAATCCGAGTGGCTGGCCGCTGAACTGCCACAGCGGCTTCCCCGGCTCGAACTCCCAGCAGGTCCCGTAGTGGTCGTGGCCGCCCATCCCGACGACGAGGTCCTCGGCTTCGGCGGCTCCATCGCCGCCCTCGCGACCGCGGGCGGCGCCGTGCACACGGTATGCCTCACCGACGGCGAAGCCTCGCACGGCGACACCGACCCGGCAGCCCACCGCGCGTTGGCCACGCGCCGCCGCGGTGAACTCGCCGCCGCGCTCGCGGAACTCGGGCCGCTGCCGACGCCCGTACACAGCGGTCTGCCGGACACGGCCCTGGAGCGGCACGAGGACGAAGCAGTCGCCGCCATCGTCGACGTGCTCTCCGCGACCGGTGCCGATCTGTGCGTGGCGCCCTGGGACGGCGATCTGCACAGCGACCACGAGGCAGCCGGCCGGGCCGCCCGGCGCGCGTGCCGCGCGACGAACACCACGCTGTGGTCGTTCCCCGTGTGGATGTGGCACTGGGCTCGCCCCCAGGACACGAGGGTCCCCTGGCAGCGAACCGCTGTCGTACCCCTGCAGCCCGAGGCGCTCGACCGCAAGAAGAAGGCTCTCGCCCGCTTCGTCAGCCAGCTCGAGGAGCGCGATCCGGGCGGCACACCCGTGCTGTCACCCGAGGAGATAGCCCACCACACCCGCCCGTTCGAAACGGTGATCCGTTGAACACCCCCGGCACCTACTTCGAGAGCCAGTACGCCCACGCCGAGGATCCGTGGCACTTGGCCGAGCGCTGGTACGACCGCCGCAAGTACGAGCTGACCCTGGCCGCGCTGCCGCGTCCGCGCTACCGCCGAGGCTTCGAACCAGGCTGCTCGGTCGGCGTACTGACCAGCCTGCTGGCCCCCCGCTGCGACCGCCTCCTCTCCGCGGACCGCATCGCCTCCGCAGTGGAGACCACCGCGCGACGCACGCGTGCACTGGAGCAGGTGACGGTGCGGCGGCTGGCGGTTCCCGACGAGTGGCCCGAGGAACAGTTCGACCTCGTCGTCCTCTCCGAACTGCTCTACTACTTCGACGCGCCCACCCGCACCCGCCTGCTGCAGCGCAGCGCCCAGTCCCTGGAACCGGGTGGACACCTCGTCGCCGTGCACTGGAACCACGCGGTCGCCGAGCACACCTGCACGGGGCGCGACATCGCCGCGGAACTCGACGCGCTGTCCGGCCTCGGCCGACTCGCGCGGTACGACGACCCGGACTTCACCCTCACCGTTCACGAACGCCGCCACGATGGCGGTCCCGCCCGCTCCCCGGCACAAGCCGAGGGCCTGGCGTGAAGCCCTCGGCAATCGCTGTCGTCGTTCCCGCACACAACGAAGAGCACCGCATCGGCGCGTGCCTGCGCAGTGTGCGGGAGGCGGCAGCACAGGTGGTCCCCGTCCCTGTGGTCACGGTGGTCGCCGCCGACGCGTGCACCGATGACACGGCAGGGACAGCCGCCCGGCACGGCGCACACGTCGTGCAGCTCGATCGCCGAAACGTCGGGGCCGCGCGCGCCGTCGGAACCGCGTACGCCCTGCACCTGCTGCGTCCCTGGGCGCCGCACGTCTGGCTCGCGATGACGGACGCGGACTCGACGGTGCCCGGGAGCTGGCTGACCGTTCAGATGCGCTGGGCACAGGACGGCTACGACATGGTGCTGGGCACCATCCGGCTGGCCGCGCCCACCCCGCGCCTGCTGGCGTTGCACGACGCCGCTTACTTCCGCACGCGCCCGCTCGGCGCTGTCCCGCACTGGGACCATCCGCACGTCCATGGAGCGAACCTGGGACTCTCGGCGAGCGCCTATGTGGAGGTGGGCGGGTTCGCGTCGCTGCCCACGGGTGAGGACCATGAACTGGTGTCCCGGCTGGTCGGGCGTGGGCGTCGCATAGCGCGCTCCGACCGGCATCCTGTCCGCACCGCTGCCCGCCTGCGGGGGCGGGCGCCCGGAGGCCTCGCCGAACTCCTCACCGGTCTGCACTGGTCCGACCGGAACAGCCCCACGAGAGCCGCGCGGCGTCCGGCCCTGCGCCCAGACGCAGAGGCGCACCAGGCGGCCTCGTCCGACGTGCGCACAGAGCCGACCAGCC
The DNA here is from genome assembly GCF_010548525.1 of Streptomyces sp. SID14478. Taxonomy (GTDB): domain Bacteria; phylum Actinomycetota; class Actinomycetes; order Streptomycetales; family Streptomycetaceae; genus Streptomyces. The sequence goes on from NZ_JAAGMG010001350.1 coordinate 78,451, forward strand.
GGTGAGCCCGACCTACTGACGTGTGGGAGTGCGACGCGATGCGCCGCACTCTCGGATCAGCGTTGTCCGAAGGCGCTGCTCCCGAGGGCGTCCAGCAACTCACCCGTGCTCGCGTACACCTCCACCGCGCCCGCGTCCTGCAGTTCCGAGTGCGAGATTCCTCCGCTCAGGACCGCCAACGGGGTGACTCCGGCGCGCCTGGCCGCCTGCATGTCCCAGACCGAGTCGCCCACGAAAACGCTGTCCTCGGCTCGTGCTCCCACAAGGTCGAGAGCGTGCTGCACGGGTTCCGGATGCGGCTTTCCCGAGTCCACGTCATCGGCGCTCGCGGTCGCCTCGATGGCGTCGTCGGCGTCGATGGCCTTACGCAGCGCCGCCAGTTCGGGCCCACTGGCGGACGTCGCCAGTACGACCTTCCAGCCTTCGGAGTGCAGGTGCTTCAGCAGTTCGGAGGCCCTGTCGAACGGAGCGAGCCGCTGGTGCCAGGTGGCATAGAGGACTTTGTGGCCGGCGCTGAGGTCGTCATCCTGGCTCTGGTCCCGATCGTCGCCGAGCAGATGCTCGAGCAAGTCGGCGGAGCCGAGGCCGATGCCCCGGTGGATGTCCTGCATGGGCACCTGATGTCCGGCCTGCCGCAGGGACTCCCACCAGCAGACGGCGTGGAGGTAGTTGGTGTCGACGAGGGTGCCGTCTACGTCGAAGACGGCTGCGCGGGTGGTCATGGAGAACATGTTTCCCGAGCTTGGCCCAGTAGGCGTGGTGAAGCGCGCGAACTCCGTCGAGGCGGCGGCGCCTGTCGTGCGCGCAGTGTCCCTGCGCGTTGACCAGGAGGCCCGCCAGGCCGAGAGAACTGCACAGGAGAAAGCCGACCGCAGAGACCGAGTACCGGCAGGAGATCCGGGCGTTGGAAAACGGCGTTGAAAATGGGAGGGGCGGCCGGTCGCGGCCGCCCCTCCCGTTACATGTCAGTGAGATGGCTGTCGGTCAGTGGTCGTTGTACCACTTGAAGATGTACCACGTACCGTCACCGTCGCCGTCTATCTTGAAAAAGGCGTAGCGGTTCTCCAGCAGGTTGTACTTCGACCCATCGCTGGCCCGGTGAGTCTTGCATGTGCCCTTGCCTGAATGGACTTCCAGCGTGTACACGTGGTCACCGGGGAGGTCGTCCCAGACGTAGGCTTCCGCCGCATGCCCGTTCGCTGCTGTGTCGCACAGGGTAACGACGTCGCCGTGCTCCTTGAAGTAAACGCGGGCGCCGTCGTAGTTCGCGACGTGGTCGTAGTCCCCGCCGCCCGGGTCGGGCTGGGCGGAGGCAGATCCCGCCGTCATGAGTATCGTGGCAGCCAGCGCAGTCGCGCCGGCGGCTATCCGCCCGAGTGGACGCTTCACAGAAGAGCTCCTTGCCGTCGATGGGATGCATCCGCCACGTGGCCGCGGATCACACACGGAAAGCGGCCAACGTTCGACTGTGCGGCCCTACCGCACGCGTCGCCGTCGCGCCGGAGCACACTTTGGCAATTCGCGATTGCGGAATCCTTGCAGAGCGCTTGCAGCCTCTGGCGGCAGACGATTCGATGCAGTTCTTCGCACCATGCCCGCGAGCGTGAGGCGCATTCGCGCGGGGCCACTCGTCGTCTCATCGAAGTCAGTCGACGCCAGGCGCGACACCATAGTGCGCGCCTGCCGCATCGCGGCATCTCAGACCCGCGGTGCTACGCGGATACGGTTCCCATCGGGATCGGCTGCGAGAAAGGTCAGCCCGAACCCGAGATCATGACGCTCGCACAGGATCGTGACGCCCCTTATTTTTACCCCAAACGGAAAGCACTCGTGCCGCCGTCCGTTTCCTGGTGGCTCGGTCCGGCCGCGTATGCCAGCGGAGGCGCGATTGCTTGCGCATCCGCACCTTCGCCCACCCACAGGGCGATGAACAGCGCGGCGGTTGCTTCCAGGAGCCCTGCCTGTTCGAGACCACCCCCAGCAACGGGTTTGCAGCCCACGTCCTGCACCAACTCCCGTACACGCGCGACGGCGGTCTCGTCGTCCCCGCAGATGGGCACGGCCAGTGCTCGCCCGTCGAAGACCGGCGGCCGCATGCGCCACACGTCCTCGTGGCAGAGGTTGAAAGCCTTGACCACGTGGGCTCCCGGCGCCGCCGCAGCAAGTTGTATCGCGGCTGAGAGGCCTCCTTCCGTCAGCAGCCGGAAGCCCGGCCCGACCGGGTTGGAGCAGTCGAGCAGCACCTTGCCCTCCAGGGCTGCGTGCAGGTCCCGTGCCACGTCTGCTCCTGCCCCGAAGGGCAACGCGGCCAGTACCACCTGACCGGACTCGGCCGCCGCGCACAGACTGGCAGGCTTCACGCTCCCTCCGATGCGCGTCGCGAGCCGTTCCGCCTTGTGCGCGTCCCGTCCCCCGATGGTCACCTCGTGCCCGGCCCGCACCCAGTGGGTGGCGAGCGCGTCAGCCATGTTGCCCGTTCCCAGTACGCCGATTCTCATCACGCGTTCCCTCTCCGTGCCTGCTTCGCCGGTTCGTACCGACGCTAGGAGGCGGTTCGGGCACCATTTGGTACGTGACGACCGACGCCTTCCTCGCCGACTGCCGCGCCCGCCTCGCCTTCGACCTGCTCTCCAACACCTGGAACGGCGTGGTGCTTTGGGCGCTGCGGGACGGCCCCAGACGCCCGGTCGAGCTGCGGGAGCGGATCGGGGGCATCAGCTCCAAGGTCCTCACCGAGACTCTGCGGCGGCTGCAGTTCAACGGACTGGTCGATCGGCAGGCACACCGCGATGCATCATCACGGGTCGAGTACCAGCTCACCGCTCTGGGACGGACCTTGTTGGCTCCCATCGACGCCATCGGCGTATGGGCCTTCGAGCACGGCGATGAGGTTATGGCCGCCCAGGAAGCAGCATGCGCTCCCGACCCGCAGTCCGCTCGTTCCACTTGCTAGAGAGGTCAACAGCGTGAGCGCAGACGGTTCCAGCAGATGAGTGCACACCCCAGGGTGAGGAAAGGCTTCGTGAATGACGTCGCGGATCTCCCAGCGGATCCGCAGGCGGCGGAAACAGTGAGGCTTTGCCAACTTGCGCTGCGAGGCGGGCTGTTGAGCTGACACGTGGGTGAAGCCCCTGGTAGACGGGTTCACGACCAAGATTCCCTCGCCCGACCAGAGGCTTCGTGTGCTTGTCTACCCGTGTGGCCTGGACGTGTCCAGTCGTTCCCTGCGTTTCCTCGCTGACCGTCTTCGTGCGCATCGCCGCCGGATCGGGAGCCGTTGGCGCCGGCTGACGGCCGGCAAGCAGGCCCTGCTGACGCTGGCCGCACCTTCGGAACGCAACAACGTATGCCCAGCTCGCGGCGGGATTCCGGGTCGGG
>NZ_JAAGMG010001388.1 GCF_010548525.1 Streptomyces sp. SID14478
GAGGAAGCGGCCGACGCGGCGAACGCGGCCCGGCGCGCGGAGCGCCTCGGGGACGACGCGGAGGGGGCGGGGCGGCGTGCGGACGACCCGCACGACCCGTCCAGGCCGCCGAACTGCAAGTGCTCGGGGCGCGAGCCGGTCGACTTCGCCACCGGGCGGATGTTCCTGCCGCAGGTGGACGTGGAGCTGCCGGGCACGCTGCCCCTGCTGCTGCGCCGCGACTTCGAGTCCTCCTACCGGGCCGGGCGCTGGTTCGGCCCCACCTGGTCCTCGACGATCGACCAGCGCCTGGAGGTCGACGCGATCGGTGTCGTCTTCCACGGCGAGGACAATCTGCTGCTGCCCTATCCGCACCCCGCCCCCGGCGCACCGGTGCTGCCCGAGGCCGGACCGGGCCGCCCCCTGGAGCGGCACCCGGACGGCAGCTACACCCTCGCCGACCCCGAGACCGGACTGACGTACACCTTCGACGCCCCCGACGGCGCCGAGCCCGGCGGCGACGGCACCGCGCTGCTCGCGTCCGTCACCGACCGCGCCGGGCACACGGTCACCGCCGAGTACGACGCGGACGGGGCGCCCCTCGCCCTGGTCCACCACGGCGGCTACCGCCTGGAGTTCACGGTCGACGACGGGCGGGTCACCGCGCTGGGCCTGGCCGGTTCGGGCACCGGGCCCCTGCTGCGCTACGGCTACGACGACGGCCACCTCACGTCCCTCACCGACTCCGAAGGACGCGTCACCCGGTTCACGTACGACGACGAGGGCCGCGTCACCTCCTGGACCGACACCAACGGCTCCCGCTTCACCTTCGGCTACGACGACCAGGACCGGTGCGTCACCCAGACCGGCGTCGAGGGCCATCTGCGCTCCGACTTCCACTATTCGGCTCCGGACCCCGCGACCGGCCTGACCACCACGACCGTCACCGACTCCCTCGGCCACACCTGGCGCTACCTCGTCAACGAACGCCTGCAGGTCGTCGCCGAGAAGGACCCGACAGGCGCCACCGTGCGCACGGCCCGCGACCGGCGGGGCCGCGTGCTCAGCCGGACCGACGCGCTCGGCGGCCGGACGCTCTTCGCGTACGACGCCGAGGGCCGGCTCGTCTCGGTCACCCGGCCCGACGCGAGCGTGCAGCGGGCCGCCTACGACCCGCAGGGCAGGCTCGTCGAGCTGACGCTGCCCGGCGGCGCGCGCTGGCGCCAGGAGTTCGACGAGCGGGGACTGCGCCGGGGCGTCACCGATCCGGCGGGCCGCACGACGCACTACACGCACGACGAACACGGTCATCTGGCCACCGTCACCGATCCGTTGGGCGCGGTGACCCGGCTGCGCCACGACGCGGCGGGACTGCTCCTGGAGCGCACCGACCCGACGGGCGGCACGAGCCGTCGGCGCCGCGACCCGTTCGGCCGGATCGTCGAACTCACCGGCGCACGCGGCGACGTGACGGCCTTCGCCTGGACGCCCGAGGGCCGCCTGGCGCGCCGCACGGGACCCGACGGGGCCACCGAATCATGGACGTACGACGGCGAGGGCAACTGCCTGACGCACACCGACCCGGCGGGCCGCACCACCCGCTTCGCGTACACCCACTTCGACCTGATCGCCGCCCGCACCGACCCGGACGGCTCGCGCCACACCTTCACCCACGACACCGAGCTGCGCCTCACTCAGGTCACCAACCCACAGGGCCTGCAGTGGAGTTACACCTACGACGCCGCCGGCCGGCTCGTCGAGGAGAGCGACTTCGACGGGCGTGCGACCCGGTACGACAACGACCCGCTCGGCCATGTCGCCGCCCGCCATACGCCGCTCGGCACCACGGTCCGCTACGGCCGCGACGCGATGGGGCGCGTCGTGCGCAAGGACGCCCAGGGCGCCCTCACCACATACGAGTACGACCCGGCGGGCCGCCTCGTGCACGCGCAAGGGCCCGACGCAGACCTCACCTATCAGTACGACCGGTGCGGCCGGGTCAAGACGGAGCTGACCGACGGCCGCGCGCTCAGCTTCACCTACGACGCGGCCGGCCGGCGCACCCGCCGGGTGACGCCGAGCGGGCAGGTGACGACCTACGCCTACGACGGGGCGGGACGCACCGAGCGGCTCGACGTCGCGGGGCGCGCGATCGCGTTCACCTACGACCCTGCGGGCGAGGAGCTGACCCGGCGCCTCGGCGAGGCGCTCACCCTGACCACACAGCGGGACGCCACCGGCCGGATCACCGGCCGCGACCTCACGCACGGGGGCCGTTCCGTACACCGGCGCGGATACGCGTACACCGCCGACGGGCAGGTCGCGGCCGAGCGGGACAGCCTGCGCGGCCCGCGCGGCTACACCCTCGACGACGCGGGGCGGGTCACCGCCGTCACCGCCGAACGCTGGCAGGAGACGTACGCGTACCAGGGCGCGGGCAGCGCTCCGGCCGACGCCCGCTGGCCCGAGCGGCACCCGGGAGGCGACGCCGCCGGAGCGCGCGACTACCAGGGCACCCGGCTCCTGACGGCGGGCGCCAACCGGTACGCGTACGACGACGGCGGACGCCTCGTGCGCCGCACCCGCAAGCGCCTGTCGCGGGGGCCCGACACCTGGACGTACACCTATGACGCAGAGGACCGCCTCGCCCAAGTACGCACCCCGGACGGGACGTCGTGGCGCTACCGCTACGACCCGCTCGGCCGGCGCGTCGCCAAGGAGCGCCTCGGCGCCGACGGCACGGACGTGGTGGAGCGCACCGAGTTCGTGTGGGACGGCCCGGTGCTCGCCGAGCAGAGCACGGCGCCCCACGGGGAACTGCCCCATCGGACCACACTCACCTGGGACTACGACGGACTCACCCCGCTCACGCAGACCGAGCGGCTGACCGACGACGCCACGCGGGCCGAGATCGACAGCCGGTTCTTCGCCCTCACCACGGACCTGATCGGCACCCCGACCGAACTCGTCGACGAACAGGGGCGGATCGCCTGGCAGTCGCGCGCCACGCTGTGGGGCGTCACGGCGTGGAAGGCGGACGCCGACGCGTACACGCCGCTGCGCTTCCCCGGCCAGTACTTCGACCCGGAGAGCGGCCTCCACTACAACCACCACCGCTACTACGACCCGCTGACCGCCCGGTACACCACACCGGACCCGCTGGGTCTCGACCCCGCCCCCGACCCGGCCGGGTACGTGCACAACCCGTGCACGACCAGCGACCCGCTGGGACTCGCCCCGTACGAGAACAACGGCGGTCTCGGCGAGTTGCAGAAGGTCCCCAAGCCTGACCCGGCCGCCGACAAGCTCGCCGAGAAGCTGGGCGGCGAGTCGCGGATGAAGTTCGAGAACGACCCCTCGGGCCGTGAGTTCGACGCGATCAGCGACGACTACGTGGCGCAGACGAAACCCGAGGGGATGCAGATGGGCAGCGCCTTCCGCAACCAGGCGAAGGCGACGTTCGAGCGGGCGATAGAGTCCGGCCGCACCCCGTACTTCCACTTCGAGGGCCAGCCGACCGCCGAGGTGGTCAGCAAGCTCCAGGATTACGGCAGGCGCTACGGCCTCGACCCCGTCATCGACATCAGCCCCTTGTGACGCAGTGGGAACTGCGCCGCAGCGAGACCCCTGAAAGAGGAGCATGTACGAGTTTCACGGCTGGTTCGGCATCGCGGAGTCGCCGGAGGAGGCCGACACCGGAACGCTGGAGGAGGGCCTCGCCACCCTGCGCGCGAGGATCGGGGCGCTCGACTGGTCCACGGGCGAGGCGGCGCTGCGCGCCCACAACGGGGAGTGGTTCGTACGCGCCGACGGGCTGGTCAACCGCAGGCGCGACGAGGCCGACGAGCTCGACGCCCTGATCGCCTTCATCGCCGCACGCTTCCCCGGCGCGTGGGGCCTGTTGTACGAGCGCTCGGACGACTTCCCGGCGCCGCCGGGGCCGGGCGCGTTCAGGGTGCGGGTGCTGGCACGCGGTGAGGTGACGGTCCGGCTCGACCCGTTCCTGTCCCCGACGCGGCCCGTCATCGAGGACTGAACGGGGACTGAGAGGTACGTACCTCTCGCTCCCCGCAGGGTACGGCTGCATTCGAGGCCGGCCCTGCGGGGCAGGTACGTCTGCATTCGAGGCCGGCCCTGCGGGGCGTCGTGACCACCTGGCCGTCACGTCGGTGGCGCAGTTCGCGGTACGCCGCCGCTCGCGCCCGGCGCTCAGCCCAGCACCAGCAGTGTCGCCACTGCCGGACCCAGCGCCCCGCCCAGCTGGTAGAGGGCCAGCGCCGAACCCTTCCGTGAGCATCCGGCTCACCGAGCGCGGCGCCGCCCTCACGGACGAGGTGATGGCGGCGCACCTGCGTGACTACGCGGACATCCTGGCGGTGCTCACCCCCGAGGAGTGCGCCGCCATCGCGTCCGGGCTGCGCAAGGTCCTGGAGGACCAGGGCGACACGAAACTCATCTGACGGTCAACTCCCCGACGGGCTCCGGGGCGTTGCCCGTCTGCGTCAGCCGTACGAACCGCGCCGCGGCCCCCGCGGCGAACGGCGTCCAGCGCCTGCCGTCCACCGACGTCCGCACCCGGTAGGACCGGGCGCCGCCCGACACCGTCACCCGTGACGGACTCCGCCGCGCGCCGAGGTCCACGGTCAGGGCGGCGCCGGCCTTGGCGGGCAGCCAGGTCGTCGCTGGGTTGCCGTCGACCGCCGCGCCCGCGTACTGGCCCGGGTCCTCGGACGTCGCCGTCGCGGTGCGGCAGCGCGCCAGGTCCGCGGTGGGCGTGCGGTCGGGGCGCCGGGTCGCCAGCGTGAGCCCGTGCGCGGTCACCGTCCTGCGGCCGCCGGCGGTGACCACGGTGAACGGCCTGCCGGACGTGAGCAGCACCGTCGTCCGCTCGGCGCCGATCGCCACGTCGTACGTGCGGCCGCGCCACTGAAGTCCCCTGACGGTGACGCCCGTCGACAGCTGAGGAGGCAGCATCGGATCGAGCCGCACCGCGTCGTCGTCCCGGAGCCTGAGCCCGGTCAGACCGTGCGTGAACACCTGCAGGAAACCGCCCTTGCCGGTGAGGAAGTCCTGCGCGGGCTCGCCCGCCAGCGCGTCCCCGGCGCCCGCCTTGCTGCCGCGCGACTCCGAGAACGTACCGAACGGCCCCCGGAAGAACGGCCGCGAGGCCCGCTCCAGGAAGGTGTACGTCGCACAGCCCGGCTCCCCGATCGCCGCCGCCGCGACCGCGTGCACCGAGTCCGTCATCGCCGGGCCGTCCCGGTCGGTGTGCGCGGCGTAATAGTCCAGGGTCGCGGCAGCGGCCCCCTTCGGCATCGGCCGCCAGTCCAGCGGATACAGCAGCAGGACGGCATCGGCCTGCTTGATGTCGGCGCCGCCGTCGATGTCGTAACCGGCGTACTGCAGGAAGACCTTGCGCCGCGCGTCGTACGGGATGCGCAGCCGGTCGGCGATCCGCGTCCACCGGGGGTCGGGTGCCGCCCCCGCGAGCCGCGCCGCTCGCACGGCGGCCCGCAGCGAGGTCGCGGCGACGGCGTTCGTGTAGACGCCGTCGTCGACCCCGTTGCTGTACTCGTCGGGCCCGGCGACGTCCTTGACGGAGTACGAGTACGTCCCGCCCTTCTCGTCGTTCTTCGTGACCCGCGAAGTCCAGTACTGCGCAAGGCCCTTGAGCAGCGGCCAGCCCTTCGCGCGCAGCCACGCCCGGTCGCCGGTCGCCTGGTAGTACTGCCAGGCCGCCAGCGCGACGTCGCCCTGGAGGTGGTTCTGGATGACGCAGTGGGGCGGGTACCAGCTCTGGCACTCGTTCCACAACGAACCCGAACTCGCGCTCGTCCACGGGTACATGAGGCCGCCGACGGACGTCTTGCGTGCGTTGTCCGCGGCCGCGCCCCGCGTCCGGTACCGGTACTCCACGACGGGCTCGGCGAGTCGCGGCCGCGTCGCGAGCAGCGACGGGAACATCCACGTCTCCGCGTCCCAGAACACCATGCCCGCGTAGTTGTCGCTGCTCAGCCCGGTCGGAGCGATACTGTCCCGGCCGCCCGCGCGCAGGGAGGACAACAGCCCGTACTGGGCCGCGCGCACCTGCGCCTGGAGCGCCGGGCGTCCCGGGACCTCGATGTCCGACGCCCACAACGTCCGCCAGGCGGCGGTGTGTTCGCGCACCAGGGCGTCCCACCCGGCCGCCGCGGCGCGCTGCGAGGCGCTGAGGGCGGCGGGGCGCGGGGTGCGGGAGGTGAGGGCGGTGTCGACCCCGACGTACTTCGTGACGTCGTACCGGGTGCCGGTGTGCACGCCGAAGTCCGCCGACTGCTGCGTGCTCAGGTCGTCGGAGGGGCGGGCCGTGTGGGTGCGTCCCGGGGCGCGGAGCGTGGACGCCACCGTGCCGTCCGTGCCCGTGCCCGTGCCCGTGTCTGTGCCTGTGCCCTGTGTGCGGAACCCGACGGCTGCGGTGCGCTTGCCCGCCGGTCCCGCGCCGGTCGGGTCGAGGCGGCGGGCGCCGTGGCCGTCGACGCGGTCGGTGACGGTGACGCTGCCGCTCCAGTGCGGCGTCAGACTCAGCCGGACCGCGCCGACGTGCGGCCGGGCCCGGTCGGCCAGCACCTCGTACGTCAGATCGGTGCGGCGGCCGTCCTTGTGCACCCACGTGAGGGACGTACGAACGATGCCGCAACGCATGTCGAGGCTCTGCCGGTAACCCGTGGTCCGGCTCTTGGGCCCGTACGTCTCACCGCCTGCCGTCACGTCGAGGCCGGTCCAGGTGGGCAGGGCGGCGACGGCCTGGCGGTGGGCGGTGCCGGCGGGGCCGCGGGCGTACAGCCCTGAGACGAAGGCGCCGTCGTACGGATGCATGTACAACGGCCAGCCGGTCTTGGCCCCGGGTCCGCCGGGCGCGGCGTATCCGGTGCCTGACGGGGGGACGCGCAGGCCCAGGTACCCGTTTCCGGCGTAGGCGTGGAACGGGTCGTCGGGCGGGGCGGGGGTGTGGGTGGACAGGGTCCAGGCGGGGCTGTCGCAGGGGGTGCCTGCGGTGGCCTCGGCGGTTGTCGTGGTGTTGGTCGAGGCCGCGGTCGCGGTCGCGGTCGCGGTCGCGGTCGTGGGCGTGGGCGGGAGGAGCGGGGCGGCCAGGGCCAGGGCGAGGGCTGGGCCGAGGAGGCGGGGCGTGGTGGTCACGGGGTGAGCGTGCGGGGTGGGGGAGGGGCGGGGCGGTATGCGCGCCGGGGGTGTAGGCGGGGCGGGCGAACGGTGACCTCCGGGCGGGGGGTTGTGTGGTGACCGTGCGGTGTGGTGCGGTGCGGGTTGGGGCGGGGGTGCGGCCCACCCGTGCCGGTGCCCTCGGCCGGGCTGGTGTGCGCTTTCCGTAGGGTGCGGGTGAGGTGGGGTGGCGTCTTCTGCTGGGCTGGTGTGCGCCTTCCGTATGGCGCGGGGTGCGGGGCCGCGCCGGGGTACCTCCTCGGCCGGATTGTTCGCCTTGTTCCCTGGGCGCCTACGGCGCGGCATCCGGCGCTGCGTTCCTGCGGTGTCCTGCGGGGGCACCCCGACACGGCCCCTCCCGTCGACGAGCGACTGATCCCCGGTGGGGCTTCCCGACCGGCTCTCCCTCCGGTGGGGCTTCCGGATCGGCTCTCTCTCCGGTGGGGCTTCCGGATCGGCTCTCTCTCCGGTGGGGCTTCCGGATCGGCTCTCCCTCCGGTGGAGCGTTCCGCCTTGTCACCAGTTCGCTCGGTTCGCTCTGTGGGTGGGGTGGGATCTCGTACGCGGCTGAGCGGTGGTGGGGCTCAGCGGGTCGTCGCCAGGCCCGTCTTGATGCCTGCCCCGCACAAGGGGACCACTGCCGTGCGGTTGCCGAGGGAGGGGGACAGGGAGCCGCCCTCGCGGGTGGCGGCCCAGCAGGCGACGCCGGTCGACTCGACGTACAGGCCGCGCGAGGCCAGGTCCTGTTGGGCGTGCCGGATCTGGTCCTCCGTCACCGTGTGGAAGGCGCCGCCCGATTCGCGTACCGCCCGCAGGATCTGGCGGGCCCGCGCGGGGCGGGGGATGGCGATGCCCTCCGCGAAGGTGCGGGCCATCGGGGTCTCGCCCACCAGGTCGTCGGCCCCGGCCCGCCACGCCGCGGCGAGGGGGGCGACCGCCTCGGCCTGGACGGCGTGCAGCGCGGGACGCCGGTCGATGAGGCCCGCGGTGTGGAGCTCGGCGACGGCGAGGGCGGCGCCGAGCAGCAGGGTGCCGTTCCCGACGGGCAGGACGAGCGCTTCGGGGAGGCGGCCGCCGAGGTCCTCCCAGAGTTCGTGGACGTAGGTCTTCGTGCCGTGCAGGAAGTACGGGTTGTGGACGTGGCTGGCGTAGAAGACGCCTGGTTCGTCGGCCGCCGTCCGTGCCGCCTGCGCCGCGGCCTCGCGGTCGCCCGGGACCACGTCGAGCCGCGCCCCGTGCGCCCCGATCTGCTCCAGCTTCTTGGGCGAGGTGCCCTCGGGGACGTAGACGGTGCACGGGAGGCCGGCGCGGGCGCAGTACGCGGCGACGGCGGTGCCGGCATTGCCGCTGCTGTCCGCGATGACCCGGGCGGGGCCCAGCCGCGTGGCGAGAGCGGCGAGCATGACGGCCCCGCGGTCCTTGAACGAGAGCGTGGGCATGAGGAAGTCCAGCTTCGCCGAGACGTTCCCGGTGAGCGGGACGACCGGGGTGCGGCCCTCGCCGAGGGTGCAGTCGGGGGCCGGCAGCGGCAGGCACTCGGCGTAGCGCCACAGCGAACTCACCCGCCCGGTCAGCGACTTGAGGGACGCCGGAGTGGGGGAGTAGTCGAGGTCGAGCGGCCCCCGGCAGACCGGGCAGCACCAGTCGAGCGACCCCGCGGGGACGCGGGTCCCGTCGAGGGGGCAGTAACAGTCGGGAAGAAGGGCGGTCATGGAGGCACCCTAGGCAGACCCGACCCCCCTCCCCGTGGCCGTACGCGCACGCGAGGCGGGAGTCTGTGTGTGAAAGGCCCTCTACCTGGAGAAAGTCGCTGCGTAAAGACCTTGGCGCCTGCATGTCATCACTTCGAGTGATTCCTTGGCCTTCGCTTGCATGCCTCAACCCACGGTTGCCAGGCTGTTGCTGTCTGTCAATCAGATGGAGAGCCACGGGGATCTGAGGGGAACAATCAGTGACATTCGGTGAGCAGCCGGCGTACTTGCGCGTTGCGGGAGATCTGCGCAGGAAGATCGTCAATGGCTCACTGCCGCCCCATACGCGTCTCCCTTCCCAGGCCAGGATCCGCGAGGAGTACGGGGTCTCGGACACCGTCGCGCTGGAGGCCCGCAAGGTCCTCATGGCCGAAGGGCTCGTCGAGGGGCGCTCCGGTTCGGGGACGTACGTGCGCGAGCGCCCCGTGCCGCGCCGCGTCGCCCGCTCCGGGTACCAGTCGGGGGGTTCCACGCCGTTCCGCCAGGAGCAGGCCGACCCGGCGGCGCGCGGCACCTGGGAGTCGCGCAGCGAGCAGGCGGAGGCGGACGGCGCCGTCGCCGACCGGCTGGGCCTGCGGGCCGGCGACCGCGTGATGTGCACCAGGTACGTGTACCGGGACGCCGGCGAGACGATGATGCTGGCCACCTCCTGGGAGCCGCTGGCCGTCACGGGCCGCACGCCGGTGATGCTCCCCGAGGAGGGTCCGCTGGGCGGCTGCGGCGTCGTCGAGCGCATGGCCGCGATCGACGTGATCGTGGACAACGTGACGGAGGAAGTGGCCGCCCGACCCGGCCTCGCCGAGGAGTTGAGCGCGCTCGGCGGCGTCCCCGGTCATGTCGTCGTCGTCATCCACCGGACCTTCTTCGCCTCGGGCAGAGCGGTCGAGACGGCCGACATCGTGGTCCCGGCCGACCGCTACCGCATCGCATACCACCTGCCGGTGAAGTGACCGATACGCGAGGTGCGTCGTCCGGACCACGTGATCGCGAGTTAACGCGAGCGCGGCTCCCGTAACAGCCGGGCAATCCCCCGCTGCAACAAATTGTCATGCACGGCTCCTACCTTCCGTCTGCGTACCGGTTCTACCGGTATACCGCTGACTGATGGACGAACGGGAAGCCGACGATGACCGAGACCGCTCTGCCCACCGCCGATCCGGCGGCCCCCGAACCGCCCAACGGGGCCGCGCCCCGGCGCAGTTACGCCAAGCTGGCGGCCGACGAGTCCCGCGAGGACTTCTCGCTGCGCTACGCCCCGCACTCCTACCGGCGCTGGTCGCCGACGATGGTCGCGTCCACCGCGCTCGGCGGCATCGCCTACCTCGCCGACTTCGCGATCGGGGCGTCGATCGTCTTCACGTACGGGTTCACCAGTGGTCTCGCCTCGATCCTGTGCGCGGCGACGATCATCTTCCTGACCGGCATCCCGATCGCCCGCGCCTGCGCCAAGTACGGCCTGGACATGGACCTCATCACGCGCGGCGCGGGCTTCGGCTACTTCGGCTCCACCCTCACGTCCCTGATCTACGCCTCGTTCACGTTCATCTTCTTCGCGCTCGAAGGCTCGATCATGGCGCAGGCGATGCACGAGATCGTCGGACTCCCGCTGCCCGTCGGGTACTTGCTCACCACGCTCATCGTCATCCCGATCGTGTTCCGGGGCATGGGCGCGCTCGCCAAGGTGCAGGCCTGGACGCAGCCGGTCTGGCTGATCGGCCTGGTGCTGCCCTTCGTCATCCTCCTGTTCGACTCGCCCGGTTCCTTCGGCGACTTCACCCACTTCGGCGGCACCGAGGGCGCGGGCAGCGGCTTCGACTGGCTCGGCTTCGGACTCGGCACCGGCGTCGCGCTCTCCCTCATCGCGCAGATCGGCGAGCAGGCCGACTACCTGCGCTTCATGCCGGCCAAGACCGACGCGAACCGCAAGCGATGGAATCTGGCCGTTCTCGCCGCCGGCCCCGGCTGGGTCGTCATCGGCGCGGCCAAGCAGCTCGGCGGCGCGCTGCTCGCCTTCGTGGCCCTCGAAGCGGTCGGCACGACGCACGCGCTCGAACCCATCGCCCCGCAGGTCGAGGCGCTGAAGCCGTGGCTGGGCTCGGTGGCGCTGCCGGCCGCCGCGCTCTTCGTCGTGGTGTCCCAGATCAAGATCAACGTCACGAACGCCTACAGCGGCTCGCTCTCCTGGTCGAACTTCTTCTCCCGCGTGACGCACAGGCACCCGGGCCGCGTCTGGTACATCTTCCTCAACCTCGCCATCGCGCTGACGCTGATGGAGATGAACATGTTCGCCGCGCTCAACAAGCTGCTCGGCTTCTACTCGAACGTGGGCATCGCCTGGATCGCGGCGGTCGCCGCCGACCTCGTCATCAACAAGCGGGCGGGCTGGAGCCCCAAGTACATCGAGTTCAAGCGCGCCTACCTGTACGCGGTGAACCCGGCCGGGTTCGGGTCGATGGTGATCGCCTCGACGGTCTCGATCCTCGCCTTCTTCGGGCTGTTCGGCGCGTACGCGGAGGCCTTCTCGACCTTCATCGCCGCCGGTCTCGCACTGATCCTGTGCCCGCTGATCGCCTGGGCGACGAAGGGCAAGTACTACTTGGCCCGCCCGAATCCGGTGAACGGTCCGGACGTCGAGGTCGAGGACGTCACCGCCACACACACCTGCAGCGTCTGCGAGACGGCGTACGAACTCCCGGACGTCGCCGACTGCCCCGTCCAGTCCGGCCCGATCTGCTCGCTGTGCTGCTCCCTGGACGCGGAGTGCGGCGACGCCTGCACCAAGCGGCCGACCGGGGAGCCGGTCCTCATGCCGTTGCCGACGGTGCGCACGAGCTGAACCGGCACCACTGGGGAATCGGGGGCGCATCCATGCGGATGCGCCCCCGCACCACGTCCCGCTCGTGGCTTGTTGCGTACCTCTTTGTGCCAATGCGTATCCGCTCCGTAAAGGTCAGGCGTAGGCTCGGGCATATGCGGATTGCGGTTTCCTCAGGACGCTTAGGGGGCGGGACGCGATGCGAGCCGGAGTCGGGGCCATCGGGGCGGGGCGGAGCGCGATGAACGACGGCACGACCACGCTGCCATGGCTCGTCATACGCCAGGACGACAACGGCAACCGCTACCGCGTCGGCAGGTACGCGACCAGGGCCGAGGCCCAGCGCATCGCCGACAGCCTCGACGACCGCGGCCACAAGCAGCTCTACTGGGTCGAGCGCCTCACCCAGAGCCAGGCCCCGGGGCCGAACGGCACGGCGCACTGACGTCGGCCGTAGGCTCCGGTGCATGACGGAACCCCTCGTGGTGGTGGTCGCCGCCGCCCTGTACGACGACACCGGACGCCTGCTCGCCGCGCGACGGAGTGCGCCCCCCGAGCTCGCCGGCCGCTGGGAACTGCCCGGCGGCAAGGTCGAGTCCGGCGAGAGCCCGGAGCACGCCCTCGTCCGTGAGCTGCGCGAAGAGCTGGGCGTGACGGCCGAGCCGGTCGCGCGGGTGCCCGGCGAATGGCCGCTGATGAAGGACGGTTACGTCCTGCGCGTCTGGCGTGCCCGGCTCGTCGACGGGACACCCGCCCCGCTCCAGGACCACGACGAACTGCGCTGGCTGGAGCCGGCCGACGTGTGGAGCGTCGACTGGCTGGACCAGGACGTGCCCGCGGTCGCCGAGGTGCTGGGCGCACGGAGCACGCCGGGCGCGCACCCGTAGGAACCGCGCGATCGGCTGAGCCTCGCGTACGCCGTCCGTACCACCGCACCCCCAGGAACCCGCAGAACGCGATAGCACCCCACCCCGTCCGGGTATATGCCGATTAACCCTCTGAAACCGGACAGTACTCATCGCGGGCCAGGGAAGTGATCGGCGTGCTCCACACCGAAGGCGACTGCGCCGAGTGGGCTTTCCCCGCCGACCCGAGCGCCGTCCGCAGGGCCCGCGCCGCCGTCCGCTCCCAGCTCGCCACCTGGGGTCTCGAAGAGCTCGGCGACGTCACGACGCTGCTGGTCAGCGAGCTGGTCACCAATTCCCTGCGGTACGCGTCGGGCCCCATCGGGGTGCGGCTGCTGCGCCCCTGCGCCCGCCGCGACGCCCTCCTCGTCGAGGTCTCCGACCCGCTGCCCGACCCGCCCCGGGCGCGCGCCGCCGCACCCGACGACGAGGGCGGCCGGGGCCTGCAACTGGTCGCGGGCGCCTCGCGGCGCTGGGGCACCAAACCCTCGGGGCCGGGAACAGGTGGCAAAACCGTGTGGTTCGAGCTGGCTCTGCCTGGTTAGACGAGGGGGCAGGACAAGAGGCAGAACGCAGCGGGTGTGGGCGGCCGTGTGTGGGCGCACCTCCACCCTGGGTACGGAAAGAGTCGGTCCTGACGGGCCAAAAAGCGTCGGGAGCGTGGTGTGATCGTGAACACCGTGTTGCGCGGCTCCGTAGTGCTGGATACTGCGGGCAGCCGCCCCGGTGACCGGTGCCGGACGTGGTGAGCTGGAGGGGACGGTTCGCGTGAGCGAGATACCAGCGAAGGCCCAGGTGTCCGAGGGTTCCTCGGACACGGCGTCGACGCGGGGTGCGGACCGGACGCCGCACGAGGGCGACGGTCCGGGCACGGCCGACCTCTGGCAGTCCAGTCCTCCCGGATCGATCTACGACTACATCAAGGTCGCCTCCTTCTCCATCGGCCCCGACGGGCTGATCGACCAGTGGAGCAGGCGGGCCGAGCAGCTCCTGGGGGTCGCGCCGCGGGACGCCGTGGGCAAGGACCCGATCGAGGCGTTCGTCCCGGCCGATCTGCGCGAGCGCGGCCACCGCAAGATGGCGGAGATCCTGGACGGCCGCGAGTGGACGGGCCACGTCCCCTTCCGGGTGCCGTCCGGCGACGGGTCCGGCGAGCCCCAGCAGGGCCGCGCCGAGGTCTATGTGATGCCGACGACCACGGAGTCCGGGGAGCGCGCAGCGGTCTGCATCGTGGTCGACGTACGGACCCTGCGGCGGATCGAGACGGACCTCGCCTCCTCGCAGGCGATTTTCGGCCAATCTCCTTTCGGGTTCCTGCTGTTCGGCACCGACCTCAAGGTCCAGCGGGCCAACCGCACGTTCACCTCGGTCTTCGGCGGCAGGACCGACGACCACCGCGGCCGCACCGTCCACGACTACCTGCCGCGCCACGAGGCGGACCGGGTGCAGGCCGCACTGCACCGGGTCCTGGAGACCGGTGACGCCGTCACCGACATGCAGCTCGTGGGCACCGCACCCGACTCCTCCGAGCGGCGCCACTGGTCCATCAACCTCTATCGCGTACACAGCGGTTCGGGCCGGCCCATCGGCATCGCCGGGCTCTCCACCGACGTCACCCGGCGGCACGCCGCCGCCCGCGAGGCCGCGCACGCCCGCCGCAACCTGGCCCTCCTGAACGAGGCGGGGGCGCGCATCGGCAACTCCCTCGACCTGGAGACGACCGCCCGCGAACTCCTCGACGTCGTCGTCCCCGGCTTCTGCGACCTCGCCTCCGTCGACCTGTACCAGGGGCTGCTCGCGGGCGACGAGGCACCGCCCGGCCTCGCCGACGGCAGCGCCGAACTGCGCCGGGTCGCCGCGGCGAGCGCCGTCGCCGACGTGCCGTTCCTCGACCTCGGCGGAGAGGAGCCGGTGAACGTCGGGGCGGTGCACCGCTTCCCGTTCAACTCGGCCTGCGCGGACGCCCTGCGCACCGCGCGGCCCCAGCTGCTGCCCGCCGAGCCGGGCGGCCTCGTGCAGTCCACGCTCGCGGTGCCGATGGTCGCGCACGACACGGTCGTCGGGCTCGTCCAGTTCTCCCGCACGAAGGGCAGCGAGCCCTTCAACGACCGGGACCGGGCCCTCGCGGTGGAACTGGCCGCGCGCGCCGCGGTCTGTATCGACAACGCCCGGCTGTACCGGCGCGAGCACGAGCGCGCGCTGATCCTGCAGCGCTCGCTGCTGCCGCCCGACAACCCGGAGGCGTCCGGCCTCGACATCGCCTGCCGCTACCTGCCGGGCAACGCCGCCACCGAGGTCGGCGGCGACTGGTTCGACGTCATCGAACTCCCGGGCCACCGCACCGCGTTGGTCGTCGGCGACGTCATGGGCCGCGGCCTGCGCGCCGCCGTCGCCATGGGCGAACTGCGCACGGCCGTGCGCACGTTGGCCCTGCTCGACCTCGAACCGGCGGAGGTGCTCAGCGCGCTGGACGAGATCGCCCGCGGTCTCGGCACACCCGGCGGCGTCCAGCAGGCGACCCGCGCGGCCCGCAGCAAGGCGTCCGACGCCGACCTGTCCGAGGTCTACCTCGCGACCTGCGTCTACGCGGTCTACGACGCCGTCACCCGCCGCTGCACCTTCGCCAACGCCGGGCACCTGCCGCCGGTCCTCGTCGAACCCGGCGAGGGTGCGCTCATGCTCGACGTACCGCCGGGGATGCCGCTCGGCGTGGGCGGCGAGCCGTTCGAGGAGGTGGAGGTCGAGGTGCCCGAGGGGGCGCTGCTCGCCCTCTACACGGACGGCCTCGTCGAGTCCCGGGACCACCCTCTGGACGAGGGCCTGTCCGCCTTCCGCGCGGCGCTGGACGATCCGCCCACCCGTCACCCGGCCGCCACCCCTCAACGACCGGGCTCCGCCCGGGCCCCCTCCGATTCTCTGGAGGACGTCTGCGACCACGTCCTCAGCACCCTCGACACGCACCACGGCGAGGACGACATCGCCCTGCTCATGGCCCGCGTCCAGGGGCTGCCGAGCGAGAACGTGGGCGACTGGACGCTGCCGCGCGAGCCGAAGTCCGTCGGCCGGGCCCGTGAGCTGGCGCGGACGCAGCTGCTCGCCTGGGAGCTCGACCCCCTCGTCGACACCACCGAGCTGCTCGTCAGCGAGCTGGTCACCAACGCCCTGCGCTACGGCGAGGGCGAGATCAGACTCCGGCTGCTGCTCGACCGCACACTGGTGTGCGAGGTGTGGGACGCGGGGCTCGTGCAGCCGCGCCGCCGCCGCGCCCGCGACACGGACGAGGGCGGCCGCGGCCTCCAGCTCGTCGGCCTGCTCAGCGCGGCCTGGGGCTCACGCCGCACCCCCCGCGGCAAGACCGTCTGGTTCGAACTCCCGCTCCCGGACGGCGAGTCGAGCCTGGTCGACCCGACGGAGGCGCTGCTCAGCCTGTTCTGAGGCCCGTTCGGGTGACCCGGCGCGCGCCGTGCCGCGATGCCGGGATGGCCGGCGGGCAACATCGCCCGCGCCAGTGGGGCTACGGGGTGCTGCTGCTCGCCGGCCTCGGGCGGATGACCGCGGCCGAACGCCCGCCCACGGAGCGAGCCATCACTTGACGCCGGCCCAAGGAGCGAGCCGTCACTTCTTGAGGGCCGCGAGCCGCGCCTCGATCTCCGCGGAGTCGCCCAGCGCGTCCAGCTGCTCGAACTGCGCGTCCAGCGACGATGCGGCCAGCTCCTGCTTGCCCATCGCCTTGGCCTCCTCGCGGCGCACCTTGTCCTCGAAGCGGCTCAACTCGCTGGTCGGGTCGAGGACGTTGATGTTCTTCGCGGCGTCCATCATCTGGTTCTGCGCCTGCGCGGTCTTCGCGCGGGCCACCAACTGGTCGCGCTTCGACTGTAGTTCGACCAACTTGGTCTTCATCTGGTCCAGGCCGGACTTCAGCTTGTCGACCACCTCGGTCTGCGCGGCGATGGTCGGCTCGGCGCCCTTGGCCTCCTTCTCGGCCGCGAGCTGGCGCTGCAGCGCCACCTTGGCGAGGTTGTCGAACTTGTCGCCCTCCGCCGTGTTCCCGCCGCCGCGCAGCTCGTCGGCCTTCTTGCTGGCGGCGAGCGCCTTGCCGCCCCACTCGGCGGCCGCGTCCACGTCCTCCTTGTGGTCCTGCTCCAGCATCCGCAGATTGCCGATGGTGGCGGACACCGCCTCCTCGGCCTCCCTGATGTTGTTCGTGTAGTCGCGGATGAGCTGGTCGAGCATCTTCTGCGGATCCTCGGCACTGTCGAGCAGCGCGTTGATGTTGGCCTTCGCGAGGGTGGCGACCCGGCTGAAGATCGTCTGCTTCGTCATGGTCAAGTCCTTTGCGTAGTACGGGGGTTCGGTAGCAGGTGGGTGGGTCAGAAGCGGCCGCCACCGCCTCTGCGGCCACGGGTCCCCCCGCCGCCGAAGCTGCCGGGCCCACCCCCGCCGAACCCGCCCCCGCCGCCGAACCCGCCCCGGCCCCCGCCGCCCATCC
>NZ_JAAGMG010001431.1 GCF_010548525.1 Streptomyces sp. SID14478
GCCGCGGTGGAGGCAGCCGCCGCGACGGGCCTGCACTCCCCCGTCCAGGAAGGCAACGTGGGCGCCGGGACCGGCGCGCTCGTCGGCAGGCTGCGCGGCGGCGTCGGCACCGCGTCCACCGTCCTGGACTCGGGGATCACGGTGGCCGTACTGGTCGTCGCCAACGCGGCGGGATCGGCGCTCGACCCGGGGACCGGGGCTCTGTACGGGGAGTTCTTCGCGGGGCGCGGCCCGGTGACGTACCCGTCCCCCGAGGTGCACGAGGCAGCGGACAAGCGCCTCGCGCACACGGCGGCGGCCAATGGCCCGGCACCGCTCTCCGACAACGCAGAGACGTCCGGGACCACGGGCACCACGGAGACCACCAGCACCACCGGAACCACCGGGTCCTCTGGAACCACCAGCACCACCGGGCCCACCGGGCCCACCGGGCCCACCGCGCCCACCGCGCCCACCGCGCCCACCGCGCCCACCGCGCCCACCGGGTCCACCGGGTCCACCGGGTCCACCGGAACAACCGGAACCACCGGAACAACCGGAACCACCGCGACAACCGGCACCACCAAAAACGATGCCCCCCTCAACACCACCCTCGCCGTCGTAGCCACCGACGCCGTCCTCACCCGCGCCCAGGCGCAGAAGGTCGCGGGCACCGCGCACGACGGCATCGCGCGCGCCGTGCGCCCGGTGCATCTGCTCAACGACGGCGACACGGTCTTCGCCGTCGCCACCGGGACCCGCCCCCTCGACGCCGCGAACCCCCTGGCGCTGAACGAGATCCTCGCGGCGGGTGCGGACCTCGTGACGCGCGCGATCGTGCGGGCCGTGCGCGCCGCGGAGTCGGTCAAGGGCCCCGGCGGCACGCACCTCTCGTACAGCGATCTCTACGGGCCCCGGGCGCACTGAGACACCACGGCCCCCTCACGTCACGCCAAGCCGAGCCACGTCACGCCCCCTCGCGCCACGTCACGTCACGCCACGTCACAGCGCCTTCACCTGCGTAACAGGACTGTCCCTGTGTCTGCCTTCACAACAACCGGAAGGAACCCCTCCGCTCCTCTGAGCCTCTCTCCCCGTACCGGAGCAAACACCTGCAACACCCCAGAAGGAGCAGACCGTGAGAAGGCAGAACAAAGCCGTCGTGTGGGCGGCCGGCCTCGCACTCGGTGCACTCACCCTCACGGCCTGCGGCGGCAACGCCAGCGCCGACAGCGACAAGGACGGTAAGAGCGGTAAGAACGGTGCGCAGGACGCCCCGCGGATCGCGATCTCCGCGAAGGACGGCTCCACCGGCGCGTCCATCAACGCGACCGGGGTCAAGGTCAGCGACGGCAGGCTGACCGCCGTGAAGATGACCGAGTCCGCGTCCGGCAAGCAGGTGGCGGGCACGATCGCGGCGAACGGGGCGACCTGGAAGCCGAAGGAGCAGCTGGAGCGCGGCACCAAGTACCGCATATCCGCGACCGCCAAGGACGGGGACGGTCACGCGGCCGCCGCGAACTCCATCTTCACGACGGTCTCCAGCGCGAGCAGCTTCATCGGGACGTACACCCCGGACAACGGCGCGACGGTCGGCGTCGGCATGCCGGTGTCGTTCACGTTCGACAAGGCGATCGCGAACAAGAAGGACGTGCAGTCGCACATCACGGTCACGTCGAGCAGCGGGCAGCAGGTCGTCGGCCACTGGTTCGGTGCGCAGCGTCTGGACTTCCGGCCGCAGGACTACTGGAAGGCCGGCTCGAAGGTCACCATGAAGATCGCCCTCGACGGCGTCGAGGGGGCGAACGGGATCCACGGCGTCCAGGACAAGACCGTCACCTTCACCGTCGGCCGCAAGCAGGTCTCCACGGTCGACGCGAACACCCAGCAGATGACCGTCGTCCGCGACGGCCGGACGATCAAGACGGTCCCGGTCTCCACCGGCAGCACGCAACACCCGACGTACAACGGCCAGATGGTGATCTCCGAGAAGTTCGTGCAGACGCGGATGAACGGCTCGACGGTCGGCTTCGGCGGCGAGTACGACATCGCGGACGTGCCGCACGCCATGCGCCTGTCGCAGTCCGGCACGTTCATCCACGGCAATTACTGGAGCTCGCCCGGCATCTTCGGCGCCCAGGGCACCAGCCACGGCTGCATCGGTATGCGCGACGTGAAGGGCGCTGGCGGCGACACGACCGCCAAGTGGTTCTACGACCACTCGCTCGTCGGCGACGTCGTGACCATGAAGAACTCGCACGACAAGACGATCCCCCCGGACAACGGGCTGAACGGCTGGAACATGTCGTGGAGCCAGTGGACGGCAGGCAGCGCCGCCTGACAACCTCCCGCCCCACAACCTCCTGACCCTCCCACCCCACAACAACAGCCGCACGGGCCACGGCAACACGGCCACGACGACGCGGGCCGCGCGGGAACCTCCCGTGCGGCCCGTGCGTTATGCAGGCACGTTTCTCAATTGCCGTTCCTCGTTTGCGATTTCGCGGACATGATGTCGTACCGAGGGGCTACGGTATGCACCCACAAGGTGACATGCAGCAATGCCAGGAGGTGCCTTGAGCGCTCCACACGACTACGACTACGGGTGCGACGCCGCGCCGTCATCGTCGTCCCAGGCCCCCGCGTCACCCGAGGAGCAGCTGGCCCTTCTGCTGGGCCGCGCGCTGAACTCCTTCGAGCTGCCCGACGAGACGCTGCGCCTGCTCGACAGCGCGCTCGTGTACTCCGGCTCGCTGCACTCCGCGCACCACAGCGCGGGCCGGCACCGCGAGACGTACCGGCACACCTGGCTGCTGGCCGACGGCAGCGCGCTCACCCTCTGGGAGCTGGTCCACAACACGGGCCGGGACGGCAGGCCCCAGCACGAGGTCTACGTCACCGAGGACGAGCTGCAGTTGGCGACCGGCCGCCTGCCGCTGCCCCCGGAGGCCACACCGGACTTCGACCTCCAGGTCCCCATAGCCCCTCTCACCGCCCGCGACCCCTCCGGCCCGGCCATCCCCGTGCAGCGCCGCACCTTCGGCCCCGCCGACCCGGACAGCTCCCTGGACCACGCCCGCCGGCTGCTGCGCCGCGCGGAGAACCCGGACGCGGCGAGCCGACCGGGGCCGGGCACGACCGGGCAGTTGCAGGAGGCCTGCGCCCACCAGATCACGCAGGCGTTCGGCCGCCGCGTCAGCCAGGGCTTCGCGCTGTACGAGCATGCGTTCCTGCTGCGTGACGGGGGCGAGCTCAGCCTCTGGGAGGTCGAGCACACGGCGACGCCGGACGGCCGCCACATGTGCGAGGTCTATCTGACGCAGGAGGCGGCCCGCGCCGCGATCGAGGAGCGGGCGGCCACGCGCAGGGCGCGCGCCTGAGAGCTGCCCCCTGCCAGCGGGCCGAGGCTCAGCGTCGGCCGAACTGCCGCACCAGACCGGCGAAGGCGTCCTGCTCGTCTGCCGTCAGCGGCACCGACTCCACGGCCGGTGCACGGGATTGGCCCGGCAGCGCGCCCAGCGGCAGCGCACCCATCGGCCGCGGCGGCGCGTAGGCGACGACGCGCACCAGGCGGATCAGACCGACCACCCATGCCACCGTGGCCACCGCGAGAATCGCCAGGCCTATCTGCTGAAGGATCGACACGTGCTCAGGCATGCGCCCCAGTGAACACCACGGTCCGGGACTTTGGTCCCGGACCGTGACGTATCTCGCAGTACCGGACAGTTCCGGCTAGGCGGCGGCCAGCTAGGCGGTGTCCGGTTAGGCGGCGGCCAGCTAGGCGGGTCCGGCTAGGCGGTGTCCGGTTAGGCGGCGGCCGGAACCTTCGGCTCTCGCGCCGGGGCGGCCTCCCCGGCGGCGGCGGTCGTCTCCGGTGCCGCCTTGCGCATGCCCTTCAGTGCGACGACCGTGGCGGCCGAGACACAGACACCGGCGGCGATGGCGATCAGGTAGAGGAACGCGTTGCCGATCAGCGGGACGACGAAGATGCCGCCGTGCGGGGCCCGCAGGGTACAGCCGAAGACCATCGACAGGGCGCCGGTGACCGCGCCGCCCGCCATGGAGGCGGGGATGACGCGCAACGGGTCGGCCGCGGCGAACGGGATCGCCCCCTCCGTGATGAACGAGGCACCCAGCACCCAGGCGGCCTTGCCGTTCTCCCGCTCGGCCTTGTTGAACAGCCTGCCGCGCACGGTGGTGGCCAGCGCCATGGCGAGCGGCGGCACCATGCCGGCGGCCATCACCGCGGCCATGACCTTGAGCGAACCGTCCGTGGGGGTGGCGAGGCCGCCCACCGCGAAGGCGTACGCGACCTTGTTGAGCGGGCCGCCCAGGTCGAAGCACATCATCAGGCCGAGGATGATGCCGAGGACGATCGCGTTGGCTCCGGACAGCGAGTTGAGCCAGTCCGTCAGCGCGCTCTGGAGCGAGGCGATGGGCTTGCCGATCACCACGAACATCAGGAAGCCGACCACGATCGACGACAGCAGCGGGATCACGACGACCGGCATGATGCCGCGCAGCACGGCCGGCACGTTCACCTTCTGGATCAGCATGACCGCGCCGCCCGCGAGGAGACCGGCGGCGAGACCGCCGAGGAAGCCCGCGTCGACGGTCAGCGCGATCGAGCCGCCGACGAAGCCCGGCACCAGACCCGGCCGGTCCGCCATGCCGTACGCGATGTAGCCGGCAAGGACCGGGACGAGGAAGGCGAACGCGGCCTGCCCGGTGTAGAAGAGCAGCGCGGCCCAACTGGTCGTCGAGCCCCAGTCGAAGCTGTTGAGGAGGGTCTCGACCTTGACGTCGGCGACCTGGTAGCCGCCGATCGCGAAACCGAGCGCGATGAGCAGACCGCCGGCCGCCACGAACGGCACCATGTAGCTGACGCCCGACATCAGCCACTTGCGTAGTTTCGTCCCGTAACCGTCCCCGGGTTCCCCGGAGTTGTCCACAGCTGTGGATGACGCGGCGGCGTCGGGCGCGGTCGTCTCCCCGCGGGCCGCCTTGTCGCGTACGTCCTTGATCAGTTCGGCGGGGCGGCTGATGCCGGCCTTCACGCCGACGTCGACCGTGGGCTTTCCGGCGAAGCGGTCCTTCTCGCGGACCGGGACGTCGTGGGCGAAGATCACGCCGTCGGCCGCGGCGATGACAGCCGGGTCGAGGCGGGTGAATCCGGCGGAGCCCTGGGTCTCGACGACGAGTTCGACGCCGTCCGTGTCGCGGGCCGTGTTCTCCAGGGATTCGGCGGCCATGTAGGTGTGGGCGATGCCGGTGGGGCAGGAGGTGACAGCGACGATCTTGAACGTCTCCGCCGCGGGCGCCTCACCGGATGTCGCGGACGCCTCATCGGACGCGGCGGGCGCCTCATCGGATACCGCAGGCGATGCGGCTGATGTCGCTGATGTCACCGATGCCGTCGATGCCGCCGGCGCCACCGTCTCCTCGGACGTCGCGGACGCCGCGGGCGCCGGTGCGTCGCCGCGTATCAGCGCCGCCGCCTCCGCGGCGTCAGTCGCCGCGCGCAGCGCCGCCTTGAAGTCCTCGTCCATCAGCTGGCGGGCGAGCGAGGACAGGATCGTGAGGTGCGCGTCGTCCGCGCCCGCCGGAGCCGCGATCAGGAAGACCAGATCGGCCGGGCCGTCCGTGGCGCCGAAGTCGATGCCCGCGGCGCTGCGGCCGAAGGCGAGGGTCGGCTCGGTGACGTGCGCGCTGCGGCAGTGCGGGATGCCGATGCCGCCGTCGAGGCCGGTCGGCATCTGGGCCTCGCGGGCGGCGACGTCGGCGAGGAAGCCGTCCAGGTCGCGCACGCGCCCGAGGGCGACCATGCGCTCCGCCAGTTCGCGGGCGGCCGACTCCTTGGTCTGGGCGGACAGGTCGAGGTCGACCAGGTCCGCGGTGATCATTTCAACGGTCATCGCGGGCTCCTTTGCCTGAGCGTGTGCGGGTGCCTGAGCGTGTGCGGGATCGGGGCACTGGCCTTCATGTCACCGGCTCCTTCAGGGCCTGATCCAGCGGAACCTCCGCCGTGATCGTCACCGCGTCCGGGGCGAGGTCCCCGGGTGTCGGCATCGCGCTGCCCGGCAGCTGGACCGCGGCCGCGCCGTGGGCCACCGCGGAGGCCAGCGCCGCGGGGCCCTCG
>NZ_JAAGMG010001464.1 GCF_010548525.1 Streptomyces sp. SID14478
AGGTCGGCGGAGCCGCCCCACAGCTCGGGGATGACCGGGCCGAGGGCCTGCAGGACCTTGCCGGACGCGGCGCGGGTGGCGACGCTCGGGCCGGCCTCGAAGGAGGGCAGCGCCTGCTCCCAGCCCTCGGGCAGGCGGCCGGCGACGATCCGGTCGAGGAGCTTGGCGCGCTCCGCGTTGTCGGTGCGCCACGCGCCGAGCTGCTTGTCCCAGGCGGCGTGGGCCTCGGCGCCGCGGTCGAGGGCGGCGCGGGTGTGCGCGAGGACCTCGTCCTCGACGGCGAACGACTGCTCGGGGTCGAAGCCCAGGACGCGCTTGGTGGCGGCGACCTCGTCGTCGCCGAGCGCGGAGCCGTGCGAGCCTCCGGTGTTCTGCTTGGTGGGGGCGGGCCACGCGATGATCGTGCGCATCGCGATGATCGAGGGGCGGCCGGTCTCGGCCTTGGCGGCGGCGAGGGCCTCGTACAGGGCCTTGACGTCGACGTTCCCGTCGGCCTGCGGGGCGATCCGCTGGACGTGCCAGCCGTACGCCTCGTAGCGCTTGAGGACGTCCTCGGAGAACGCGGTCTCGGTGTCGCCCTCGATGGAGATGTGGTTGTCGTCGTAGACGAAGACGAGGTTGCCGAGCTTCTGGTGGCCCGCGAGGGAGGAGGCCTCGGCGGAGACGCCCTCCTCCAGGTCGCCGTCGGAGACGATCGCCCAGATGGTGTGGTCGAAGGGGCTGGTGCCCTCGGCGGCCTCGGGGTCGAACAGGCCGCGCTCGTAGCGGGCGGCCATCGCCATGCCCACGGCGTTGGCGGCGCCCTGGCCGAGCGGCCCGGTGGTGGTCTCGACGCCCGCGGTGTGGCCGTACTCGGGGTGGCCCGGCGTCTTCGAACCGTGGGTGCGGAACGCCTTCAGGTCGTCCAGCTCCAGCTCGTAGCCGGCCAGGAAGAGCTGCGTGTAGAGGGTGAGGCTGGTGTGGCCCGGGGAGAGCACGAAGCGGTCCCGGCCGGTCCACTCCGGGTCGGCGGGGTCGTGGCGCATGACCTTCTGGAAGATCGTGTACGCGGCCGGGGCCAGGGCCATGGCGGTGCCGGGGTGTCCGTTGCCGACCTTCTGCACGGCGTCGGCCGCCAGCAGCCGGGCGGTGTCGACGGCACGCTGGTCCAGGTCGGTCCACTCGAACGGGGCGAGTGCGGTGTCGGGTCGCTGCGTGCTCATCTCGGAGAGCTCTCCTTCAGGCTTTGCTTCGTCTTTACGGTGGTCCAAGGCTGATGCCCGAAGCGAGCTCCGGAATCCGGGCCTTCGGTCACGAGCCCCGCTGCCGAACGGCAGGCGGACCGCGGGCCGAAAGTCCCTGGTCGAACCACCTACAAACTTAAAGGTCATACTTTTGGCCCGGCAGGTGCCCCCGTGCCAGCGTTCGGTGAAAATGGGACACCTATGGAGGCCGGAACCGAGGAAGGTCGATGACGGAGCAGGGCCCCGCGCAGACGAGCGCACATCTGGCAGCGCGCCCGGAGGAACGAGCGCACATCCGCACCTATCCCTTCGACCCGAGCGCGAGCGTCTCCGGGGTCGGGATGCAGGTCGGCCCGATGGGCACCGACGGCCCCTGGGCGGGCGGCGTCGGACTCTCCCGCCGCGTGCACCGCATCGACTTCCACGTCCTGCTCTTCTTCCGCGAGGGCCCGGTCCGCCACATGATCGACTTCACGGAGTACGAGGCCGGGGCCGGCGACGTCCTGTGGATCCGGCCGGGCCAGGTGCACGGCTTCTCCGCCACGGACCGCTACGTCGGCACCGCCCTCACGATGCAGCCCGGCTTCCTGCCCCGCGCGATCGTCGAGGCGACCGGCATGTACCGCTACGACCGGCCCCCGCTGCTCCACCCGGACGAGGCCCAACTGGCCGCGCTGGAAGCCTCCTTGGAGCAGCTGCAACGCGAGTACCTCGACACCTCCACACTCCCGCTCAGCCTGCACACCTCGGTGCTGCGGCACTCGCTGACGGCTTTCATGCTGCGCGTGGCCCACGTCAGTGCGCAGGCGGCGGCCGACGAGTGCGAGCCGCAGCAGGACTCGACCTTCACCCGGTTCCGCACGGCGGTCGAGCAGGACTTCACGACGAACCACAGCGTCAGCGCGTACGCCGACGCGCTCGGCTACTCCCGCCGCACCTTGGTCCGCGCCGTGCGCGCCGCGACGGGCCAGACCCCGAAGGCGTTCATCGACCGGCGCGTGATCCTGGAGGCGAAGCGGCTGCTCGCCCACACGGATCTCCCGGTGGGCCGCATCGGCGTGGCCGTCGGCTTCGGCGACTCCGCCAACTTCTCCAAGTTCTTCCAGCAGCACACCGGGGTGACGCCGGCGGGGTTCCGGGCGGAGCAGGTCTGACCTCCCGGACGGCACCCACCCGTCCCCGCACACCCCCCGTTTCACCCTGCGCAACGGGGGGTTGACCGTTTCCCGAACGGAACTTACGGTGCTCGCACCCCCGCAGGTATATCGATTAACCAATCCGCCGGTGACTCCTGGTTGGAGACATACCGCTGTGCCCGCTGTGAACTCAACGCCGAGTCGGCGCGCTTTCCTCGCCGCCGGTGGCGCGCTCGCCACCGCCTCCGCCCTGCCCGCCCTGTCCGGCTGCTCCTCCCTGGCCGCGGCCGACGACGACCCCGACACGCTCGTGGTGCACAGCCAGCTCGGCACCACCGCGCCCGGATCGCCCACGTATCTGTCGGCCCTCGACCGGTTCCGCAAGGAGAACCCCGGCCTCAAGGTCAGGAACCTCGTCAACGGCGACGACCTCGCGCAGGTCTACGAGACCTCACGGCTGGCCCGCAAGGAGCCGGACGTCGTCATGGTCAACCTGTACGACAAGACGCTGGCCTGGACCGATGTCGGCGCCACCGTGGACGTCAAGGGATACCTCGACGACTGGGGGCTGCGCGAGCGGGTGCTGCCCGTCGCGCTCGACGCGTGGACGGACGGCAAGGGGCGGCTGCGCGCCTTCCCCTACTTCGCGACGAACTGGCCGGTCGCCTTCAACCGGGCGCTGCTCGACAAGGCGGGCGTCGACCGCATCCCGACGACCGGCGACGAACTCATCGGCGCCGCACGGAAGTTGCGCGGCAAGAACCTCGCCCCGGTGACGGTCGGCGGCAACGACTGGACCGGGCAGAAGCTGCTCGCGCAGATCATCCAGACGTTCCTGACCGAGGACGAGGCCAAGCACGTCTACGCCACCGGCGACTTCGGCGGCCGGGGCGCCCGGCAGGGCATCGAGTACTTCGTGCAGCTGCGGGACGCCGGGGTGTTCGCCGACAAGTCGCAGGGGCTGACGTCGGACACGATGACGACGCAGTTCAACACGCAGGCCGCGGCGATGCAGTCGGCGATGTCCTCGGCGCTCGCGAAGGTGCCGGAGCAGGTGGCCCGCCACACGGACGTGGGTGGCTGGCCGCTCGCGCCGGGCGCGGCGCACGACAAGCCGACGATCCTGCGCACGTACACGCTGATCGGCTTCTGGATCAGTCCGAACGGCACGAAGAAGATCGACGCCGTCGAGAAGTTCCTGAAGTTCTTCTACCGCGAGGACACGGTCGCCCGGTTCATCAAGGAGTCCGGCCGCGACATGGCGCTGCGCTCGGACGCGGTGAGCACCGACTTCCCGCTGGTGGCGGCCGCGCAGCGGCTCGGCTCCGACGTGGGCCAGGTGCTGCTGCCGGACGTCTACATCCCGCCGGCCGCCAACCAGCCACTGATCACCGCGACGAGTACGTCGTTCACGCGCGGCACGAGCGCCGCCAAGGTCCGTCAGGTCCTCGAGGCCGCCTACCGCGGCATCTGACCGCCCGCCCCTTCTCTCTCCTCATCCGTAAGGGAGTTGCTCATGACGACGATGACGTCGACAGCGGGCGAGGCAGCGGTCCGCCGCCCCACCCCTCCTTCTTCGCCCTCCGGCGGCCGTCCGCGCCGCCAGGGCGGCACGATCCTCGCGCTGCCCGCGCTCGTCTGGTACCTGGTGTTCATGGTCGGCCCGCTGGTCGCCATCTTCGTGGTGGCGGCGCTGCACTGGCCGGGCATGCTGCAGCCGGTGTCGTTCGCCGGGTTCGACAACGTGCGGACGGTCTTCGCCGACCCGGTGTTCTGGGACGCGGTGAGCAACACCGCGATCCAGCTGGTCGTCGCCATCCCGGTGATGGTGGTGTGCGCGTACATGCTGGGCTACTACGTGGCACAGAAACCGCCGGGCCACCGGGTGATCCGCTATCTGCTCTTCATCCCGGGGCTGATCTCCACGCCGGCCAAGGCGATGGTGTTCTACGCGGCCCTCTCCCCCGACGGGCTGGTCAACGGCGGTCTGCAGGCGGTCGGTCTGGGCTCGCTCGCCGACGCGTGGCTGGCCTCGCCCTCGACGGTGCTCGGCTGTCTCATCGCGCTCGACATCTGGGGCGGGATCGGCTTCACGGCGGTGCTGTTCGCGGCGCGGCTCGGCAGCGTGCCGGACGAGTTGGGCGAGGCGGCGCAGCTGGACGGGGCCGGGCACTGGCGCACGATGTGGCGCATCCACTTCCCGGTGATCCGCGACTACGTCGGCGTGGTGACGATGCTGCAGTTCCTGTGGACGCTGTTCGGCTCGGCGCAGCACGTGCTGCTGCTGACCCAGGGCGGGCCCGGGAGTTCGTCGACGACGCTGTCGTTCCTCGTCTACCAGAAGGCGTTCATCGCCGCCGACCTCGGCTACAGCCAGACCGTCGGTGTCCTGCTCTTCCTCGTCGGCCTCGTCGGACTGCTCGCCATCCGGCGTGCGTTCCGGCAGAACTACTGACCTCGCGATCGGAGTCGTACGCCATGAAGTCTTCGACACGCGCAGCCCGGTCACGGTTCGGCCGGTCCTGGCTGCCCGCGCACATCCTGGTGTGGCTGTACGCGGTGCTGCTGGTCATCCCGCTCTACTACTTCGTCGCCTCGGCGTTCAAGACGAACGACGAGATCTTCGCCCATCCCTTCTCCCTGCCCTCGTCGTTCGGCTTCGGGAACTTCTCGACCGCTTACCAGAGCGCGGATCTGGGGCTCGCGGTCGTCAATTCCGGTCTGGTGACGGCCTTTTCGCTCGCGGTGACGCTGGCGCTGTCCATACCGGCGGCGTTCGCGCTGGCCCGCTCCACGGGGCGGCTCGCCTCCGCGATGGAGAAGGTGTTCTCGCTGGGCTTCCTGATCCCGACGTTCGCGGCGCTGTTCCCGACGTTCCTGCTGGCGGCGGCCACCGGCCTGTTCCACTCCCGCACGTTCATGGTGCTGTTCCTGCCGGCGACGGCGATGCCGCTGTCGGTGGTGATCCTGGTGCAGTTCATGCGGACGATCCCGAAGGAGATGGAGGAGGCAGCGCGACTGGACGGGGCGTCGACCTTCGCGGTGCTGCGCCACGTCTACACGCCGATGTGCCTGCCCGGCATCGCGACGGTGCTGCTGCTCAACTTCCTGACCTTCTGGAACGAGTACCTGTACTCCCTCGTCATCATCGGCCCGGATCCGGCGCAGCGCACCGTCCAGGTCGCCCTGCCCACGCTGAAGTCCATCACGGGCACCGACTACGGGGTGCTGACCTCAGGAACCGTACTGACGCTGGTCCCGGTGTGGATCGTCTATACGGTTCTGCAGAAGCGGATGCAGCAGGCACTGGTCAGTGGGGCGGTGAAGATGTGAGCGGTTCGAAAGCGGGTGCACGGCCGACCATCAAGGCGGTGGCGGCCGCGGCGGGAGTGTCGACGGCCGCGGTGTCGCAGGCGTTCAACGACAAGGGCAGGCTCGCCGAGGCGACGCGGCAGCGCATCCTCGCCGCGGCGCTCGACCTCGGCTGGTCGCCGAGCGCGTCGGCGACGGCGCTGCGCAGTGCCCGTACCCGCACGCTCGCGCTCGTGGTGCGCAGGCCCACCGACGTGCTGGGCGCGGACCCGCACTTCAGCGAGCTGATCACCGGCATAGAGGGCGAGTTGGCGCCGCGCGGGTACGGTCTGCTGCTGCACCTGGTCGCCGATGCCGACGAGGAGGGCGCCCTGTACGAGCGGCTCGCC
>NZ_JAAGMG010000299.1 GCF_010548525.1 Streptomyces sp. SID14478
ACGGGCGGGCCGTTCGACCTGCGCCGCGTCTCGGACGCCCTCTTCGACACCGACTGGCAGGCCGCCGGGCCCGCCCGCTTTCCCTTGCCGCAGCGCCACTGGCTGCCCGACACCCAAGTCCTTGTCACCCGCGCGGCGGCAGGCAGCGAGCGCGGACTGCTGCTCGCGGCGAAGGGCGGCCACAACGACGAGAGCCACAACCACAACGACGTCGGGACATGCATCGTCGCCGTGGACGCCCGCCCGTTGCTGATCGACGTCGGCGTCGGCACGTACCGCAAGGAGACCTTCGGCCCGGAGCGTTACGGGATCTGGTCGATGACCAGCGCGTACCACAACGTGCCGGTCGTCAATGGTCTCGGCCAGCCACCGGGAGCGGCCTTCCGGGCGACCGACGTCATCCACCGCCACCACCCGGACGGCGACGAGCTGACGTGCGACATCGCCGCGGCCTACCCGCCTGAAGCCGGACTGACGCGCTGGCAGCGCACGTTCCGCCTCGTGCGCGGCACGGACGACGAGGAACGCGTCGAGATCGGCGAGGCCTGGAGCTGTTGCGCCGCTCCCGACGCGCTGGCGCTGCACCTCCTGGTCGCCGGCGCCGTGGTCCTCCCGGGCGGTGGCGGCCGAGCCGTGGTCGCTCCCCCGACCGGGCGCGGTCTGAGCATGCACTGGGACGCCGAGGCGTTCACCGCCTCCGTGGAGGAGATCCCGCTCACCGACCGGGCGTTCACCCGCGTCTGGGGCCCGGCCGTCCACCGGCTCGTCCTCACCGCCCGCGCCCCGGCGGCCGAGGGCGGGCACACCCTCACCGTACGGCCGGACTCCGGCCGGGACTGACCCGGCCGGAGGGCGCCGCTGCGCCGCGCTCAGGCGTGCCGGGCGGCCGACGCGGAGTTGTACGCCTGCGCGCGCAGTTCCAGCCGCTCCCCCGTCGTCGCCGACGCGGGCCACGACAGTGTCACCTGCTGTGCCTCGCCGGGCAGCAGCCACAGGTAGTTGTGGCTGTAGAGCGTGGGGAGCACGCGGTGGCCGCTGTGTGCCTCGCGCAGGGAGAGGCGCGTCATCGCGGCGACCGCGGAGCCGGTGTTGCGGACCGTCGCGGTCAGCTCGCGCCGGTCCCCCGAGCGCGAGAGGCGCGGCGCGGAGATCGCCAGCCGGGTCCGGTCCATGCTGCCGAGCCGCTTCATCGCCTCCGGGGTGCGGTGGCGCCAGTACGTGTTGGCCGACACCGTCCGGCCCTTGGCGTCCTGCAGCGTCAGGCGCAGCACGTGCAGGTCGGGCAGCGCGTCCGTCCACGGCACCGGGAACAGTTCCTCGGTCTTCGTCGCCGCGGCGATGTCCACGGTCTGCGTGCGCACGCCGCCGAGACGACGGCCGGTCAGGTCGTACAGGGCGGCCGTCACCTTCGCATGCTTCAGGGCGGCGCCGGTGTGGTTGACCGCGGTGACCTGCCAGGTCGTCGGATGCGCCTGGACGTGCAGCGGCTCGCACGCCGAACGGGCCCCGTAGTAGGTGCCGTTGACGTCGAAATCGTAGTCGTACGTCTGCCAGACCGTGCTGTGCCAGGCCGGGTGCGACATCCACAGCATGAGCCCGGTGGCGTCGTCCCACAGGTGCGCGTTCCACGCCTCGAACATGGCGCGGGTGTTCTCGTAGTTGACGAACTGTGCCTTGCGCGCGAAGTCGTCGAGGTCCTCCGCCTCGCCCAGCCGGGTCTCGATGGCGGCCTTGTAGTTCTGCGGGGCCTGGTTGCCGCGCTCGCTCCAGTCGTGCAGGTACCAGGCGCCGCCGATCGGCCACTCGGGCTCGTCGCCGGTCATCTCGCGCAGGCTCTCCGCCGTGGAGACGACGGGCATGCCGATCTCGGTGTGGAAACCGAAGTTCCTGCTGCCGTACGTGCCGGCGTCGAAGTACTTCTCCGGTTCCACGTAGCCGTAGGGGCCGCCGCCGGTGACGATGCCGCCCGCGGAATTGTTCTGGTAGAGGATGCCGGGAGCCACGCCCTCGACGGCCTTGCGCATGCCCTCGTCGATCGCGGCGGGCGGGTCCCCCTCGTTGGCACCGCACCACAGGACGATGCTCGGGTGGATCCGGTAGCGCAGGACGGTGTCCGCGGCCTGCGCGTTGAAGGTGTCGTGGTCCGGCGGGTCCATCGCCCAGGCGTTGGGGAAGTCGTTCCACACCAGGATGCCGTGCTCGTCGCAGGCGGCGAAGAACTCCTCGCGGTCGCTGCTGCCGACCCAGTTGCGGATCATGGTGAAGTTCATGTCCCGGTGCATGCGTACGGCGGCGTCCATGCGCGCGGCGGGCATCCGGCGCAGCAGCTCGTCCCAGCCCCAGTTGCCGCCGCGGGCCAGCACGCGGACGCCGTTCACGCTGATCTTGAGCGGGTCGGGCTCGTTGGAGACGGTCTCGACGTCCGTCCACTCCTTGGCGTCGTCGGACACCTGGATCGTGTACGTCTTCGGGTACGCGCGCTCCCACAGCAGGGCCACCCGGTCGAACTCGCGGGCCTGCCCGAGGTCGACCTGGATCCACTGGTCGTCCTCGTACGCGGAGCCCCATCGCGTGCTCGGGTCGCCGTCGGTGGCGTTCGCGGCGGGCTTGTCGTCCTCCTGGGTGGAGGCGGTCACCTTTTGGTGAAGGGCGAGGTCCGTGCCGGCGTCCTTCGAGGAGAACGCCGACAGCGACCACAACGAGACGCCCCAACTGGTGTTGCGCACACCGCAGTTGATCCGCAGGTAGCGGGCCGTCCGCGCCGGGATGTCGCGCACCTGGAGGCTGGCGTCACTGTTCCCGAACGGCAGCGGAAGCCCCGTGTTGTCGACGGACGCGGCGTCGTGCCAGCTCGTGCCGTCGGTGGAGACCTGGACCGTGAAGGTACGCGCGTACGCCTTCTCCCACAGCAGGTCGACGCGGTCGACGGACCGGGCGGCGCCGAGGTCCACCTGGATCCACTGGTCGTCGGCGAACTCCGAGGACCAGCGGGTCGACGTGTCGCCGTCCGTCACGCAGCGGGCCGCGTGGTCGGCGGTGTCCGTACTGGAGGCGTCCGCCGGGGCGTTCAGCGCGAGATCGGTGCCGGGGTCGCGGCTGTCGAGCACCGACAGCGACCACAGGGAGAATCCCCAGTCGGTGCTGCGCGCCCCGCACTTGACGCGGACGTAGCGGGCGTCGGTGCGCTCGATCGGTACGGACTGCGGGCTCGCGTCGTCGCTGCCGCCCGTACCGAACGGCAGCGGCACGTCGTATTCGTAGCCGAACTGGCGGATGCCGAACCGGGTGCGCCGCCGGTCGCTCTGCTTCCCGGCGACGGACGCGGTCAGCGTCAGGTCGTGCAGTGCGGCGTCGCCGAGGCCGTTGGGCCACCACAGGCGGGGGCTGCGCAGCCGCAGTTGGGCGAATTCGTCCGGCGCGAACACCACCTCGGTGCTCTTGCCCGCCGCCACGTCGACGCTCTTCGCGACGCGCACACCGTCGAAGGCCGCGGACACCCGCACGGACCTCTTCGCCCCGTCGGCGTTGTGCACCGGGACGACGAGGGTGAGCTCGGCGACGGAGGTGTCGGGCAGCTTCGGCAGCACGGTGTCGACCCGCGGATCGCCCAGGACCGCCGCGCCCGTGCTCCGCAGCCGCACGTGGTTCCAGATGCCGGCGGCGCGGTCGCGGACGGCAGGCATCCAGTCCCAGCCGGACGACGCGAGATACGTCGGCGAGTTCTTGTTCATGGTGTCCGCGCCGGCGTCCACCCAGGCCTCACCCGCCGGACCCTTGTCCCCGGGGCTGCCCGGCACGGGCATCGGCGTGATGCGGACGGCGAGCACGTTCCGCTCGCGGGGTTCGAGCGCGTCGGTGACGTCGAACGCGGCGCGGGCGAAGGGATGCGCCAACGCGCCGACGCGGGTGCCGTTCAGCCAGACCTCGGCCTCGTGGTTGATGCCGTCGAACTCCAGACGGACGCGGCGGCCGCCGGTGAGTACGAGGTCCGAGGGGACGGTGAACTCGCGGCGGTACCACCAGGCATGGCGGGACAGCGCCTCCGGGATCTCCAGGTTGTGCAGGCCCGCGACGGGATCGGGCAGCTTGCCCTGGTCCACGAGCGAGCCGAGGACGGTGCCGGGAACGGTCGCCGGGAGCCAGCCGTCCGTGTCCACGCCGTGCCGCGACAGGTCGGCGCCGTCGCCGCTGCCCGCCCAGTCGTCCATCGTCAGCAGCCAGCCCGACTCCACCGGCACGGTCCCGTCGGCCGCCACCCGCAGGGCCGGGGCGTCGTGGTGGCGCCGGCCCCAGTCCGTCCAGCCGCTCGCGGCCGGGCGGTGCCCCGAGGCCTTGCCGTAGACCGCGAATCCGTTCAGCCCCAGCGGGAGCGCGCTCGACCGCTTGAGGGACGTCATGCGCACCCAGCGCGCCGTGACGGGGTCGGCCAGCGGGATGTCGACCGCGCCGCCCCGACCGTCGGTGGTCCGGTGCACGGTGGTCCACGTCGTGCCGTCCTTCGAGGTCTCCACGGCGAAGGACGTGGCGTAACTCGACAGGATCTCCTTGCCCGTCGTGCCCGAGCGCGGGTTGCCCGTCGTCGGGGGTTCGAAGACGGGGTCGCCCGCGGCGGCCTCGAACGTGAGCCGGACGGACGTGATCTCGCAGAGCGCCTGCAGGTCCACCGAGATCCACTGCGGGTCGCCCGACGCCGCCCGCCAGCCGCTGCCCCGCACGCCGGGCTCGGACAGTCCGTCAACGGCGAACGCGCCGGGCGTCGGTGCGTAGTCCGTCGACGAGACCCGCACCGGGCGGTGGGCGGCAAGCTCGCCGGGCACGCCCGGCGCACTCCCGGCAGGCCGTGCGCCGGCCGCCACCGCGGGCGCCTCAAGTCCGAAGCCCGCGAGCAGAGTGGAGCCTGCGGCGATGAACCAGCGCCGTGACGGACGTATCGCCCGGTCGTTCCGATCGGTCATGAAAACTCGGGTCCCCTCAAGAACAAGGAGGCATGACAACGTTGCCATCCAGGTGGCCATAGATTCCGCGCGTGATCGCTTCCGTGTCAAGAGGCGCGCACGGCTTCGTCCCGCTCGAAGTCGCAAGAACTCCGGCCGGCTGCGGGCGTGCTGCTCGGTGACAGCGACGGTCGCCGGTGGGCGACGGCCAGGGGCGGCGGCTTCGCCGCCTCGTCGGTGTCTACGAACCTTGGCTCTTGGCGGGGTTGAGCGGGAAGGACGCCTCGTCGCGGTCCGTGCCGTCGGTGATCCACCACCTGTCCCCGCCGAACAGGGCCAGTTCCGCGCGGCCGTCGCCGTCCCAGTCGTGGGCGTCGAAGAGCACGCCGTCGCTGGGGCCGTCGTCACCCGGCGCGGTGCGCTTGGTGGCGCACCACGGCTTCGACCCGAGCCCGTGCTCGGACCCGCCCCGCAGCACCTCGATCCGCGCGTCCCCCGCCTCCTTCTTCTTGGTGAGCTGGACGGCCAGGTCGTCGCAGCCGTCGCCGTTGACGTCTGCGGCGGCGAGTTCGCTGCCGAAGCCCTCCTTGAAGTCGCCACCTTCGATGGTGACCCACTTGTCCGGGTCCTTGCCGTAGCGGACGCTGATCTGACCGCGCCGGTGCGGCGTGTCGTCCTCGTCGTAACTGGCGACGAAGCTCCTGCCGACGGCGGTGTCCTGCCGGCCGTCGCCGTCGAAGTCGCCGAAGGCGACGTTCTCACCCTCCGGCAGCCGTTCGGGCTCCTTGCTCAGGCCGCCGGCGGTACGGGCGCCGCCGGTGAACAGCAGGGGCGGCTCCCCCGGGGAGTCGTAGAGCGCGAGATCGGTGGCGCGGTCGTCGTTCGCGTCCCCGGCGACCAGCGTGGGCGTCGCGCCCTTGTGGACCGGACTGGGGATCCGCACGGTCCGGGCGGGGTCGCCCGAGCGTGTGAACGGCCCCTTGAGGACGACCAGTTGGCCTTGTGCCTCGCCCGAGTCCTTGAAGACCGTGAGGTCGGTGTGGCCGTCCCCGTCGAAGTCGCCGGCGATCGGCGCGGTGTGGTAGCCGCTGCCCGGCAGCGGGACGCGCCCGTGCGGCCCGTCGGCCTGCGGGCCCTTGGGGCCTCCCCACACGACCTGAGCGGCGCTGCTGACGACGAGGTCGGCGTGGCCGTCCTCATCCAGGTCGGCGACCGTGGGCTGCAACGGGTCGTCGCCCACCTGGATGTCGTCCGGCACGCCGAGGTCGTCCTGGGTGAGGACGGTCGTGCGGTCTTGGTCAGGACCGCGCGCGGAGCCGGGCACGACGACCACGTCGACCTTCAACGACCGGGAGATCTCGTGCACCAGATCGACGGAGCCGTCCCCGTCGAGATCGGGGGTCGCGGGCGCGTCCTCACGTGCGGAATCGACCGGTCGGCAGGGACTGCCGGATACCGGGCGCACGCCGTCGTCGGCCGGGAGGAGAAAGACGAACGCCACCACCGCCACCACGACGAGAGAGGCCACCACGGCGTGCCACACACGCAGGTGGCGAAGGATCGGACGGCCTGTGGTGGGAGAGTACATCAGCCCACCTCACAGGCGAGGAAACGGGCCGCACAAGGAAGTGGATCATTCTGTTACGCGGGTGATGCACGGCGGCCCGGCAGCATCGGAACGTCCACCACGGAGTCGCCGACCGCAGCAAGCCGACGGATCCTTCGGCCCACGGCAGGCTCCACGCCACGGGGCCAGGAAGGCGAACGCCGACGTCTCCACCCGGCGATGACACGGGCCGCAGCGAGCCATTTTGACGGACCGTTACGGCGAGACGCCTGTGACAGAACGAAGACGTCGTGGGGCACTGCCTGTAACTCGGTGCGAGATACAAATGGTTTCGACCAGATGCACCACGCACCTCCTGGGGGAACACCATGAAGTACACGCGCATCACCGCCCTCGCCGCCCTCGGCGTCGCCACCACCCTCTCCCTGACGGCCTGTGGCGGCGGCGACTCCGCGAAGGACTCGTCCTCCAAGGGTTCCTCGTCCTCGTCCTCGTCCGCGCCTGCGTCCTCCTCCTCGGACGACGGTTCGCAGTCGCAGACCGGTTCGGGCTCCGGCGACTCGAAGGCCGACAACACGAAGACGGACTCCGGCACCGACTCCGGCACCGATGCCGCGAACGGTGCGGCCGGGGCCAGCGGCAAGGCCACGTTCTGCAAGACGGAGGACCTGGCCATCGATGCCCAGTACGCCGCGGCAGGCGCGGACGAGGGCCGGATCAACATCACCATGATCAACCGGGGTTCGACCACCTGCTCGGCGACGGGCTTCGCGGGCGTCGACATCAAGGACGAGGACCACACGTCGAGCCCGATCGAACGCGGGCCGGCCCAGCCGCGCGTCACCACCTTGAAGCCGGGCGACGCCGCCGTCTTCGACCTCGCCTACCCCATCGACCACACGGGCAAGAGCCTCGCGTCCCCGACCGACATCATCGTGACGCCCCCGAACGAGACGCACTCGGTGACCCTGGACTGGCCGGCCGGCGCCGGGGCGATCAAGGGCGCGTACCCCGACGTTCAGGTCTACCCCACGCATACGGCCGAGTAGGACCCGGAGCGGCATCGCCTCCGCTCACCAGGCTCTGCCTCGTTCGCGCGGCGGGCCGGCCACCACGCCGCGCCGGTCCGCCGGACAGCGGCCGAAGACGAGGGCCGGGCACGACGAACTCGCGTGCCGCTACGAGGAAACCGTCCTCGTAACGGCTCTCGACCGACACAACCACCGGGCTGGACCGTCGTGTTGAAGGTAGAGGACAAGGGCGGCGCGAAAGCATCCGTCACCCGGCGGCCGTCGCCGGCCAGCGCTCCCGTTCCGCGAGGTGCAGCACGAGGGCCGCGATGTTCCAGGCGTCGTCCTCGCCCCTGTGGTGACGGCCTTCGAGCGGCAGTCCGGCGATCTCCAGGGCCTGTGCCATACCGGGGATCTCGCTGACCTGGCCGGGCGGTTGGGGACCGGCCCAGCAGGTCGCTTCGACATCCACGACATTGACGAGGCGATCGGTGCGGGCGCTGTCCAT
Organism: Streptomyces sp. SID14478; assembly: GCF_010548525.1. Lineage (GTDB taxonomy): Bacteria > Actinomycetota > Actinomycetes > Streptomycetales > Streptomycetaceae > Streptomyces. Next base: position 8,020 of record NZ_JAAGMG010000299.1, read on the forward strand.
GACGGGAAGCGTAGGCACGCGCGGAACCCGGGGCACGTGGCTTTCCGGGCCGCCCGCCCCGATGCGGCGCTCCCCGCTCAGCCGGCGTGGAGGCGGTCGACGTGCGTGAGGTCCGGATACCGCGGCAGTTTCCAGTCGCCGCCCCTGTCCTCCTTCGCGTAGCGCGCGACGAGGTCGGGGATGCGCAGGAAGCAGGCCAGTGCCGTGACGGTGTGGAAGGCGCCGATGGCCCACTGGTTCTTGGGTATGCCCACGCGCAGAAGGTGTGGTTTGACCTCGGCCTGGATCTCGTCGACGAACGGACGCAGCGTGGTGTCGTAGCGCGCGAGTGCCGCGGGCAGGTCGTGGGGGGTGCGGCTGATCTCGCCCGCCAGGACGTACGCACCGACCAGGCCGCCGGATATGCCCATGCCGCTGTACGGAGACGCGCAGTGCGCCGCGTCACCGACCAGGGCGACGCGCCCCTCGGACCAGGTGTCGGCACGCACCTGCACGACTTCCTGGGAGTAGAAGCTCTCCGTGGCGTCCATTCCCGCGAGGAAGCGGTCCGTCTGCCATCCCGCGTCGCCGAACCGGTCGGCCCAGAACTCCTTCTGCCGTTCGACGGGCTCGCGGTGAACGGCGGAGGCCTCCTCGGATTCCTCCCGCAGGACGAAGTAGACCTGAGTCTCGGTCGGATTGTGGCTGCGTCGCATGATCATGCGACCGCCGGGGGCGTTGTAGGTGTCCCGGATGCGAGTGTCCGCCGCCGTGCGCGGGACGAACCAGTACGCCATGTGGATGCCGACGCGCCAGTACGGGTCCGGCCCGGGAGGCAGGATCGCACGGCGGGTGCGCGATCCCTGGCCGTCCGCGCCGACAAGGAGGTCGTACGCGCCGGACGAACCGTCGGAGAAGTGCGCCACCACGCGCTCCGCGTCCTGCTCGAAGCGGTCGACGCTCACGGCGAACACGTACTTCACGTCCTGCCGGGTCGCCTCGTGGAGGATGCGCACCAGGTCACCGCGCATGATCTCGTACTCGGACGTCAGGCTCTGCCGGCCCTTCCCCGACGTGTTCGCCATGATCGTCGCCCGCGCCCTGCCCTCGGCGTCGACGAAGGCGACCCCCGCTTCGTCGACGAGCTTGCCCCGGACCTCGTCGAGCAGTCCCATGCGTCGGATGGCGTCGATGCCCTGGCCGCGCAGGTCGACCTGGGCGCCGCTCGCCCGCAAGGCCGGGAAACGCTCCACCACGGTCACCTCGTGACCGTCCCTGGCCAGCCAGTACGCGAGTGCCTGACCGGCGACGCCTGCGCCGCAGATGAGGACCTTCAGGGAACGGGTTTGCGCTGTGCGAGCCACGACACGCACCTTTTCTATCGGCGATAGGTACTTTTGCAGCGTGGCCTATCACCGATAGGTTGTCAACGTGAAGATGAACCGCGAAGCCGTGGTCGACGAGGCGCTCGACCTGCTCGACGAAGTCGGCCTGGACGCCGTCAGCACCCGACAGCTCGCCAGGCGACTGGGCGTGGAACAGCCGTCGCTCTACTACCACTTCAAGAACAAGAAGGAACTGCTCGGCGCCATGGCGAGGGCCGCGATGGCACCCCACGTCGCAGTCGCCGCGCCGGAGCCCGGAGATGACTGGCGCGACTGGTTCTTCAAGGACACGCGAAGCTTCCGCCGCACCCTGTTGATGCGCCGCGACGGCGCGCGCCTCCATGCCGGGAGCAGCCCGGAACCGGCCGACCTCGAACGGATCGGCCGCAAACTGGACTTCCTGATCGCCGCAGGCATCCCCGAACACCACGCACAAATGGCCGTGCTCGCCGCCGGCCGGTACACCGTCGGCTGCGCCCTGGAGGAACAGGCCGACGTCGGCCTCGGCGACATCGCGGGCCGGCCGGGCGTCCCGCTCCTCGCTCACGAAGCGGCCTTCGAGGCGGGCCTGGACCTCATCGTCGGCGGCCTGGAACGCCGGATCACGCAGTAGACCGCGGCGCGCGTGGGGCCGACCGCGCCCTGCGGGCTTTCGGCCGGGAGGTGTCCGCGGCTCAGACGACGCGGAAGTCCTTGGCGTCCGGGAACGTCACGTGGGTGCAGCCGCGCCGAGTGGTGATGTCGTCGACGTAGGCGCGGAACAAGGCGGAGAGCGTCCGGTTGTCGAGCACTCCGTCGTAGTTGTAACTGGAGGTGAGTGTGTGCAGGGCCGGCTTGCCGTCGCACACCGACGACGCCCACCAGATGCCCTTCAGCTTGCCGCCCGCGGAGCCCGGTTCGATGAGCACCTCCCGATCCGGGCCCGAGTCCTTATAGCCGACCGTGTCCGCCTCGGCTCCGAAGTAGGAGGCGGTGCGCAGCCACCACGGCGAGTGGGTCAGCGCGCTGCGGGCAGCGGAGCGGTCGTCACGGTCCAGACCGGCCGCGATGCGGGAGACCTGCTGGGGGCCTACCGCCATCAGACAGGTCTCCTGGGGATTGGCTGCTCGCGCGGGCGTGTCCAGTACGCGGTCCGGGAGTCGGCCGCGGCCCCGTGCGGCGAGGTGGTCGGCCAGCCATTTGCAGGTGCCGGTGGCCGTCCTCGCTGGGCGCAGCGCGGTGGGTGCGGCTGCCAAGTGGTCGGGGAGGGCGGGCAGGTGCGTGGCGCAGCCGGTCCTGTCGGCGAGCGTGCGCACTGCCGTGCGGGCGAGTGCGGCCAGCCGTTCGCGGTCCGCGCCGGAGACGGGGGCGTAGGCGGCGCGTGTGGTGACGGTGAGCAGGGCCGGGGCCGAGGAACGGCTGCTGGGGCCGCATTCGGCGCGCACGGTGGCGTAGGAGTCCCCGTACCAGCCGAGCGTGCCGTCGCCAAGCGGTCGCGGCTCCGCGCGCGCGGCCACCGCGGTGACGTCAGCGCGCCGGCCATCGGTGCGTGCGACGCCCCTGCGGGCGAAGTAGTCGAAGGGGCTCTCCGGGTTCCCGAGCTCGTCGCCGATGACGTGGGTCGGCGCCGCCGATCCGTCGGGCCCGGTGATGTCGCCGCTCCTGCGGGCCTCCAGGGTGAACAGGGCATCGTTCGCGTCCGGTCCGGTGACCCGGTAGACGGTGCACGCGCCGGACGGGTAGTCCGGGACGAGACCACCTTTGTACGCGTGGACGCGGACCATGCCACCGCGCAGGTCCATCACCGCGACACCCGGCACCAGATCACTGCACGCCGTGGCGATGGCCCGCTCGCTGGACGCCCGGTCCCGGAAGTCGTCGACCGTCAGCCATCCCCCGTACAGGCTGAGTCCCAGCCCGGCGTACGCCGTCCACCGCCACAGCCGTATCCACCCCGTGCGCACGCTCGCTCCCCCGTAGTCCCTGCTGTTGCGCGGCTGTCCCGCACCGGGCACCGAGCGTAGAGGATCGTCGGGTGGGCTCCTGGGCCCGGGCGCGACCGAGGCCCTCCGGCGTCACGGTGCGGCGGGAGGCGTGGCCAAGTGCTCGACGAGGCGCGCGACTTGCTGGGCGAACGCCTCCTGGAAGTCGTCGCGGTCGGCGTCCGCGCCGAAGATCTGCCGGGCGACCTGGGGCAGCAGTACCGGCGCGCTGGCCATGGCGTACAGCGCGAACAGAAGGTGCCCGGAGTCGAGGTCCGCGGGGAATTCACCGGCCGCCTGACGGCCGCGGAGCTGATCGACGACACCGCGCATGAAGGCGGCCCGGCCCTGGCCGTGCCGGTCGATGTCCGTGTGCTCGCCGGCCTCGGGGGTGTCGCCGAGGCCCTCCCAGGCGAGCAGGCGCGTGATGTCGGCGTTCCGGCCGGTGATGCGCACGTAGTCCGCGGCGATATCGCTCAGCGGCCTGTCGGCGGCCGGCAGTGGGTCCAGAGCGCTGGTGCCGCGTTGCAGGACGGCTTGGTAGAGACCGGCCTTGCCGTCGAAGTGGTACGAGATCAGCTGCGCGTTCACCCCCGCTGCCTTGGCGATGCGCGTGACGCGGGCGCCGGAGTACCCGTGCGCGCTGAACTCGCCGACGGCGGCACTGATGATCCGCTCCCGCGTGCGGCCCGAATCTCTGCGGCGGTCCGCCTCCTGAGGAGCCCGACGTGGGCGCTTGTCCATTGCCATGGCTGCAGAGCATAGCCTCCCACCTCGCATTTCAACCACCCATGTGATTTGTCATTCATCTGTTTGACATTGTCATCAAGATGAATGACATTGTGGGGGAGGGAACGGACGAGGGAGTGGGCATGAAGGTTCTGGTCATAGGCGCCGGCCTGGGCGGTCTCGCCCTGGCGCAGGGGCTGCAGCGCGACGGCGTCGACGTGCAGGTCTTTGAACGTCGCTCGGATCGCACGGTGGGGCTGCAGGGGTACGGACTGCACCTGAACGAGGCGGGCTGCGCCGCGCTGCGGGAGTGCCTGCCGCCCGCGATCTGGGCGGAGATCGACGCCGATGCCGGGTACGCCGGCAGTACGGCGGGCTTCTACGACCACCGGCTGCGGCCGCTGACGCGGGTCGGCAACGGCCGCCAGGGCAGCCGTCGCTCGATCAGCCGCCTCGGCCTGCGCGACCGCCTGCTTGAGGGCATGCCCGCTCAACGGGTGCGCTGGGGCAAGGAGTTCACGCACTACGAGCAGATGCCGACCGGGCAGGTGCGCGCCCACTTCGCCGACGGCACGCACGCCGACGGAGATCTACTGGTCGGCGCGGACGCGAGCAACTCGCGGGTGCGCCGGCAGTATCTGCCCGACATCGCCCGCCAGGACACCGGCGTGCTCACCATCGCCGGACGCACTCCCCTGACCGCCCGGGCCACCGCCGGACTGCCCGCCGAGATCCTCGACGGCACGCCGAACAGCATCGTGCCCGCGGGGTCCGGCTGGATGTTCGTCTGTGCCTGGCGCACCGGCACTCCCCCGCCCGTCGAGCACTCCGCACCCGCCGCCGACGGCTCCTACGTGGTGTGGGCCTACATCGCTCACCATGCAGCGCTGCCCCCAGAGGTGACGCAGTGGACGCCGGCCGCCCTGAGGGACCTGGCGCTCTCCCGCATGCGCTCCTGGGCACCCGCGCTGACGACCCTGGTCGGCGCGTGCGACATCACGTCCGTCGCCCCGGTCACCCTGCGCAGCATGCCCGAACTGACCGCCTGGCCCTCCAGCAACGTGACGCTGCTGGGCGACGCCATCCACAACATGACCCCGATGGCCGGCGTCGGCGCCAACACCGCCCTTCGGGATGCCGCGGAACTGCGCCGAGCACTGCGCGACGTCACGAGCGGCCGCCGTGACCCGGTGGCGGCCGTAGCCGCCTACGAGACGCGGATGCGGGCGTACGCCAATCCGGCGGTGGCCGCCTCGCGGCGCAACGCACGCAACGCGGGCTCGTCAGCCCGCCTGCCGCGCACCGCCTTTCGCACCCTCCTGCGGGCCGCCGACCGCGCGCCGCCCCTCAAGCGGGCCATGTTCGCCTCCTGACCACGCCCCACCGACCACGAAGAGATGACAATGAACAGGAACCGTTCCGGTAGCAAGATGGTCAGCGTGAGCCCCGCCGATCATCCGCCTTCCCTTCCCCCGCAGGCCCCTGCCTCCGGCGCCCGCCGGAGCGGCCGGGGGCAGAAGGCGGCCGGCGTACTGGTCGCGGCCCTTCCCACTCTCGCGTTCCTCGTGGCCAACGCCGTGGCGTCGCTGACCGCGGGGCTGATCGCCGCCGCGACGGCGGCCGTGGCCGCGTTCGCATGGCGCCTGCTCCGCAAGGAGAAGCTGCGCCAGGCCGTCATCGGCCTGGCCATGGTCACCGTGTGCGCCACGGTCGCGGCGCTGACCGGTGAAGCACGCGGCTTCTTCCTCGTACCCGCCCTGATCCCGTTCGTCGTCCTCGGCGTCTGTCTCACCAGCATCGCGGTCAAACGCCCCCTGACAGGCATGATCCTGAACAAGGTCAGCGGCGGCCCGGACGACTGGCGCTCCGTGACGCCCCTGCGGCGCGTCTACACGGTGTCGACCTGGGTCTGCATCGCCGTCAACATCGTCAACGCCGCCCTACAGGTCATCTACTACCGCGGCGACGAACCCGTCGTCCTCGGCATCGTGCACATCGCCACCGGCCCCGTCTTCGCCGCGATCGTGGCGGGCACCATCGCCTTCGCCCGCCGGGCCATGCCCGCCCGCACCGCCCCCGCCGGCCCGTAGCGCTCCCTCGAAGGACCTCGGCGGCCGGGCACCGGCATCGCCCTCCCACATCTCGACGACGCGGCGCGCCGCCCGCGCGTACTGTGCGGCCCGTGACGCGGGATCGTCGAGGACATCGCGCTCGCGCGTGCACTCCCACTCGACCTGGGCCGCCAGGTCCACCAACTCCTGCGCACTGTGCGGCGCAAGCCGGTCGGTCCGCAAGGAACCGAGCATCCGCTCCAGGACGTCCCGTCGCTCGGGTGCGGCGTGCCGTACCGCGTCGACGAAGTCCGGCGGCAGCGTGCGCGGGGCCCGGACGGCGGGCGCGTACAGCACCTCCCCCGTGTCGTCGTCGGTCACCGTGAACCGGCCGACAGGGCGCAGCAGGTGCACGCGCCCGTCGTAGCGGGTCAAGGTCAGCTCGACCGTGCCGGCACCGTCCGCCTCGACGTCGCGGACCGCCCCCTGGTACCGGCTCGCGCCGCCGGGGCGTTGCCCCTCGCTCCTCCAGCGGTCGTCGAGGGCGACTCGGCGGCCACGCAGCGCGGCCCAGTCGACCGCCGCCGGGTCACCCGGTGCGGTACTGCTCACGGCTCCTCCAACTGCTGGTGGGTCAGGGACACGACGCACTCCCACAACTACACGCACCGGGCGCGCACACCGGGCGTCACACGCGCGTACGGGCCAGGTCGGGATGCGGGTCCACCGGCGGGAGCACCTGCGGGCCCCGGCCGGCCGAGCTCCGTGACCGGCGGGTGTGTGCGGGAGGGCGGCCTGTACGCTGCGCTGGTGCAGCCTGCTTCCTCCTCCGCATCCTCGACGCCGGGTTCGGCCGCGCCGGCCCAGCGCCGGCTCCTGACGGAGCGCATCGCGCGCGAGCTGGAGCACGACATCCGGTCGGGAAAGATCGCCGCAGGGGTGAAGCTGCCCTCCGAACGCGAGTTGGCGTCCCAGTTCGGCGCCAGCAGGAACGTCGTGCGCGAGGTACTGCGCCGGCTGGAGGCCCAGCACCTGATCGACGTCGCTCCGGGCCGCGGTTCGTTCGTACTCGAACAGGCGTCGGGGCATGCCAGGGTGTACGACGCGCTGTACCGCGCGGGCCGGCCCACCGTGCGGCAACTGATCGAGGCGCGGCTGCCGCTGGAGACCGAGACGGTGCGTCTGGCGGCCGAGCGCGCGAGCGACGCGGACATCGCCGCCCTGCGCACCGCGCTCAATGCCGTGCAGGCGGCGAACGACGTCGTCGTCAAGGCCCGGGCCGATGTCGCGTTCCACGACGCCATCGCGCAGGCGAGCGGGAACTCCGTCCTGCGCATCATGCTCTCGTCGATCAGCGGGATGATGTTCGAGATGATGCTCCGCTCGAACTCCGACCCCTCGATCGGTGAGCCGGGGGTCCCGCACCACCCCGAGATCTTCGAGGCGATCGCGGCGCGCGACGCGGATCTTGCGTGCGCGCGGATGCGCGAGCACCTGACTCTCGGGCTGCGCACCTACGGTCGGGACCTCGATCTCCAGGTGGACACGATGGCTCGGCACCACATCGCCTCGCTGCTGGACGACGCCGAGGGCTGACGCGACCGCGCGCCCTTGCCTCCCTGATTCTCTTCCCACCAGGCCTTGTTCGCCGTGGATCTCTCCTGTTAACTACTGCCTGGTCCAACTGGTCCTACCAGTTGGACCACTGCATGGAGAACGACAGCACAGAGAGAAGAGGACGACGATGTCCCAGAGCGGCGAGCTCCTCAGCCGGCGCTCCTTCGGCAGGCTGGCGGCAGGACTGGCGGGAGCCGCCGGAACCGGAGCGCTCAGCGCGTGCACGAGCGGGCGCGGGCGGCCTTCGGCCGACACCCCCCTGCGGATCATGGCGATCAACCACGTGTGGTCCCAGGCGGTCCGGCGCCGCACGAAGGAGTTCGAGGAACGCATCGGACGCCGGGTCTCGATGACCCTGCTCACCGCCGACCAGTTGACCAGCAGCTACAACGTGAAGCTCAACGCCTCCGGCACCGATGTCGACGTCATGATGGTCCGCGCGCTGCAGGACCAGTTGCTCTTCGCCCACAACGGCTGGCTCGCCGATCTCAGCGACCGCGTCGCGGACGACGCCCGGTTCGCCTGGCGCGACTTCCAACCGGCGCCGCGCGCCGCCTCCGTGACGCAGGGCAAGATCCTGAGCGTCCCCGTCGTCACCGAGCGCCCCACGCTCTACTACCGCAAGGACCTCGTCGAGGACCTCGGCGGGCCGCCGCGCACCCTCGAAGCACTGATGTCCGCGTCCGAGGAACTCGCCGCGCACAAGAAGGGGTTGTACGGGTTCGTGGGCCGCGGCCAGCGCAACGGCGCGGTCTCCCAGTGGTCGAGCTTCCTGTACTCGCACGGCGGCGACTTCGTCGTGGACGGCAGGTCCGCCATCGGCACGCCCGAGGCGCTCGCCGCGTACGAGTACTACGGGAAGCTGCTCGCACGGACCGGCCCGCCCGGCGCCACCAACATGAGCCTCGAACAGGCCATGCCGATCTTCGCGCAGGGCAAGGCCGCCTTCTACGTCGACGCGGACGCCATCTACAGCAGCTTCCTCGACCCGAAGGTGTCGACGGTGCAGGACACCGTCGGCTTCGCCCCCTTCCCCGCCGGTCCGGCCGGCGCGAAGCCGCACAACATCCCGTCCTGGAGCCTGGGCATCAACGCGTTCTCCCTGCTGCGCGACGACGCCTGGCAGTTCATCAAGTGGGCCGCAGGACCCGAGATGTCCAAGGTCCTGCAGACGGAGGGCATACCGGGCGCCCGCGCCTCGGTGTGGTCGGACGCGAAGACGCTCGCCTCCTTCCCGCCGGACCTCGCCGAGGCGATGCGGCTCAACGCCGAGCGGGGCCGGGGCTACGACCGGCCCCGGGTGCTCCAGGTGGGCCGGGCCCGCGACATCGTCGGCCGGCCGCTGGTCGCGGGCATCCTCGGCCAGTCCGTGGCGCCCGTCGCCCGTGACGCCGACGCCGAGTTCGCCGACTTCCTCGTCCGCGACAACCGCCACAAGGAGTCCTGATGGCCACCGTGCAGACGTCCGGGGCCCGCCCTGCCACCCGGCCGCGCGGCCTCTCCCCGCGCCGGGACCGCCGCCCGCGCACCTTCGAACAGGCCAACCGGCGGCTGAAGTGGACGATGCTCGCCCCCGCCCTGCTCTTCGTGGGCCTGATGATCGTCTTCCCGCTGGCCTACACCGTCGGCCTCAGCCTGAGCGACGCCTTCGGCGCGGTGAACGCGAGGACCGGGTTCGCCGGGCTGCGCAACTTCGCCGACGCCCTCGGTGACACCCGCCGGTTCTGGCCCGCCGCCCAGCGCACGCTGGTCTTCACGGTGGGCGCGGTGTTCCTGGAGACGGTCCTCGGCCTCGCCCTGGCCATGCTGATGCGCAAGCCGTTCCGCGGCATGCGCTGGGTGCGCACCGTCCTGGTCATCCCGCTGCTCACGACGCCGGTCGCGATCGGCATCCTGTGGCTGCTGATCCTGGACCCCACCAACGGCATCGCCAACCACCTGCTCACCCAAGTCGGCCTGCCCCCGCAGGAGTTCCTCGGCTCGGTGAGCCAGTCGCTGCCCACCCTGATGCTGATCGACGTCTGGCAGTGGACCCCGATGATGACGCTCCTGCTGCTCGCCGGCCTCACCACGCTCCCCGAGGAACCGGAAGAGGCCGCACTCGTCGACGGTGCGGGCCCCTGGCAGCGCTTCCGGTACGTCGTCCTGCCCATGCTCGGCCCGACACTGGCCACCGCCCTGGTGCTGCGCGCCGTCGACGCACTCAAGACCTTCGACATCCTCTACGCCACGAAGGGCCCCGGCGGCGGCTCCGACTTCGAGGTGGAGACCCTCAACGTGTACGCGTACGGGCTGACCTTCGACTACCAGGAGTACGGCCTGGCCGCCGCCGTCCTCGTCCTGTTCACGCTCTTCATCGTCGGCGTCGTGGTGCTGCTGCGCCGCCGGGGCGGAAGGAAGACCGCATGAGTGCCACCGCCACCCCCGCCCCCGCGACGACGGCGAGGCGACGGCGCCGCACCCTGTCCTGGCTGCGGGGCGTCACCATCGCGCTCGTGTCGCTCGTCTTCGTGCTGCCCGTGGTGTGGATGTTCGCCGCCGCGTTCAAGACCAACGTCCAGGTCACCGACCCCACCGTGGGCCTGTGGTTCTCCCCCACCCTCGACAACTTCCGCGGCATCGTCGAGGACGGGCAGATCCTGCGGTCGATGGGCAACTCCCTGCTGGTCGGAACGGTGTCCACGGTGCTCTCCGCGGTCCTCGCGGTGCCGGCGGCCTGGGCGGTGGGGCGGTTCGCGATGCACCGCACGGGGTCGGTGATCCTCGTCGCACGCATCGTCCCGGCGATCTCCCTGCTCGTGCCCTGGTACTACCTGTTCGCCAAGATGGGCCTCGTCGGCTCCTACACCGTGCTGATCCTCAGCCAGATGTTCGTCTCCGTCCCGCTCATCATGTGGATCATGATCAGCTTCTTCGCGGGGCTGCCGGTCGAGCTCGAAGAAGCCGCCCGCACCGACGGGCTGAGCGCCTTCGGCGCCTTCTGGCGCATCTCGCTCCCGCTCGCCGCGCCGGGCACCGCGACCGCCTCCCTGCTCGCGTTCGTCTTCAGCTGGAACAACTTCATGTTCGCGCTGGTCTTCGCCGACGACCGTACGCAGACCGTCCCGGTGACCCTGTTCCACTTCATCTCCTACGCGAGCACCGACTGGGGCGGCCTGATGGCCGCCGCCACGCTCATCACCGTCCCCGTCGTCCTCGCCGCCGTCCTCGGACAGAAGTACCTGGTGGCCGGGTTGACCTCGGGTGCCACCAAGGGCTGACCGACCCTCAGTCCCGCATTTCGCCACCGTCGGCAAGAAAGAGCCACCATGAAGATCGTCGACGCGAAGGTCGTCGTCACCAGCCCCGGCCGCAACTTCGTCACCCTCAAGCTGACCACCGACGAAGGCCTGACGGGCCTCGGCGACGCCACGCTCAACGGCCGCGAACTCTCCGTCGTCAGCTACCTCCAGGACCATGTGGCGCCGCTCCTCATCGGCCTCGACCCGCACCGCGTCGAGGACACCTGGCAGTCCCTGTACCGCGGCGCCTACTGGCGCCGCGGCCCGGTGACGATGGCCGCGATCGCCGCCGTCGACACCGCCCTGTGGGACATCAAGGCGAAGGCGGCCGGGCTCCCGCTCTACCAGCTGCTCGGCGGCGCGAGCCGCGACCGCGTCGCCACCTACGGCCACGCCAGCGGCCGCGACATCCCCGAACTCCTGGACTCCGTACGGGCCCGCCTCGCCGCCGGTTACCCAGCGATCCGCATCCAGTCCGGAATCCCCGGCCTCAAGGCGGTGTACGGCGTCACCAGCACCCGCGACGACGGCTCTTCCGTCCTGCACCAGCAGGCCCGCCCCCTGGTGGAGGACTGGGACACCGACGCCTACCTGCGGCACACCCCCACCGTCTTCGAGGCCGTACGCGCGGAGTTCGGCCCCGAACTCCCCCTCCTGCACGACGCCCACCACCGCCTCACCCCCATCCAGGCCGCCCGCCTCGGCAAGGACCTGGAGCCCTACCGCCCCTTCTGGCTCGAGGACTGCACGCCCGCCGAGAACCAGGAGGCGCTGCGCCTGGTGCGGCAGGGCACCTCCGTGCCGCTGGCGATCGGCGAGGTCTTCAACACGGTGTACGACTACCAGACGCTGATCAGCGAGCAGTTGATCGACTACGTCCGCTCCGCGGTCACCCACTTCGGCGGTGTCACGCCGCTGCGCAAGCTCTTCGACTTCGCCGCGCAGTACCAGATCAAGAGCGCCATCCACGGCCCCGAGGACATCTCCCCGGTCGGCATGGCCGCCGCCGTCCACCTGGACCTCGCCGTGCACAACTTCGGCATCCAGGAGTACTCCGGCCACACCCCGCTCACCGAGCAGGTCTTCCGCCACGCCTACACCTTCACCGACGGCCACCTGCACCCCGGCGAGGCCCCCGGCATCGGCGTCGACCTCGACGAGGACCTCGCCGCCGCCCACCCGTACAAGGCCGCCTACCTTCCCGTGAACCGGCTGCAGGACGGAACGGTGCACGACTGGTGAGCAGCGGCTCCTTCCCGGCCCCGGCCGGGAAGGAGTCACCCCATCACCGTGCCGGAGCTCGCGGCGTTCACGGAGCGACGGCGTGAGAACGCGCCGAGGTCGATCGTGGTCCCGGTGCGCCCGGCCGCGTAACGGACAGGAACGAGGTCGTGGTCGGCGCCGCCCTCGACCTCCTCGATGAGCGTCCGCATGAGCAGGCCGACGAGCGGCGCGTTCTTGAACTGGTTGCCGCTCGTGCCCATCGCGACGTAGAAGCCGTCCAGGTCGGTGCGGTCGTAGATCGGCGTCCAGTCGTCGGCGACGTCGTACACCCCTGCCACGCCCTTGGCGCGGTGCGGCACCGTCAGATCCGTCAGACGCCGGGCGGCACGGGTGACGTGGGCCTCGAAGACGGCCGCCGTGGGAGCGGGGCTCGCCGCGTCGGGGTCGTCGATCCACTCCACGGGATCGCACTCCGGCTCCGTACCCCCGACCAACAGGCCGCCACCGCTCGCGCCGCGCATGTACGTGCCCAGGTCCATGTCCGCGATGCTGATGCCCACCCCGCCGGGCCCGGCGAAGCCCTCGGGGGCGCTGACGTAGGCCACCTCCTGCCGCATCGGCCGGGTCCCGATGGTGAAGTCGCCGCCGACTCCGGCGAGTTCGTTGACCTTGCCGGACCAGGGCCCGGCGGCGTTGACCACCGTGGAGCAGGCGATGCGGGTCCCGTCGTCCATCATCACCGCGGCAACCCGTCCGTGACGGACGTCGACGCCCGTGACAGCGCGCCTGAGCGAGAATTGCGCCCCGTGGAGCCGTGCGGCATCGGCCAGGTTCTGCGCGGCGAGCTGCGGGTCCGTGACGTACCCCGCGTCGGGTGTCCAGACCCCGCCGAGGGTGCCGACGGCGTCCTTCCAGAACGCCTCGTCGTCCAGTCGTCTGGGCGGCCAGTACCGCCCGGCGTCGATGCCCGCGACGTGCGCGCGCAGGTCGGCGCTGTCCCACTCGTCGTACTGGATCCCGATCTCGTCGAACAGCGGGAGGTACAGCGAGCGGGGTGCCACGTCGGCGTCGAGCATCACGAGGCCACTGCGCTCGAAGCGGGCCAACTCCCCCACGTCGTGGCCGAGGTGCTCCGGCCAGTGCGTCCACAGCGCGGCCGCCTCCCAGGACGCCGCGACCCCCGCGTACGTGGAGAAGTTGAAGCGGATCACCGCGCTGGACGCGCTGGTGGAGCCGAGTCCCACTCCACCGGCCTTGTCGACGACGGTCACGTCCCGTCCGGCTCGCGAGAGTTCGAGAGCGATGGCGCTCCCGATCACGCCGGCGCCCACGACGACGACATCCGTTCCCATACCGCTGCCTCCTGGCTCGCCCGGGGCCGCTCCCCCGCGCGGTCGCTATGCGTAGGGGGCCCGCCGGGCGAGCTCCTGCGTTCCTATGACCGACAGCAGCTGCAGCTTCTCGTGGCTTTCGCTGCCGGGAGTGGCGGTGTAGACGATCAGCAGGTGCGACTGGTTCGGGTCGACGAGGGTCTGGCAGTTCAGCTCCATCGCGCCGACCTCGGGATGGACGAAGTGCTTCACGTCGCTCGGCCGGATCCCGATCTCGTGCGCGCGCCACACCTGCTGGAACTCCTCGCTCCGGTCGAGCAGCAGGTCGACGAGGTGGGCCGCGCGCGAGCCGGGTCCGCGCAGCGTGGCCACCCCGCGCAGTCCCGAGACGAACATGCGGGTGAGGAAGGCATGCTCCTCGGGAGCGTAGAGACGACGCGTGGCGGGGTCGGTGAACCACCGGTAGCCGATGCTGCGGGCCGGACCGCTGTAGCCGGTCAGGTCACCGGTGAGTGCCACGGCCGGCGGCGTCTGCCGCAGTGTTTCGCCGAGCTCGGTGACGATCTCCGCGGGTGTGTCCTGGAGGCGGTCGAGGATGCGTACCAGGCCGGGGCCGATGTGCTCACTGTCCGCGCCGCGCGCGGGCGGGGGGTGACCGGCGAGCCGGAACAAGTGGTCGCGCTCGTCGAGGGAGAGGTGCAGCCCCTGTGCGAGGGACGAGAGCATCTGCCCGGACGGCTGAGGTCCGCGCTCGCGTTCGAGCCGCGCGTAGTAGTCGGTCGACATGTGGCTCAGGGCGGCCACTTCCTCCCGCCGCAGCCCGCTCGTCCTGCGGTGCCGCCCCCGTGGCAGACCGACGTCCTCCGGCTGCAGCGCCGCCCGCCGACTCCGGAGGAACTCCGCCAGTCCGGTCCGGTCGATCACCATGCGTGCCTCCCTCGATGCTCCTTTCTACCGTCCTCGCCACTCGTGGGCCACGGACTGTCGATCCCCCCTTCAGCCGTTGCCGCCGCCGGGACGGTGGCCGAGGCTTGGTGGGGAACCCGCCGGGACGGTGGCCGAGGCTCGGTGGGGAACCCGCCGGTCCCGTCCGCGGACCGAGCGGCCTCGACGCCGAGGGCACCGGTCACGGCGGTGGAGGCACCGACACGACCCTGGAGTGGGCACATGCCACGCGAACCCCTGGACCTCACCGTCCCCGATCTGTCCGGCAAACGGGCGGTGATCACCGGAGCCAGCGACGGCATCGGGCTCGGCATCGCCACGAGGATCGCCGCGGCCGGGGCCGAACTGCTGCTGCCCGTACGCAACCCGCGCAAGGGCGAGGCGGCGCTCGCCACGATCCGCCGGGCCGTGCCCGAGGCGGACGTGTCGCTCCGGGAACTCGACCTGTCCTCGCTCGCTTCCGTCGAGGCCCTGGGCAAGACCCTGCGGGAGGAGGGGCAGCCGATCCACCTCCTCATCAACAACGCCGGCGTCATGACCCCGCCCGAGCGGCAGACGACCGCCGACGGGTTCGAGCTTCAGTTCGGCACCAACCACCTCGGCCATGTCGCCCTGGCGGCACATCTGCTGCCGCTGCTGCGCTCCGGCCGAGCGCGGGTGACGTCCCAGGTCAGCATCGCGGCGGACCAGGGTGCCATCAACTGGGACGACCTGAACTGGGAGCGCTCCTACGACGGGAGGAAGGCGTACAGCCAGTCGAAGATCGCGCTCGGGCTCTTCGGCCTCGAACTCGACCGGCGCAGCCGGGCCCACGGCTGGGGCATCACGAGCAACCTCTCCCATCCCGGTGTCGCTCCGACGAACCTGCTCGCCGCCCGCCCGGAGGTCGGCCGCGCCAAGGACACCATGGGGGTGCGCGTCATCCGGGCGCTGTCGGCGCGCGGCGTGCTCGTCGGGACGGTCCGCAGCGCGCAGCTTCCTGCCCTGTATGCCGCCACGTCCCCCGAGGCGCAGCCAGGCGCCTTCTACGGACCCCGGGGGTTCAGGAATCTGGGTGGCCCTCCCGGGGCGCAGAAGCTCTACTCACGGCTTCGCGGCACGGAGGAGGCCGGGCGCGTGTGGCGGGTCTCCGAAGAACTCACCGGCGTTTCCTTCCCCGGCAGTTGAGACGTGCGGCGCTTCACGGGCGGGCGCGCCGTCGCACGGTGCGTACGCCCGATGAGGCCGAGCAGGAACCCGACGGGGATGGTGATCAGTCCCGGCGTCTGGAGCGGGAACCAGTGGACGTCGTGGTCGGGGAAGACCGCGATGGGCGTACCGGTGGCGGCCGGGGATCCGGCCAGCAGCACCACGATGAGCGGCAGGGTTCCGTAGACGGTCCAGCGCACGCCTCGCGCCGAGTACCCCGGCAGGAAGAGCGCGTACAGCAGGACCGGGGCGAGTACCGAGGCGCCGACGGCGAACGACAACGAGATCAAGGTCAGTCTTCCGCGGTCCGCGAGGACGGCCGCCAGTACGACGGCGGCGGCTCCCACCAGCACGATGCCGACCCGCGCCCGCCTGATCTCCCCGGCCGGCGTCCAGGTCGCGGCGCGGTGCGCGGATGCCTTGCGGAAGTCGCGGGCGATGCTGGAGGCGGCCGCCAGCGTGATGCCTGCCACGGCCGCGAGGGTGGTCACGAAGACGGCGCACGCGACGATCGCGAACAGCACGCTGTGCCGGGCGCCCCCGGTCACCGGATCGAGCGCGCCAGTCACCATGAGCAGGGCGGTCGCTCCCCCGGGGTCCGCGGCCCGCACGGCGTCCCGGCCGACGAGGGCGCAGGCCCCCAGCCCGGCCACCACCACCCCGGAGCACACCACGGCGACGGGGCCCACGGCCCAGCCGACGGCACGCCGTGCGGTCCGCGCGTCCCTGAGCGGGTGCAGCCGCATGGTCAGGTGCGGCAGACAGGCAGCGCCGATGAGGAGGGTGCTCTGGAAGCTGATCAGGTCGAGGCGGCCGGCCAGGGAGTGGCCGAAGTGGAGGCCGGGTCGGGCGTAGTCGGCGCCGGCTCCTGAGCCGTGCCGGGCGGCGTCGAACAGCGCCGGCGGGGACCAGCCGTACCGGGACAGGACGATCCCGGCCAGCGTCACCAGGACGCTGAGGGCCACACCGACCTTGAGGATCTGTACGTAGCCGACGCCGCGCATGCCACCGACCGCGGCATAGCCGATCATCAGGGCGCCGCCGGCCGCCGTGCAGCCGGTGAGCGCGCCGCCGGGGAGGCCGAACATGGCGGCCATGATGCGACCGGCCGTGGTGAGCTGCACCAGGAGCAGCGGGGTGAGGACCACGAGGCTCGCGACGCCCAGCGCCTTGCGTACGGACGGGTCGCCGAGCCGGTCGGTGAGGAAGTCCCCCAGGGTGAACACGCCGCTGCGGCGCAGCTGGGGGCCCAGGATCCGCATGACCAGGTAGAGCGAGAGGACGGTGGCGCCGGCGAAGAGGATGCCGTCCGTGCCGTCGAGGGCGACCGCTCCCGTGGTGCTGAGCAGGGTGGCCGCGGAGAGGTAGTCGCCGGCGATGGCGAGCCCTCCGCCGACCGGACCGAAGGCCGCGCTGCCGCCCGCGTAGAAGTGCTCGGGGTCGTCCAGGTCGGCCGCCGCGAGTCCGCACAGCAGCAGGGACACGGCGACGAAGCCGAGGAAGACGACGAGGGCGAGGGACTGCCCGTCGCCGCCGGTCACGGCCGGTGCTTTCGCGCGGCCGGTCCGCAGCGGTGCGTCAGGGCGTCGGCTGCCGGGGTCGAGCGGGATCCAGGGGACATGCCGGGCATGGCATCAGCGGCCCGGGGGTGCGTACAGGGGCGAGGGCGTTCCGGCGGCGCGCGCACAGCAGGTCCGGCGCCGTGCTGTGCGCGGGCACAAGCGGTGCGGTGGCGGCTCAGGCTCCGGCTTGCAGGCGCAGGCCCGTCAGCGTCAGTTCCAGCGCCGAGCGGAACTGGTCGATGTCGTCGTGGCCGTCGAACTCCTCGACGATCTCGTGGACGAACGGGAAGTCCTCGGCATCGAGCTCCCGCCATGTCTGGGCGAATTGGCCGAGGAACTCGTCGCGGTCCACGGCGCCGCCGAGTACCTCCTGGGGCGGCTCCTGCCCCAGGTCGACGGCAGAACCGATGACGACCCCCACGATGGCGGACACGGCGTGAAATCGCTGGAGCGCGCTGAGGTCGAGGCGCAGGGTCTGCTGCCCGAGGCGCTCGTACAGGCGCAGGGCGTTGCCCTGGACGTCGGTGTTGCGCATGAAGTAGGCGCCGAGCCAGGGCCGCTCCACGATGGCGTCGAACAGGGTCAGGGCCATCGCGCGCAGGTCGTCGATCGGGTCGTCGCTGCGCGGAAGCTTTTCGACGTCGGCCAATACGGTGCCGATGACGTGGTCGGTGGCGCGGTCGAGCAGTTCGTCCTTGCTGGCCACGTACCAGTAGATGCTGGCGACGCCGCCGCCGAGGCGCTGGGCGAGCGCCCGGAACGTGAGCGCGGACGCTCCGGCCTCGTCGAGCAGGGCCACCGCCTCGGTGAGTACGGACTCCATCGAGTGCGAAGCGCGTCGGCGCCCCTTGGCGGGGCGGTTCTGCGGGCCTGCCATGGCTTCATCCCATCAGTTTTGCATCGGACCGAACGTTGTTCTATCGTATCTCATCGTACGTTGTTCGATAGCCGAACGGCGTTCGATGGAAGGACTTGCCATGACCACCGCCACGCTTGAAACCCCCTCCCGCAGCTACCCGTCCCTACGCGCGGCGTGGATCCCTCTGGCCGCCCTGTGCCTGGCCTTTTTCGTCGAGATGGTCGACAACACGCTGCTGTCGATCGCGCTGCCCACGATCGGCCGCGACCTCGGCAGCGGCACCACCGCGCTCCAGTGGGTCACCGGCGCCTACTCGCTGACCTTCGGCGGCCTCCTGCTCACCGCGGGGTCGATGGCCGACCGGCTCGGCCGCCGCCGGGTGCTGCTGATCGGCCTCGCCGTGTTCGGCGCGCTGAGCCTGTGCGTCGTCTGGGTCACCACCGCGGGGCAGCTCATCGCCCTGCGGGCCGCGCTCGGCATAGCCGCCGCGGCGATGGCCCCGATCACGAACTCCCTGGTCTTCCGCCTGTTCGACGACAAGGCCCTGCGGATGCGCGCCATGACGGTGATGATCGTCGTCGGCATGTCCGGATTCGTCCTCGGGCCGCTGCTCGGCGGCACGGCACTCGCGCACGTGCGCTGGGAGTGGCTGCTGGTCGTCAACGCCCCGATCGCCCTGATCGCCTGCATCGGCGTGCGGCTCGGCGTCCCGGCCGACCGGCCGCAGGACCTGACCAAGGACAGGCTCGACGTACCGGGCGCCGCCCTGAGCGTCGCCACCATCGGCCTCGCCTGCTACTCACTGACCAGCGGCGTCGAGCACGGCTGGCTCTCCGCACTCACCCTCGCCTCGATCGCGGGCGCGATCGTGGCCGCGCTCGCGTTCGTCCGGCACGAGCGCCGCAGCACGGCGCCCATGCTCGACCTGCGCCTCTTCTCCAACGGCACCGTCCGCGGCGCCGCCCTCGCGCAGATCGGTACGTCCATCGCGATGGCCAGCGTGATGTTCGGGCTGATCCTCCACTTCCAGTACGCCTACGGATGGAGCCCGGTCCGGGCCGGGCTGGCCAACCTGCCGATCATCGTGACGATGCTCGTCGCGACCCCGTTGTCCGAGTGGCTCGCGCGCCGCTTCGGCCACCGCATCGCCGTCCTGGTGGGCGCCGCCTGCCTGGCCGGTTCGCTGGCCGGTCTCGCCTGGGGCGTCGAGCACGGGTACGCCGTCATCGCGGTCTGCATGGTGCTCATGACCGTGGGGCTGCGCACCGTGATGACGATCTGCGCGGTCGCCCTCGTCGACGCGATGCCGAGCAACCGCACCTCGATCGGTGCCGCGCTCAACGACACCGCGCAGGAGGTCGGTTCCAGCGTCGGTACCGCCGTGGTCGGCACCCTGATCGCCGCCCTGGTCACCAACCAGCTCCCCGCCGGCACCTGGAGCGGCGACCTCATCGCGTCGTTCTTCCACGGCGAACGGATCACCTACGCCCTTCTCGCGGTCGTCGTCGGACTGATCGCGGCCGGCGGCGCCCTGAGCCTCACCGACTCGCACAGCGTGGAGGAAGCCGGCGCCGAGGAGAACGCCTGACGCGGACGGCGCCCGCCCCGGTCAGCCGGGGTCCGGAGCCGTCGTGAGGAAGTCGGTGAGTGCGCCGGCCAAGGCGGCGGGCGCCTGCTCGGCGACGTGGTGACCCGAGTCGATGCCGTGTCCGCGCACGTCATCGGCCCACCGGCGCCAGATGGCACGGGGGTCTCCGTACAGTTCCTCCAAGTCGTCCTGAAGGGACCACAGGACCAGTGCGGGACAGGTGATGCGGGCACCGGCGGCGCGATCGGCTTCCTCGTGCCGCCGGTCGACGGTCAGGCCCGCGCGGTAGTCCTCCAGCATCGCCCGCACCACGTCCGGATCACGTATCGCCTGCCGCCACTCGTCGTGGTTCTCCTGCCCCATGGTCTCGGGGACGCCTCGGTACCAGCCGTCCGGATCAGCTGTGATGACGCGCTCGGGGATGTCCGGCTGCGCGAAGAAGAACCAGTGCCACCACTTCGTGGCGAACTCGGGCGTGATGCGCGACAGATGCTCCGTCAGCGGCAGACAGTCGGCGAACACCACCCGGCGGACGCTGTCGGGATGGTCCAGCACCAGCCGCAGGGCCACGCTGCCGCCACGGTCGTGACCGACGAGCGAGAACCGCCGGTGCCCGAGGCGCCGCATCACGGCCACCACGTCCCCGGCGACCGCCCGCTTGGAATAACCGGCGTGGTCCGCCGTGAAGGCCGGCCCCCTGGAGCGCCCGTACCCCCTCAGGTCCGGGCACACCACCGTGTACCCGGCTGCCACGAGCAGCGGCGCGACCCGGTGCCAGGTGGCCGACGTGCGGGGATGGCCGTGCAGCAGCACCACCGCCGGCCCCTTCCCACCGAAGCGGACGAACACGCAAGCGTCACCGACGCCGATCCGCGCGGTCTCGAACCCCTCGAACATCCGGCCTCCCCGGGCACCACACGCTTCCCACGGCGCTGCATGCAATGCGAAGTGCCCCGGGGATCACGAACAATTCCCTTACTCCGCGCGGAAGTTCCCTGGCCGACGCCGAGCCGGGAACGCCCGCACCGGCGCGGGCCGTGGCTGCTGCTACTGCGGGTCCGGGGCGTCCGACATCCACGTCTCGATGCGCGTCTCGTAGATGGCTGCCACTTGGACCAGCTGTTCCCCGCTCATGTGCGGTAGCCCCTCCCTGTCCGCGAACAGGCCCTGCTGCTCGTCCAGCAGCTGCTCCATCTCCTGGGAGTCGCCGAGACCGGCCTCCCGCTTCTGCTCGATGCGGGCCGCGTAGCGCGCCAGCAGGTCGTCCAGGGCCGACAGCACCCGCGCATGCGGCTCCGTCAGGGCCTGGTCGTTCGCATCGTCCATCGAGTCCGCCTTCACATCGGGCCAGTAGCTGTCCGGGCGAAGGTAACAAGCCGCCGCTCCCCGGCCCGGCACCCCACCGGCCTTCCCTTCACCCGGTGGAGACCGACAGGACCTCGTAGACGACGGAGGAGCTGACCGAGCGTCCCTTGCAGGTCAGCTGATGCGGGGGCGCGCGGTGGGAGCGCACCTCGATCTCGTGCACCGGGGACGGCACGCCACGACCCGTGAGGCGCACGCGCCAGCGATCGTCGAGACGCAGCGTCTCCTCCACCGCGTAGTGCCGCCGGCCCGCCGGCCCGAAACGGGCGAGGGCGGCGGCGACAGCGGCCTGTTGGGGCGGGAAGAGGTCCGTGTATCCCCGCAGATGATCCGCGTGCACCCGGTCGGCCAGGTGTTCCTCGACCACGCTCACGGCCGACGCCGCATCGAGGTTGCCGTAGTAGACGCCGTCCGGCGCGATCACCACGTTGGCCGCGAACCTGTCGCCCCCCACGTGTGTGCACTCCCAGACCAGATCCGGCCACCGCTCGCTCAGGGCCCGCCCCACGGGCCGGCCGCGCACGGCGCAGCAGGCGTCGTGCAGGCCATGGGCGCAGACGAGGACGACGGGCGGCCGCCCCGCTTCGCCGGGGCTGCCCAGGGCGCCGACGATGCCTGCCAGGTCCTCGTCGCGGCTCCACTCGCCCCACGTCTGCCGGTAGTCGCCGTCCGCGCCGTGGCGCAGCACCGCCCAGCGGGGCGGACCTTGCCGCGAGCGGCGTCCGTGACGCCGGACCAACAACATCCGCGCCCTGATCGCGGCGGCAGCGGCGTACACGAGGCCCTTGGTCACCGGTTCGAGGGGGAGGCCGTCGAAGCCGTCGGCGGGCCACCCGCCCCGGTACTCGATGAGGATCCAGGTGGAGCCGTACGGCGCGGTACCCGCCAACGAGTCGCCCCGCAGCCTGGCGGCATCCGCGCAGAAGAACCGTGGTGCCGCGTTCATCGCGGTGCCGTCACGCTTCGGCGGGCACCAGCACGCCCGCGCGCAGGAGCCGGTGGACGAGTTCGAGGCCCAGATCGCGCGCGGTGTACACCCGGCCGTCCAACAGCCGGTGCACCGTGGGCAGTTGCTCCGGGGGGAAGTCGAGCCAGCCGGCGCGCGTGTGCAGGCGGTCCGCCTCCAGCCGTGCCTCCAGCGCTTCACGGAGCCGCACCCGCGAGTCCGCGGAGAGCTCGTCCACGGCCGCCAGCTGGGCCAGCGGTCCCAGGGGTGCCGGGCGGGCCTGACTCCTGCGGACCCGGTGGAACAGCGGGGCGGGGTCGGCCTCCGTCAGCGCGGCGATGAGGCGTTCACGGACCATCCCCAATTCGTCGGCGGGCCCGTCGGTGCCCAGCGGCAGGGAGCCGCGCATCTGCGGGTCGTCACGCAGCAACGCCAGTGCGCTCTGGGCGAGTTGCTCGGCCAGGCCGTGGCGCGTCCAGTTGTGGATCCCGAGCGTCAGGTGGATCGAGACGGCCCCCTGCGCCTCGGCGGCGTGCAGCCAGCCCCGCGGCAGGTAGAGCACGTCACCGGGGCGGAGCACGGTGTCGAGGTGGGCGTCGCCCTTCGCGGCCTGGGCGACCTCCTCCCGGCGCTCGGTCCACGGCTGGTCGCGCAACGGGTCGGGATGCACCGGCTCGTGGACGATCCAGCGCTTGGTGCCCGCGATCTGCAGGACGAAGACGTCGTGCACGTCGTAGTGGTCGTCGAATCCGCGGTTCTGCGGCGGAGTGACGTAGGCGTTGGCCTGTACCGGATGTCCCAGCTCGGCACCGAGCCGGGCGCTGAGGTCGGCCACCGGCTCCCACGTGCGCTGCAGGGCCTGGAGGACCAGCGTCGCGCCGTCGGCGAAGCTGCGCCACAGGGCGGTGTCGTCGAGCTGGTCCGCGACCGAAGCGCCGACCCCGCCGGGGGCGGTGTACGACGACGCGGGAAGCGTCGCACCGTCTTTGGCGACGCGGAGGAAGGGGGTGCGCAGACCGCGCCGGGAGATCAACTCGTCGACGGCGTCGGCCGAGAACAGGTCGCTGAAATCATCGGCCCCGCGCGTGAGCAGGGGGGTGCGCGCCCAGAACCCGTCGGCGAACTCCTGCCGGCTCATGTGCGTCAGACGCGCGCCAAGGACGCCGGCACCCGTCTCGGCGTCGGCGTCCTGGACCTTGCTGGTGGCGATGCTCAAACGCCACTGCCGGACTCGTCGGCCCCGCCGTCGGCGCCACCGTCGTGGACACCCGGTGTACCCGCCGCACCGCCGTCCGCGGGGCCTTCCGCCCCACCGTCGGCGCCACCGTCGTGGACTCCCGGCGTACCCGCCGCGCCACCGTCCGCAGGGCCTTCCGCCCCACCGTCGGCACCGCCGTCCTGGACTCCCGGTGTACCCGCCGCACCGCCGTCCGCGGGGCCTTCCGCCCCACCGTCGGCGCCACCGTCGTGGACTCCCGGTGTACCCGCCGCACCACCGTCCGCGGGACCCTCGTGCTGGTTGGGATCCTGATCAGGGCTCGTCATGTGTCCTCCTGAGATGTGAACGGCCGGGACGGGGTGATGTTTCTGAGTACCCCCTCATCCCCTAACAAACTCGCTCACCCCGATCCGACCGGCAACCGGAGAGTCGCACCGCCGGACACGACCCCTTCTCGTCACTCGCACGACAATGGCCCGAACGGTGGTACGGTCCCGCTCCCTAAACTGTCCATCAGTAAGTCGGACCTCAGATTGTCCGTTGTGGGTGCGGGGGCACGTCGGTCGAGTTCAGGGCGCTTCGCGTCGCCGGTCCCCGTCTGCGGCGGTGGCAGATGGCGGACGGACCCCGGCGACTCGGCGGGGTCCCGTCCTTTCCTCGGAAAGGTTGCGAAGTGACCACATCACAACGGAACGAGAACAGTCCTCCCCAGGACACGTCACGCGCCGGGCTGGACCGCGGAGTCCTCCTCGTAGCAGGCGTGGTCGTGCTCGGCGGCATCATGTCGATCCTCGACATCACGGTGGTGTCGGTCGGACTGCAGACGTTCCAGAAGGAGTTCAGCGCGACCTCGGCGCAGGTGGCCTGGACGATGACCGGCTACACGCTGGCTCTGGCGAGCGTCATCCCCCTCACCGGCTGGGCCGCCGACAGATTCGGCACGAAACGCCTCTACCTGCTGGCGATCATCCTGTTCGCCGCCGGCTCCGCACTGTGCGCGGCGGCCACCTCCCTGCAGATGCTGGTCGCGTTCCGCGTCCTGCAGGGACTGGGCGGCGGCATGCTGATGCCGCTCGGCATGACGATCCTGACGCGCGCCGCCGGCCCCGAGCGCGTCGGCCGCGTGATGGCGGTACTCGGCATCCCCATGCTCCTCGGCCCCATCTTCGGTCCCATCCTGGGCGGTTGGCTGATCGACGCCGCCTCGTGGCACTGGATCTTCCTGATCAACGTGCCCGTCGGCGTGATCGCGCTGATCTACGCGGCGAAGGTCCTGCCCAAGGACAACGTGCAGCCGTCGGAGACCTTCGACTGGCTGGGCATGGTGATGCTCTCCCCGGGCCTGGCGACGTTCCTGTACGGCGTCTCGACCATTCCCGAGTCCGGCACCGTCTGGGACGCCGAGGTGCTCGTGCCCGCGGCCATCGGGCTGGTCCTGATCGTGGCGTTCGTTCCCTGGGCGCTGAACCGGCGCAACGTTCACCCGCTCGTCGACCTGCGC
The DNA here is from genome assembly GCF_010548525.1 of Streptomyces sp. SID14478. Taxonomy (GTDB): domain Bacteria; phylum Actinomycetota; class Actinomycetes; order Streptomycetales; family Streptomycetaceae; genus Streptomyces. Next base: position 32,751 of record NZ_JAAGMG010000299.1, read on the forward strand.
CTGTTCCTCAACCGGGACATGAGCATCGCGGTCATCGCAATGTCGCTCTTCGCCGTCGCCTTCTTCGGTGCCAGCCTGCTCTTCCCGCTCTACTTCCAGCAGGTCCGCGGCGAGTCGGCGCTCGACTCCGGGCTCCTCCTCGCCCCGCAGGGCATCGGCGCGATGATCACCATGCCGATCGCCGGCATGCTGGCGGACAAGATCGGCCCCGGCAAGATCGTGATGACGGGCATCGCGGTGATCACCGTCGGCATGGGCATGTTCACGCAGCTCTCCGCCGACACCTCGTACACCTACATCATCGCGGCGCTCTTCGTGATGGGCCTCGGGATGGGCGCCTCGATGATGCCCATCATGGCCTCGGCGTTGGCCACCTTGACCGACCACACCGTCGCACGGGGTTCGACCCTGATGAACATCGTCCAGCAGGTGGCCGCCTCCATCGGCACCGCCCTGTTCTCGGTGCTCCTCACCAACGGTCTCAAGGACGGCAGTCCGACCTCTCCGGACGCCATACGGGACCACATGGGCGACGCCTATGCCTCGGTGTTCCTCGTGGCGACCGTCCTCATCGCGGTCTGCCTCATCCCCGCGGCGCTGCTGCCGCGCAGGAAGGTCAAGGCAGCCGACCCCACCGTGATGGTCGGTCACTGAGTTCCGGACTCCTCCAGAGGAGCGGGCCGCTCCCGGGCCCACCACCCGGCCTCCGGGGTCGCGAACTCTGCCGGCGAACCTGGGCCGGACGTGGCGTCGGCCTTCACGACCCGTCGTGGTCGTGAAGGCCGACGCCACGGTCAGTGAGATCCGGTGTCACGGGCGTGGGCTCTCCACGTCGTCCCAGGCCATCGAGCTCATCCTCCAGCCGGCAGGAGTCAGGACGAACTGGGTGGTCTTGCAACCGGCGCCCTCGAACCACTCGCCGTCGAGGAAACCGGACTTGCGGTATTCGCTGAACCGGTGCGCGATCGAGCCGAAGACCTCGGTCCGCTCGGCGACCTCCCATTCGGAGAACTCCGTCAGCGTCCCATCAGTGAGGATCTTCTCCCGGGGTTCGACGAACGCGTCGAGGTCGTGGATCACAGGCACGCCGCCCACGTTTTTGATGATCATTCCTTGCGGGATGAACACCTCTCGGACGGCTTCGACGTTCGGCCGGCTGCCACCGGTGTTGGTGAAGGCGCCGAGGAAAACACGCATCAGCTGGTCGAGCTCGGCCTTGACGTCGGACACGGGTACTCCTCCAAAGGGTGATCGCCTCGCGCCTGATCGTCGCCCACCGCCGGCGCGTCGGCCACCCTCTCGGCACCGGGGACGACTGTCGGGCGCGGCTACCCCTGGGGCGCTGTCGGCGCCGCCAGGCCGTCGGTGAGCAGGCGCTGGTCGACCTCGTCGAGGGCGAGCCGGACCGCCCCCAGTGCCACGCCCTCGTCGCCGAGCGTGGAGGTGCGCAGTTCGGGCAGGCGCAGGCAGTGTTTGGTGAGTTCACGGCGCAGCGGGTCGAGGACGACGTCCGCGGAACGGGAGAAACCGCCGCCGTAGACGACGACTTGGGGGTCCAGGGCGAGGACCAGCGCGGCGACGCCCACCGCGAGGTCCCGGGTGTAGCGGCGCACCGCGGTCCTCGCGTCACGGTCACCGTCCCGGGCGGCCTGGAAGACCCATGCCGCCGCCTCGCCCGGTGCGGCCGTGGCGGGGATGCCGGGGCAGGACTCCAGGTGGCCGGGGGCGTCGAGCCAGCGCACGGCCTTGAGGGCACCGATCTCCCCCGCCGCGCCCCCGAAACCGCGGCGCAGGGTGCCGTCGAGGATGAGCCCGGCGCCGGTGCGCAGTCCCGCCAGGAGGAAGACGATGTCGTCGGCGTCCTGCGCGACGCCCTTCCAGCGTTCCGCGACGGCAGCCAGCTTGCAGTCGTTCTCGACCTGGACGGGACAGGTGAAGCGGGCGCGCAGGTGCGCGACCGTGTCGGTGGTGCGCCAGCCCGGCAGCGGGGTGAACAGGCTGGTGCGCCCTGTGGCGTCGACGGGCCCGGTCACCGCGACCGTCACGGCCCAGATGTCGGCCGGGGCCATCCCGGCGCCGCGCAGCACCTCGTCGATCACCTGGTCCACCGCGCCGAGCCGGGCCTGCGGCGCGGCCTCCGGGTCGACCGGGCAGCGCCGGGTCTCCAGGAGGTTGCCCTCCAGGTCGCTGAGCATCACCAGGACCTTGTGCACCCCGATGTCGATGCCCAGTACGTGCCCGGCGCGGGCCCGGAAGCGGAAGCGGCGTGCCGGACGGCCCACCACACTGCTGGCCCCCGGCTCCTCCACCTCCGCCCAGCCGTCCGTGACCAGGGCCTGCACCAGGACGTCGACGGCCGGGCGGGACAGTCCGGTGCGGCCGGCCAACTCCGTGACGGTGGCGGGCAGTTCCCCGCGCAGCGCCCAAACGATGGACAGCTGGTTCATCTCGCGCATCCGGGACAGGTCCGTTCCGGTCGTCGCCATCTTGGTGCTCCCTGAAGGGGTTGCCGTTCCTGCCGCATGAATAATGCTGCGCAGTTTACTAATTCCTGGAGGTGGCCGTACCCGCGACCGACGATCAGGCGATGGGGTAGAGCTGCTGCGCCTCGGGATGGACGGCGGGGGTGAAGTCGACCTCGCGCCCGTCGAGCGCGAACCGGTAGCGCCCGAGCCTGCGGATCTCGGGCCGCGCCCCCAAGTACGCGGTCATCGCCTCCAGTTCGTCGGGGTGCAGCCAGCCGGGCGGATCGGAGACGGCACGGAATCCGCAGATGTCGGCGAGGTCGCGCAGCCATCGCTGCTGCTGCTCGGTCAGCAGGTTGAGGCGGCTGCGGAAGTAGACGACGTCCGGGTCGACCTCGAGCAGCGGCGACTGCCACAGCCGGTGCAGCGTGTTCACGACGGCGTTGCGGGCCAGCGCGTCGGAGGGGTCCTGGGTCGCGTAGTGCTCCCACAGGGGCGCCACGTCGGGGCCGCTGCGGATGCCGTCGAGCAGCCCGAGCGAGGGCAGCAGCGGCGCTCCGCTGCCGAGCAGGTAGGCGTCGGGACCCGCCTCCTCGCGAATGATCCGCAGCCCGGTCCGGTACGCCTCCTCGCGGCCGGTGTCGGCGTGCCGTGCCCCCGGCGCCGCGCCCGCCCCGATGAAGTCGGCCTTGAGATAGGTGAAGCCCCACTCCCGGCACACGCGGTGGATCGTCTCGCGCAGATGGTCCTGGGCCGCCGGGTGGGTCAGGTCGAGGGCCCAGTAGCCGGCGCCCCAGTTGTGTCCGGCGATCACCGGCTCACCGCTCGCGTCCCGCAGCAGCACCTCGGGCCGCTCCCGGGCGGTGCGGGACTCGGGGTGGACGATGAACGGGGCGATCCACAGCCCGGGGCGCAGCCCCGCGTCGGCGATCCGCTCGGCCAACGCCCCCATCCCGGAAGGGAACTTGGCGTTCGGCTGCCAGTCCCCCACCGCCTGCTCCCAGCCGTCGTCGACCTGGACGACGTCGAAGGGCAGCCCGCGCAGGGCGGTGATGTCCTTGGTGAGCTGCTCCTCGGTGATGTTCTCGTAGTACGCGTACCAGCTGCACCAGACGTTGCCCGCCCGCCTGCCGCTGCGCCCGAGCCGCTCGGCGAGCTGCCGGGCGTACGCGCCGAACACCTCGTCCTCGCTGCCGTACGCGAGGAACCAGGGGGCGCCCCCGCGTTCGTACCACCCGGCGAGCGTGTCCCGGTCGGCGGCCAGACGTGGCACGTCCAGGCCGAGCGCGCCCAGCAACAGCACCTGGCCGTCCGGTCCTTCGAGGGCGGCGACGGCCGACGAGTGATGGCGGGCCGGGTCGTCCCAGGAGGTGTCGTCGGCGGTGAGGCGGCGCTCGGCGCTCGCGATCCGCAGCGGTGCCTCGGACAGGCGCCGCCAGCCGCACGGGCTCCAGGAGTTGTGGCCGTGCCGGTAGAACGATGCGTCGCCGAGGCCGTGCAGGAGGGCGACGCGGCCGGGCGGGAGCAACAGTCCGCCGTCGACCGGGCGGGGCGGGGTGTCGCTGCCGAGTTCGGCGGCGACGGTGTGCGCGCCGAGGCGCAGGATCTGGGCCATGGGGCTCCTCGGATGTCGGTCGGGAACGTAGGGGCGGGCGGGGAAGGACTACTTGAAGAGGCCGTTCACCTTGTCGTTCGCGCCCTTGAGGGCGGGACCGGGCTTCGCCTGCCCCAGGACCACCGACTGGATGGCGTCCTGGACGAGCGTGCTGATCTCCGTGCCGTGTTCGGTGACGGGCAGCTGGAAGGTCACGTCCTTGTCGTTCGCGGCGTCGGTGAAGACGTGGACGTCGTCGCCCTTGGCCTTGTGTGCGGCGAGGGCCTTGGCGGTGGCGCTCTTGAGCGCGGGGAAGACGACGCCGTGCCGGGCGACGCGGTTCTGGCAGTCGGGCGAGGCGAGGAACTTGACCCACTTCCAGGCCTGCTCCTGGTGCTTGGAGCCGGCCCAGATGGCGTCCGAGAGGCCGTTGATGGCGCTCTTGCGGCCCTGCGGTCCGGTCGGCATCGGCGCGAACGCGAACTTCCCCTTGACCTTGGGATCAGTGAAGGTGGAGATCGTCCAGGATCCGGCGACCATGAGGGCGCCCTTGCCCGCGGTGAGCAGTTCGGAGTTGGCGAGCGTCGACTTCTTGTCGAAGCGGGGCGCGTACCCCTTGTCGATGAGGTGCGTGAACCAGCCTATGGTCGCGGCGAGTTGGGGGTCGTCGTACTTGAACTCGGTGCCCCACGGGTTCTTGTCGAGGTAGGTGAATCCGTTGGAGGCGGCGAGGTCGCCCCAGCCGTTCTGCCCCTGGGAACCGTCCTTCCATTCGGGCAGGAACCCGTACGTCTTGACGTGGTCCTTGTCGAAGTCGGGGTCGAGTCCGTTGCGGCCGTGGGTGTCGACGGTGGCCTTGGCGACGGTCTTCTCCAGGGTGCCGCCGTCGGTCGGGTTCCAGGTCAGGTCGTCGAGCTGAGCGGCGTCGAGTCCCTGCTTCTTCAGCTGGGCGGTGTTGTAGACGAGGGCCATGGTGTCCCAGTCCTTGGGCAGCCCGTAGCGCTTGCCGTCCTTGACCCAGGTGTCGGCGAGGCCCGCCTGGTAGGCGGACAGGTCGACCTTGTCGCGCTCCACCAGTGGTTGCAGGTCCAGGAGTTGGTTGCTCGTGGCGAACTGCGGATAGTACGAGGCCTGGTCGGTCCACACGTCGGGGGCGTCGCCGGAGGCCAGCTGGGTGGTGAGGTTCTGCCAGTACTGCTCCCACGCGGTCTGGGTGATCTTCACGGTGATGTCGGGGTTGGCCTTCTGGAACGCGGTGGCGCACTCCTGGTAGGCGGGCATCTGCTTGTCGTCCCACAGCCAGTAGTCGATGGTGGTCTTCCCGCCGGCCGTGTCGTCGGAGCCGGCGCAGGAGGTGAGGGTGGCGGTGGCGGCCAGGCACAACAGGGCCGTGCCGGCGCGCAGACGCAGGGAGCTCATGACAGGGGCCTCTCAGCTCGTACGAAGGGGGAGGTGCGTGAAGTCGTTTGTGTGGACCGCTACTTGATGCCGGTGAAGTTCAGGGACTCGACCAGGCGGCGGCCGAGCAGGAACAGCAGGACGAGGACGGGCAGCACGGACAGCGCCGACCCGGCCATGAGGCCGGTCCAGTCGGGCTGGGTGTTGGGCGACTGCTGGCGGAAGATGCCGAGGGCGACGGTCAGGACGCGGGTCTGTTCCTCACGCCCGGTCAACAGCGGCCACAGGTAGTCCTTCCAGGCCCACACCGTGGTGGTGAGGCCGATGGTCAGCAGCGGGCCGCGGCTCATCGGCAGCACGACGCGCCAGAAGAGGCCCCAGGGGCCGACGCCGTCGAGGACCGCCGCCTCCTCCACCTCCCGTGGGATGGACAGGAAGAACTGGCGCAGGAAGAACACGGCGAACGGTGTCATCAGCACGCTGGGCGCGACCATGCCCGCGAAGGTGTTCAGCCAGCCGAGGTTCTTCACCAGGACGAAGTTGGGCAGCACCGTGAAGATCGGCGGCACCATGAGGGCGCCCACGAGCACACCGAACACCAGGTTCCGCCCGGGGAAGCGCAGCCGGGCGAAGGCGTAGCCGGCCATCGCGCAGCACATCGTCTGCAGCGCGGCGATCAGTCCGCTGTAGACCACGGAGTTGAGCAGATAGCGCAGGAAGTTCACGTGCGCGCCCGAACCGCCCGCGGCCTGTGCCTTCTCCGTACTGGTGAGGCCGAGCACCCGCAGGAAGTTGATCATTGTGGGATGGTGCGGAACGAGTGCGGTGGAGTCGGTGTAGAGGTCGGCGGCGGGGGTGAGGGCGGTGCGGACCATCCAGTAGAACGGGAAGACGGTCACGACGAGCGCGAGACTGAGGGCGATCCAGGCGGCGATCCGGCCGGGTGAGGCCTTGGTGCGGAGGCGGTTCATGGTCGGGGCTCCTCAGGCCAGATCCGAGCGGGAGGCACGCAGCAGTCGCATCTGTAGGGCGGTCAGGACGCCGAGGATCACCGCGAGCAGCACGGCGATGGCGGAGGCGTAGCCCATGCGGAAGTTCGTGAACGCCTGCTCGTAGATGTAGTAGTAGATGACGCGGGTGGCGCTCACGGGGCCGCCGTAGGTGGTCACCGCGATCGTGTCGAAGATCTGGAACGAGCCGATCAGCGACACCACGAGGACGAGCGCGAGGACCGGGCGCAGCAGCGGCAGCGTGATCCGGGTGAACATGCGCCACTCGCCGGCCCCGTCCAACGAGGCGCTCTCGTAGAGGTGTTGGGGTATCTGCAGCATCCCTGCGTAGAGCAGCAGTGCCGTATATCCGGCGTAGGCCCAGGTGTTGACCGCGGCGACGGACGGCATGGCCCAGTGCGGTGAGGTGAAGAAGCCGGTGGTGCCTAGCCCCAGCGCGTTCAATACGTGGTTGACGAAGCCGAGGTCGGCGTCCAGCAGCCACATCCACAGCAGGCCCACGGTGACGTTGGGCACGAGCCAGGGCACCAGGAGCATGGCGCGGAGGGCCACCGAGCGGGTCAGGCGGTGCATCAGCGTGGCCAGGCCCAGACCGATGACCGTCTGCGAGCCGATGTTGAGGACCACATAGAAGCCGGTGACCTTCAGGGCGTTCCAGAACTGGTCGTCGCCGACGAGGCGTTGGTAGTTGTCCGCGCCGACGAACCGTGGCGGCGTGAGCAGGTTGTAGTCGGTGAGCGAGTAGTAGACGCCGCGGATCGTCGGATACGCGTAAAACAGCGCGAATCCCAACAGCACCGGGGCCAGGAACAGCCAGGCGACCCTGCGGTCGTCGCGGCGCCGGTGCGGCCGCCCGGCAGCCACCCTTTCCCGCTTCGCCTCCGCGCTCTCACGTGATGGCGCAACTGCCGTGTGCGCGCCCATGGTTGCCCTCCGAAGAGATCTGCGCCGCACCTCTTGCCAGTGGGGCACCGTGGACACATATTGATGAGGAACAGTGAAACTTTGTCAACGCTTCCTCGAAAGAAAGCGAAGTTCACTCTCACCGAGAGGCGGCGTCGGCCGGAGGACGGTACGCCTGCGGTCCGCACACACCCGCAGGTCAGGCGCACATCGGCCCGTCCGGGTCAGCAGTCACGTCCCCCTCGCACAGCAACTCCCCATCCTTTTCCGGAGGTTGAAAACATGCGCACCTTCGCTCGTCGACGCGGCAGAAGATGGCTGGCCGCACTCGCCTTCGTGGCGGCGGCCCTCGCCATGACGCTGCT
>NZ_JAAGMG010000009.1 GCF_010548525.1 Streptomyces sp. SID14478
CTGGACAGCGGCGTCGGAGGGCGGCTTGGGGACCTGGCCCGCAGTGAGCAGTTCGGTCCGCAGCGCCTGCGGCGAATCGGGCGCCAGTTCCTTCAGCCGCGCGGCCGCCTCCCGCCCGCGCGCCTGCCTGCCCGGTTGCTCCATGACGTCACCGGCGAGCCCGAACTCGGCGTAGGCGGCGAGCAGGTCGAGGTCGTCGGGGAAGGCGTCGAGCCCGGTCCGAAAGGCGAGCTCCGCGGCGGTGTCGTGATCGTCCTCGTCCTGCGCCGCATGGGCGCGGCCGAGGACGGCGTACAGGCCCGCGTGCGGCCCGTGGGCGTCGAGGCCCGACTGCGCCTCGGTGCGCGCCTGTCTCCACTCCCCCGCGCGCAGCAGCGATCGTGCGCGCTCGTACGCGGGCAGCACGGACTGCCCGTCGGTCTCCTGCATCTGTGGTCCCCACCCCTGATGTACGCGTCGATCGTCTCGACGCCGTCACTATCAGGGACGAAGTCCCTCCAGGTCAACGAATAATTGCAGCTCAGAGGCTTACGCCGACGGTGACCGGCTCATTGACCAGCGTGACCCCGAAAGCGTCGCGGACGCCCGTCACGACCTCGCGGGCCAGGGTGAGGAGGTCCTCGGTGGTGGCCTCGCCGCGGTTGGTGAGGGCGAGGGTGTGCTTCGTGGAGATGCGGGCCGGGCCGGAGCCGTAGCCCTTGGTGAAGCCCGCCTTGTCGATGAGCCAGGCGGCCGACGTCTTCGTCAGGCCCTCACCTGCCGGAAAAGCGGGCGCCTTCATGTCGGGGCCCAGACGCTCGGCCACGCGCGCGTGGAAGGCCGCGAACTCCGCATCCGTAAGGATCGGGTTGGTGAAGAACGAACCGGCCGACCAGGTGTCGTGGTCCTCCGGGTCGAGCACCATGCCCTTGCCTGCCCGCAGCTTCAGGACGGTCTCGCGCGCGGTGGCGGCCGGCACCCGGTCACCCGCCTCGACGCCGAGGGTGCGAGCGGTCTCCGCGTACTTGATGGGCGCGCTCAGGCCGCCCGCGTCCTCCAGCTCGAAGCGCACCCGCAGGACTACGTAGCGGTCGGGTTCGCCCTTGAAACGGCTGTGGCGGTACGAGAAGGCGCACTCGGCGTTCGGGATCGTGACCGTCTCGCCCGACGTGCGGTCGTAGGCGACCACCTCGGTGATGGTGGCGGAGACCTCCTGGCCGTACGCCCCCACGTTCTGGATCGGCGTCGCGCCGGCGGAGCCGGGGATGCCCGCGAGGCACTCGATGCCCGCGAGACCGGCCTCGACGGTGCGCTCCACGGCGTCGGTCCACACCTCGCCGGCCGCCAGTTCCAGCTTCGTACCGGTGAGTTCGAAGCCCTGGGTGGCGATGCGCAGGGCGGTGCCCGCGAAGCCGGCGTCGCCGATGACGAGGTTGCTGCCGCCGCCGATGATCAGCAGCGGGGTCCCGGTGGCATCCGCCTCGCGCACGGCGTCGATGACCTCGGCGTCGGTCGTCGCGGTGAGCAGCCGGGTGGCGGGGCCGCCGAGCCGGAAGGTGGTCAGGGGGGCGAGGGGGGCTTCGTGGAGTTCCTGCACGCGCTCCAGGGTACGAGAACGGCCCCGCCGCTCGGGCAGGGCCGTCGTTCGTGCCGGGCGTCACCGCAGGCGCCGCAGGACGTCCTCCCAGTCGAGCGGCAGAGCGTCCGTGGACGTCGTCCAGGTGACGAACTTCGCGTCCGCCATGTGTCCGCGCAGTCCGGCCGCGATCGGCCCGTGCGGCGCGGAGGCCGCGAAGTTCTTGAGGGCCTTGGGCGACTCCCAGACGGACAGCGTCCAGAAGGTGCGCCGGAAAGGCGCCGCCTTCAAGGTGGCTCCGTAGGCGCCGGGGGCCCGGCTCACCTGGCGCCAGATCGTGGGCGTACGGAAGAAGAACTTCAGGGCGCCCCATAGGGTGCGGGTCTCGAAACGGGAGGCGAAGACCGTGGCCTCCGCGCGCGTGGGCGGGGTGTTCGGGGTGGTCCAGGGCAGTGTCGGCACGACGTGCTCCCTTCGCGTCCGCACGGACGGATGTCAGGACTGAGGTCAGGACGGATGTCAGGCGCTCTCCAGGACCTGCGCGGCAGGCTCGGTGCCCTGGACCACGGTGTGCGCGGTCCCGTCCGCCGCGCCGGTCCGGTCGGTCCGCGGGATGAACATCGCGGCGACTCCGCCGAGCGCGACCACCACGGCGCCCACCCACAGCGCGGGCTCGATGCCGTTCACGAAGTGCTGGGCGGAGTCGTAGCCGCCCTGCGCCGAGAAGATCGACGCCATGATGGCGATGCCGAGTGCGCCGCCGACCTCGCGCAGGGCGTTGTTGGAGCCGGACGCGATGCCCTGCTCCTGGGGCCGGACGCTGGACATCACCAGGTTGGAGGCAGGGGCGAAGTACAGCGACATCCCGAGGCCGCTGACGATCAGGGCCGGCAGCTGGGCCGCGTACGAGACGTCGGCGGAGATCACGACGGCGAACCAGCCGAGCCCGACGGCCTGCAGGAACAGGCCGGTCGCGGCGACCGTGCGGCCGCTGATCCGGTCGGACAGGTATCCGGCTATCGGCGCGACGAGCATCGGCATGGCCGTCCAGGGCAGCATCCGCAGGCCCGCCTCGGTGGGCGAGTAGCCGAGCACGCCCTGCAGGAACTGGCTGAGCAGGAAGATCGAGCCGAACATGCCGAGGAACATCAGCAGGCTCGCGGCGTTGACCCCGGCGAAGGCGCGGGAGCGGAAGAGGCGCATGGGGAGCATGGGGTTCTTGGCGCGGATCCCGTGGAGGACGAACCCGATGAGCAGGGCCGCGCCGGCGAACAGCCCGGTCAGCACGATGGCGTCGGTCCAGCCGACGACGGGTGCCCGGACCAGGCTGTACACGATGCCGAAAAGGCCGCCGCTGGCGAGCACGGTGCCCACGATGTCGAGCGGGGCGCCGGTGCCGTGGGACTCCTTGAGGCGCAGGCGGGCGAGCGGCAGCAGGGCGAGGCCGACCGGCACGTTCAGCCAGAAGATCCAGTGCCAGGAGACGTGTTCGGTGAGCGCCCCGCCGATCAGCGGTCCTGAGGCGACCGCGAGTCCGTTGGCCGCGCCCCAGATGCCGAACGCCATGCCGCGCTTGGCGGCCGGGACGGCGGCGCTGAGCAGGGTCAGGGTGAGCGGCATCATGATGGCGCCGCCGACCCCCTGCACCGCCCGGGCGGCGATCAGGGCGCCGATCCCGGTGGACATCGCCGCGGCCGCCGAGGCTCCGGTGAAGACCGTGATGCCGACCAGGAAGAGCCGGCGCCGGCCGAACCGGTCGCCGAGTGCCGCGCCGAACATCAGCAGGACAGCGAAGGTCAGTGTGTAGGCGCTGACCGTCCATTCCAGGTCGTCGAGGGCCCCGCCGAGGTCCTGGCGGATGGACGGCAGGGCCGTGGTGACGACGAGGTTGTCGAGGGCCGCCATGAATCCGGCGACGCTGGTGATGACGAGGGCCCAGACGGCTCCCCCGCGCTGATCCGGTGCTTGGTGCTGTGACATTGCTTCCCCCTGCGATCACTGAGGTTAGTTATTGATGACTAACTTTCGTGGGTACAAAAATGCGCACCCGCGCGACACACGCTGCCGACCGTCCGGACCGCCGGCTACTTGGGCTGAGCCGACTCGTAGAAGCCGGTCCACACCCGGTGATCGGGCCGGAAGCCCATCGACACCAGGACGTTGACGAGCATCCCGTACGCGAGGAACTGCGTGGTCTCCTCGACGCCCGGACCCAGCGCCCGCTGGACCGTGTCGTACATCTCCATCCAGCCGGCCCGCAGGTCCTCGCCGAACTCCGCGTCACCGGACGCCTCCGCGGAGGCCACGGCGACGTACATCTGCATCTGCATGAGCAGGACGTCCGGATCGTCGGCGATGAGCGCCTGGTAGGCCTGCCCCATGGCGTGCAGGGCCTCCTCGCCGTGCAGCCCCTCGGACGCCTCGCGGAAGACCTCCGTGGTCCGCTCGCAGCAGCGCCGGGACGCGGCGAGGAAGATGGCCTGCTTCCCGGGGAACAGCCGGAAGAGGTACGGCTGCGAGACGCCCACCCGCTGGGCGATCGCCTCGGTGGAGGTGCCCTTGTAGCCACCGCGGGCGAATTCGATCATCGCCGCGCGAGTGACGCTCTCGCGCCGCTCCTCCGCACTCATCCTGACCATGCGATTAAGTTAGTGGCCAATCACTATCTACGTCAACCCCCGCCCACGCGTAAGGGGCGCCCTCCCATGGAGGACGCCCCTTACCTGCGCGCACAAGGCGGCGCGACGGCGGCGGTCAGACCAGCTGAACGACCGCCCGCGACATGCCGAGCACCTTCTGCCCCGCGCTCGTGGCGACCAGGTCGACCCGTACGCGGTTGTCGTCGAGCTTGGCCGCGACCTTGCCGCTGACCTGGATCTCGGCGCCCTTGTCGTCGTTCGGGACGACGACCGGCTTGGTGAAGCGCACCCCGTACTCGACGACGGCTGCCGGGTCACCGACCCAGTCGGTGACCACGCGGATCGCCTCGGCCATGGTGAACATGCCGTGCGCGATCACATCCGGCAGGCCGACCTCGACCGCGAACTTCTCGTTCCAGTGGATCGGGTTGAAGTCGCCGGAGGCGCCCGCGTACTGGACGAGCATGGCGCGCGTCACCGGGAACGTCTGCGCCGACAGCTCGGTGCCGACCTCGACGTCCGCGTACTTGATGGTCGTCGCCATGGTCACGCCTCCTCTGCCGCGCGCGAGACGAGCTTCGTCCAGGCGGTCACGACGTGCTCGCCCGCCTCGTCGTGGACCTCGCCCCGGACGTCGATGATGTCGTTGCCCGCAAGGGACTTGATGGCCTCGATCGTCGACGTGACGGCCAGCTTGTCGCCCGCGCGCACCGGGCGCGTGTAGGCGAACTTCTGGTCGCCGTGCACGACGCGGCTGTAGTCGAGCCCCAGCTCCGGGTCGTGGACGACGTCGCCCGCGGCCTTGAACGTGATGGCGAACACAAAGGTCGGCGGCGCGATCACATCGGGGTGACCGAGCGCCAGCGCCGCCTCGCGGTCGGCGTAGGCGGGGTTCGTGTCGCCCACCGCCTCGGCGAACTCGCGGATCTTCTCCCGGCCGACCTCATACGGAGCGGTGGGCGGGTAGGTCCGCCCCACGAAGGACTGGTCGAGCGCCATGGACTCGGCACCTCCTGGATGCGAGAACGAGGTGGGTGAACAACGTCGTTGAACCAGCTGGGTCAACGACACGAGGCCGCCCCCTTACGGGGACGGCCTCGTGTGCGAGCCTGATTTATCGCGTTTCGCGGTGCGCGGTGTGCGCGTTGCAACGCGGGCAGTGCTTCTTCATCTCAAGACGGTCCGGGTCATTACGCCGGTTCTTCTTGGTGATGTAGTTCCGCTCCTTGCACTCCACGCAGGCCAGCGTGATCTTCGGGCGGACGTCGGTGGCAGCCACGTGAGTGCTCCTTGACGGACGGGACGGGATGGATTAACGCATAAAAGAGTAGCCGATCGAAGGACCGACCCCACAATCGGCTACTGTCAGTAGCGGTGACCGGACTTGAACCGGTGACACAGCGATTATGAGCCGCTTGCTCTACCGACTGAGCTACACCGCTGTGATGCGATGACCCCTCACCCGAAGGTGAGGGAACTTCACACCAGAGCCCCAATGCGGAATCGAACCGCAGACCTTCTCCTTACCATGGAGACGCTCTACCGACTGAGCTATTGGGGCGAGCGATGAAGACATTACACGGTCGCCCGCCGATCGCCCAAATCCTTTGAGGGCGGGCGGCACAGGCGCCCCGCGGACCTCATCCGTACGACTATTGCGGCCCTCCCCGAAGCTCCCTCGCCGCCGTCCTAGGCTCGTCCCACCCTGCGTGATCTTGTCCGCAGCACGAGCCCTCGACGAGCCCTCAGGAGCGCGATGCCCGACAGCCCGCCGCAGCAGCCCCCCTCCCCCGGCTCCCCGGACGACGCCCCGGACGCCTCCGGCCTGCTGCTGTGCGGCGCCCGGCTCACCGACGGCAGGACCGTGGACGTGCGGCTGGGCGGCGGGCGCATCGAGGCGGTCGGCACGGCCGGCAGTCTCACCGCCCACACCTCGCGCGTGGACCTCTCCGGGTACCTCCTGCTGCCCGCCCCCGCGGAACCGCACGCGCACGGCGACACGGCCCTGTCGGCGGAGAGCGACGGGCCCGTGTCGTACGACGCGGAGGACGTCCAGCGACGTGCCACCGAGTCCGCGTTGCTGCAACTCGGCCACGGGGCGACCGCGTTGCGCTCCCATGTGCGGATCGGCGACATGGAGGGGCTCGATTCCATGGAGGCCGCCCTGAAGGCGCGGCGTTCGCTGGTGGGGCTCGCGGATCTGCGGACGGTGGCGATGCCCCGGCTGCTGACCGGAATCGCCGGGGCGGACGGCCTCGCGATGCTGCGGGACGCGGTGAAGATGGGCGCATCCGTAGTAGGCGGCTGCCCCGATCTGGACCCCGATCCAACGGGCTACGTAGAGGCGGTACTTGAGGTCGCCGCCGAGCACGGCTGCCCGGTCGACCTGCATACGGACGGGGCCGATCCGGCGCGGCTCGGGCGGCTCGCGGCGGCCGCGGGCGGACTGCGCTCCGGTGTCGTCGTGGGGCCGCT
>NZ_JAAGMG010000041.1 GCF_010548525.1 Streptomyces sp. SID14478
GTGCGCGATGTTGTCCCGCACCCACGCCAGGGCGGCGATCTGGTCCTGCAGCCCCAGGTTGCCGCTGCCCGCGTACTCCTCGCCGAGCAGCTCGGGCACGTACAGCCAACCGAGCGCCCCCAGACGGTAGTTGAGGGAGACGACCACGACGCCGTACCGCTCGGCGAGCCGCTCGCCGTCGGTCCACACCTGGTGCCCGTACCCCTGGACGTAGGCGCCGCCGTGCACCCACACCAGCACCGGCCGCGCGGCGCCCCCGTCGGGCGCCCAGACGTTGACCGTGAGCGACCCGGCCTCGTCGGTCGCCACGCGCTCCGCCCCGACCACGTCCTCCAGCAGCTGATCGGGGCCCTGCGGCGGCGCGGGCGAGGCGGCCCGGCAGTCCCGCACCCCGCTCCACGCCCGCGGCTTCACGGGCGGCCGGAACCTCAACTCCCCGACCGGGTCGGCCGCGTAGGGAATCCCCAGGTACCGCTGGACGCCACCGCGCCGCCGGGTGCCCCGCACCTGGCCGCCGCCGACCAGCGCGATCACCTCACCGCTCCCGCTCACAGCCACCCCTCCAAGGACTTCATGAACCCGTCGAAGTCGTCCCGGTGGATGGTGTGCCCGGCGCCCTGCACGGTCCGCACCTCGAACCCGCGCCGCACCAACTCCTCCTTCATCTCCTCCGAGACGAGGAAGCTCGGCCTCGCCACCTGCACCAGCGACGGCACGACGGCCCGCGCGGGCGTCCGGTCGAGGGCGTGCTCCCCGGCGACGGACAGCGCCGACCGCGGGTCCCAGGCGGCCAGCGTCGCCAGCTCGACGTCCACGTCGGCCTCGTCCCAGCGCGGATTGAGGTTCGTGATCATCTCGCGCCCTGCGGTGCGGAACTCCATGAACAGGGCCGGGTCGACGGCCTGCGTCAGCGCCCACGCGGGGTCCGAGTACACGGCACGCCGCGGCGCGAGCCGCTCCACCGCCAGCGCCAGGGCGAGCCCGCCGAGCGAGTGCCCGACGGCCAGCTCCACGCCCACCGGCACCGTCTCCACGAGGTCGTCGGCGAACGCCCCGACGCTGTACGCGCCGCGCCCGCTCGCGCCGTGCCCGCGCAGGTCGACACCGATCACCCGGTAGCCCCGCTCGGCGAGCGCGGGGCCCACCCGCCGCCAGGTGCGGTGGTCCGACATGATCCCGTGGACCAGCAGGGCGACGCGGTCACCGCTGCCCCATTCCCGGGTGTGCAACTTCATCAAGACTGCCTTTCTCTTTCGTACGCGCAGGCGCACGGGGGTCGTACGGTGCTCAGCGCACGCCGCGGATCGGGCGGACGGCGAGCGCGCCGAACACGGAGAGCGCCGCGCCGACGAGGAACAGGACGGTGTACCCACCGCAGACGGACACGATGACGGAGGCCACGAACGGGGCGAGTATCTGCGGTCCCGCGGTGGCCATGTTGAGGACGCCCAGATCGCGCGCGGCGTCCCCGTCGCTGGGCAGGATCATGGTGACCAGGGCGTTGTCGACGGCCAGGAAGCAGCCGAACCCGAGCCCGTTCAGCCCGGCGAAGACGAGCATCGCGGGCCAGGTGGGGGAGACGGCGGGGATCAGCAGCGACAGGGCGGACACCAGCGCGGAGACGCCGACGAAGAGCTTGCGCCGGTCCAGCCGGTCGGACAGCAGACCGCCCACCACCGTGGCGACCGCCATGGCCACGGCCGACAGCGGCGTGAGGATCGCGACGGCGTCGGCGGGCTCCATCCCCGTCGGCAGCGCGATGTGATCGTCCAGGATGTACAGCTGGTAGCCGAAGACGCAGAAGTAGCCCAACACGAGCAACGCCCGCCCGATGAAAGCCCACTTGAAGTCGTGGGAGCGCAGCGCGCTCATGAAGGCGGCGAACTGCCGCTTCAGCGGCACCGCTTCGGCAGGGGGCCGCCTCTCCTCCCGCGTACCGGCGGTGAAGGCGAGGGCGGCGACGGCGACGAACAGCCCGAGGACGAGATAGCCGGTCCGCAGGTGATGGGTGAACGCGGACCCGATCAGGGCCCCCAGCGTCGACCCGAGCGGCATCCCCAGCCCCACGGCGGCGGAGGCCTTCCCGCGTACGGACAGCGGCACCCGGTCGGGGACGACGGAGGTGAGGGCGGCCTGGAAGACGTTCATGACGGCCTGGCCGACGCACCAGGCGAGGGCGACCAGCAGCACGGTGTGCACGCCACCGAGCAGCGCCATCGCCCCGACGGCCGCGAGCCCGCCCCCGAGGATCCAGGGATTGCGCCGCCCGGACCGGTCGGACAGCGCACCGGCCACCGGGTTGAACAGGGTGGCGAACACGGCACTCACCCCGCTCACCAGCCCCAGCATCGCGACCTTGTCGGCACGGTCGATGTGCTCGATCTGCAACGGCAGCAGCACCCCGCCCACCCCGATGTACAGGGTGAACATGGCGGTGTTGCCGAGGGTGAGCAGCGGCAGCAGGCCGCGCGGGGTGCGGTCCGGGGCGCCGGGAACGGCGGTCCGGGTGTGGCGTGGGGCGGAAAGGGCCACGGTGCCCTCCTCCTCATGACGGACGGACGGCGACGAGCCGGCCGAGCGGGGTGACACGTGTAAGTTGACACGTGTAACGGATTTCTAGCACCCCCCTCCGCCCCGCACCAGACCCGCAGTCCGAAAAAACCCGCACAGGCGGCTGTGAAAGGATCCACACAGCCATGAACGACAGCGCACACAACGAGTCCGCCCCCACCAGCGCCTCGGTCGCCCGGCACGCCGGGGTGTCCCGCGCGACGGTCAGTTACGTGCTGAACGGCCAGGCGGCGGGCAAGGTCAGCGCCGCCACCCAGGCCAAGGTCAAGAAGGCCGCACAGGAACTCGGATACGTCCCCCACGCCGCCGCCCGCTCACTGCGCTCCGGCAGCAGCGGTCTGGTCCTGATCGCGGTCCCGGCGGACACGGTCCCGGCCTTCGGCCCCCTCTTCGCCACGTTCGTCGCGCACTTCCAGACCGCCCTGGAAAAGTACGGCTACACCGGCGTCCTGCACGGCGCCCGCGCCGACCGCTCCCCGCAGGACACGGCCCGCGCCTGGGCGGAACTGCGCCCGGCGGCGGTCCTGGCGACGTTCGGCGCCCCCCTCACGCGGGACTCGGTCGAGATCCTGCACCGCTCGGGCACCCGCGCGGTCCTCTCCTTCGGCCCGCCCCCGGCCCCCGGCGCCCACGGCATCACGATGGACCAGGAGGAGATCGGCGCCGTCGCGGCCGCCCACCTCCTGTCGTCCGGCCGCCGCAGCCTGGGCGTCGTGATCCCGCAGGAACACGGCCTCGACTCCTTCAGCGCCCCGCGCCTGACGGGGGCACAGCGGGCGGCAGCAGCGTTCCCGGGCGCGACGCTGACCCCCCTCCCGCTGGCCTACACCGAGGAGTCGGCGGCCCAAGTAGCAGTATCTGCGGCGCACTTGGACGGCATCTTCGGATACAACGACGAGTACGCGATGCTCCTGCTGCGCGCCCTTCAGGACGCCGGAACCGACGTCCCGCGTGACACGGCCCTGGTCGGCGCGGACGACCTCCTCATCGCCCGCCTGCTGCGCCCCCGCCTGACGAGCGTGCGCACGCGACTGCCCGAGCCGCACGAGGTGGCGGCCCTCGTAGACCGCCTGGTCACGGACGACTCGATCCGCCCGGGGGTGCGCTTCCGCTCGACGGCTCAGATCGAGCCGCGCGAGTCCTCGGCCTGACCTGACCAAGATTTCCGCCGAAGGGGTCTGGCGCACCCGAGCTGACACGTGTCACCATCACGGCCGCCCCCAGCCCGGAAAGGCATCGCCTCCCATGACCCTCACCGTGCCGCGCCCGAAGCGCCGCCCCTCCCACGCCCTGCCCACCGCCATCTGCCTGCTGCTACCCCTGGCGATCGGCGCACTGATCCGCGCGAACGGCGCCGCGCACCCCCCGTTCCAGTCCTGGGACGACACCTGGCTGCGCTGGATGGGCGGCCCGCACAAGGGGCCCGCGCAGGCACTCGCGTCCGCCCTCAACTGGTTCGGCGGCCCGTACGGCGCCCTCGTCCCCCTGGCGGCAACGGCCCTCCTCTTCGCCCTGCGCCGCCCCCGCCGAGCACTCTTCGTCCTCACGGCGACCCTGGCGACCCAACTCGCGGTCCAGGCCCTCAAACACATGGTGGACCGCCCGCGCCCACCACACCCCTTGGTCGCCGTCGACCACGGCTCGTTCCCCTCCGGCCACGCCGCGACGATGGCGATGACGGTACTGACCATCGCCGCCTTCCTGCCCCCACCCACCCGCCGCCTGTGGTACCCGGCCGCCACGCTCCTGACCCTCACGATGATGTGGAGCCGCACCTGGCTCCACGCCCACTGGCTCTCCGACACCGCGGCCGGCGCACTGGCCGGGGCAGGCACGACCCTGCTGGTGTGGTGGGCGTTCACCCCACTGAGCCCCAAGCCCCGCACCTGACCCAGGAGTTCAACCACAGCCCACACCCACGCCCGACGCGTACGAGGCGGTGCACCACGCCCGGCGGTCGACCGCGTACGAGACGGGAAGGAGGCCGACGCCGCCTGCTCCTGGCGGCTGGCCGCGTAGGAGACGGGAGGGAAGCCGGGGCCGATGGCGAGCGCGCACCGAGGCGGTGCACCGCGTGCCTACTCCCGGCGGTTGGCCGCGTACGAGACGGGAGGGAAGCCGGGGCCGAGGGCGGTGCACCGCGCATCTACTCCCGGCGGTTGGCCGCGTACGAGACGGGAGGGGACGGTCGGGGCATGTGCGCGCGCAGCACAGTTCACGCGGTGGCAGGCCCGAAGCACGCGGCGCTGCCATCAAGATGGCGAGCACGGACATGCCCCGGGCGTCCCCGTACCCGACCACACACCTGTCGGAGCGAACGGCCGGCCGCCAATGATCGCCCAGGCGGCCACCCTCCCTTCACGGCGCACCCGATCCCAGGTCGCTAAGGGGAGCCGCCCACCCCGAACCCGGGTCACCGAGCGGAGCGCCCCCGCAACACCTCCGCCACCCCACCGAAGAACCCCGCATGCGCGACCGCGCTAGCCGGAATCTCCGGGTTCCACGGCAGCACGACGGCCCGCTCGGCCACCGCCGCCCACTGCGCGTCCCCGGCGTACTGCCCGCGCGGCGCCGCATTGGCCCGCGCGTCCACCAGCACCACATCCGGCGCCAGTTCGGCCGCGTCGCCCCAGGTCCCGGTGTGCCAGTTCGCCCCGGGCCCCTCGGGCGGCTCCACCATGCGCACCCCCAGCCCCGTGAGCGCACTCAGATCGGGCCACTTCGCCGGCCGCGCAAGATGCACACTGTCCGGCCCTCCCGGCGAGAGAGCCAGCACCCGCACCGCCCCGGCCCCCTCCGCCCCCACCGCCGCCCCCGACGCAACCTCCGCCAACTCCCGCTCCGCCCGCGTCAGTTCACCGAGCGCCCCGGCCCCTTCGGCCACCCCGAGCGACCGCCCGAGCTCGGCCATCCGTTCCCGCACCCCGGCCAGCCCCCGCCCCTGCCCCACGTCGATCACCACGACCGGTACGTGTTCCTCCAGGTGCTTCGCCAGGTCCGGCTCGACCCCGTAGACCTGCCCGCCGCCGTACGTCAGCGCCACCACGAGATCGGGCTGCGCCGCGAGCACGTCGTCGAGTCCGAGCCCGGCCCCGGCTCCCAGATACGTGACCTCGTCGACGGGCAGGCGCCCGGCCTTGGCGAGATCGACGGTGTCCCCGTCGTGGTACGACCCGAAGATTCCCACGGGGCGTATCCCGAGATCCCACAGGCTCGCGCCGGCCTGTATATAGGCGACGACCCGCTCCGGCGTCCTGGTGGCGGCCGCCAGATGGTGCCGGTCGTCCGCGAACTCCCATGCCTGTTCCTGTAATTGAGACATACGGGCACCCTGCCCACCGCACGCATACGTCAAGCGGGCCGCGGCGCGGCACGATCTGCCACACCACGGCCCGCTTTCTGGACCAGATCAAAAGCCCACGAAATCATCGCCTCAGCAACTAAGCACTCACAACTAAGCACTCACAACTAAGCACTCAGCAACTACGCACTCAGCAACTACGCACTCAGCGACGAAATCAGCGCCTCAGCGCCTCAGCGCCTCAGCAACTCAGTGACTGAGATCCACATCCACGTCATGCCGCCCCTCACGATCCAGCCGCAACGGCACAGCCTGCGGCGCGTACCCACTGGCGATGACCGTGTACTCACCGCTGTCGAGGTCCTGGAAGGCGTACGCGCCGTCCACCCCGGTGACGGCCGACCCGACGGTGTTCCCGGCGGCATCGAGCAGCGTCACCCGCGCCTCGCCCAACGGCCGCCCCGCACTGTCGCGGACGGTGCCGTGGACCCGGGCGCCCGGGTCGAGGCGTACCGGGTAGTGGTTGGCGGAGCCGCCGACGACCTCCACCGGCAGCGCGGAGGGCCGGTGCCCGGGCGCGCTCACCGCGAGGGTGTAGCTGCCGGGGACCAGGTCACCGAAGACGAAGTCGCCGGTGACGTCCGCGGTCCCGGTGGCGACGACCTCGCCGCGCACATCGGTGGCGATGACGAGGGCGCCGGGCAGCGGCCCGTCGCTGTACGTCTCGACGACGGTGCCGGTCAGCCCCGCCGCCCCGGTGAGGAGCAGGTCGAAGTCGACGGGGGAGTCGCCGACGGTCACCGTGGTGGCCTGCGGCTGCCGCGCGCCGCCGGAGCCGATGAGGACGTACGTACCACCGGCGGGGGCGGCGACGAAGTAGTGCCCGTCCACCCCCGTCGTCGTACGCCCGAGCTGCTGTCCGCGCAGGTCGATCAGGGTGACCACGGCCTGTGCGACGGCCGAGCCGTCACTGTCGCGGACGTACCCCCGTACGCCCGCACCCGACATGTCGGCGACGACGGGAACCGCGGCCGCAGGAGCGGCGACGGCGACGGCGGCGTCGGCGACCGCGGCATTGGCCACGGCGGAATCGGCGACCGAGTCACCGGCGGAGTCGGCAGAGACAGAGGCCGACACCGACACCGATGCCGATGCCGATGCCGATGCCGATGCCGATGCCGGCACCGATGCCGACGCCGACGCAGGACTCCCGTCCTCCTCCGCGGCGGCCCGCGCCTCCAGCCCCGACATCTTGCGCAGCGGAACCTCCTTGGTCCACAGCACCATCAGGAAGCCGAGCGCGACGACCCCGGCCGCGATCAGGAACACCACGTGCATGGAGCTGGCGAAGCCCTGCTTGAACGGCTCGGCCAGCCGCGGGTCCAGCTGCTGGATGAACGAGGAGTCGCTCAGGACGTCGGAGGCCCCGCCGCCCGAGCCGGGGTTCTTCAGCATGTCGAGCACCGGCTTGTTGGCCGGGTCGTGCAGCACGCTCGGATCGTGCAGCGCGGACTGGAACTGCGGCGTCCCCGCGGCGCTCCTGAAGGCCGAGGAGATCTTGTCGCCGACGTTCGAGAACAGCACCGACAGGAAGATGGCCGTACCGGCGGTGGCGCCCATCTGCCGGAAGAACGTCGACGAGGCGGTGGCCACGCCCATGTCCTGCGGCGGCACGGCGTTCTGCACGGCGAGGACCAGCGTCTGCATACAGCCGCCGAGCCCGAGCCCGAACAGGAGCATGAAGACCATGGACTCCCACAGCGGCGTGTCCCACTGGACCTTGAAGTGGAACAGGAGGAGCGCCACCACCATCAGCGCGGTGCCGACGGTCGGGAAGATCTTGTAGCGGCCGGTCTTGGCGGTGATCTGGCCGGAGACGATCGACGCGATGATCATGCCGAGCATCAGCGGCAGCATCTCGAGGCCGGACTTGGTGGGGCTCGCGCCCTTCACGATCTGCAGGTACTGCGGGATCATCAGCATCCCGCCGAACATGCCCGCGCCGATGAGCACGGACAGCAGGCTCGTCTTGCTGAAGATCGGGTTGCGGAACAGCCGCATGGGGATGAGCGCGTCATCGCCCATCCGGCGCTCCACGAGGATCCACGCGATGATGCCGACCACGCCGATGCCGTAGCAGGCCAGTGACTTCGAGGAGTCCCAGCCCCACTCGCGGCCCTGTTCGGCGACGAGCAGCAGCGGGACGACGCCCAGCGCGATGGTGAACGCGCCCCACCAGTCGATCCGCCGCTGACGACGGACGTGGGGGATGTTGAGGACCTTGGCGACGACGAACAGCGCGATGATGCCGATCGGCACGTTCACCAGGAACACCCAGCGCCAGCCGACGACGCCCGCGATGCTGTCCTGGCCCGCCAGGAAACCGCCGATGAGCGGTCCGGCGACGCTGGACGTGGCGAAGGTCGCCAGCATGTAGCCCTGGTAGCGGGCCCGTTCGCGGGGCGGCACGATGTCGCCGATGATCGCCAGGGCCAGGGACATCAGACCGCCCGCGCCGATGCCCTGCAGGGCACGGAACGAGGCCAGCTCGGTCATCGAGGTCGAGAAGGTGCACAGCGCCGAGCCGACGATGAAGATGCTGATCGCACCCAGGAAGTACGGCTTGCGGCCGTGCAGGTCGGACAGCTTGCCGTACAGCGGCGTCGCGATCGTCGAGGTGATCAGGTACGCCGTCGTCGCCCAGGCCTGCTGGCTCAGCCCGTTCAGGTCGTCGGCGATGGTGCGGATCGAGGTGGAGACGATCGTCTGGTCGAGCGCGGCCAGGAACATGCCCAGCATCAGGCCGCTCAGGATGGTCAGGATCTGCCGGTGGCTCAGGCCACCGCCGCCGGTGGCGGGCGGGGCTATCGCCGTTGTGTCGGTGGGGGTGTCTCCGCGGGGTGCGGACACGGCCTCAGTCATGCTTGCTTGCTCCCTGCTGCGCCACGGAGCCGGAGTGGTTACCGGGGTCGTGGCGGGTGATTTGATGCTGTGCCAGGTCGTCGTTGAGGCGCGCCATCAGCCGGATGAGCTGGTACCGGTCCTCCGGTGACCACGGCTGGAGGAGCTGTGTCAGCTCCGCGTCGCGCTGGCGTCGGTAGGCCTCGAACGCCGCGATGCCGTCCTCGGTCGGATGCAGCAGCGTGCCGCGCCCGTCCTCCGGATCGGGGTGCCGTTCGATCAGGCCGCGCTCCACCATCGACCGCACCTGGCGGCTGACGGTCGACAGGTCGAGGAGCGTCGCCGCGGCCAGGTCGGTGGCGCGCTGTGCGCCGTCCCGTACGAGCCGTGCCAGCAGGACGCGCTCACCGGCGCCCTGCTCGAACTTGGCCCGCTGCCTGCTCGCGGAGATCAGCCGGGAGAACCGCACGAGCTCGCTGCCGAGCCCCGTCGCGGCGTCCTCGGCGCTCGAGGCACCGGTGTCCGGGCCTCCCGCCACTGCCTCGGGATCATGGACCGTCCCCTTGCCCATGCTCATGTCCCCGCCTCCGCACTCACACTATTGCTTGTATCCAGCAAGTTAGTGTAGTGGCCCTGGAACCCGTACGGGACCACTGCCCGCCCCCTATCTGCATCGACCCAGGTCAGAGGGTCGGCATCGGACCAGGCCAGCGGATCTGTGTCTCGCGGACCAGGTCAGCGAATCCGTGTCTCGAGGACCAGGTCAGGGGTTGGCGAGCAGCCGCCGACGGCTCTCCTCCACGTCGAAGTCGGCCTTCGGGTACTGGGGGTCCATGGCCTCCAGGTGTGCGAGCAGCAGCCGGCTGACGGCCCAGTTGCGGTACCACTTGCGGTCGGCGGGCACGACGAACCAGGGCGCTTCCTCGGTGGAACACCGCTCCAGCGCGATCTCGTACGCCTCCTGGTAGGCGGGCCACAGCGCGCGCTCGTCGATGTCGCCGGGGTTGAACTTCCAGTGCTTGTCCGGATTGTCGAGCCGCTCCAGCAGGCGCCGCTTCTGCTGCTCGTACGAGACGTGCAGAAAGCACTTCACGACGGTCACCCCATCCTCCGCGAGGGACCTCTCGAACCGGTTGATCTGCCCGTATCGCCGGTCGAGCTGGCTGCGCGGCACCAGCTCCCGTACGCGGGCGATGAGGACGTCCTCGTACTGGGACCGGTCGAAGATGCCGATCTCGCCCGGTTCCGGCAGCGCCTTCACGATGCGCCACAGGAAGGGGTGGTTGAGCTCTTCGCGGGTGGGCGCCTTGAACGCCTTGATGCGGCAGCCGGACGGGTTGAACAGGCCGATGACGTGCTTGACGGTGCCGCCCTTGCCGCTGGTGTCCATGCCCTGCAGGATCAGCAGCACGCGACGCCGGTCACCGGCGGTGCCCGCCGCCCACAGGCGTTCCTGGAGGTCGGCGAGGCGTTCGCCCATCCGGGCGGTCGCGGCGACGCCCTCTTCCTTGTTCCGCGGGCCGCCGGGCGTGCCCGCGGCGTCGTACGACGAGAGGTCCACCCGCTCGCCCTCGGGGATGCGCAGCAGCTCGCGCAGGTCGGTGGCGGCGGGCTTCTTGCCGCTCTTGCCCTTCCCGCCGCCCTTCCTCTTGTCCTTGGCCACTGCGCACCCCTTCCGGTCAGGTCTTTTGATCCTGCGCCGGTGGCCGCGCCCCCGCTACTTGTGCCAGGGCCCGGTCACGGCGAACGTCGTGCCCGGGGTGTAGCAGTTCACGTACATGGTGTCGCCGTCCGGTGCGAACGTGACGCCCGCGAACTCGCCCCACGCGGGTGCCTCGGCGGTCCCGATGTTCTGCCGCCCGCGCGCCATGGCGTACACGTCGCCCTTGCGGGTCACGCCGAAGACGTGCTGCGCGCCCTCGCCGTCCTCGCACACCATCAGGCCGCCGCTCGGTGCGAGGCAGATGTTGTCCGGCTCCTCGCCCGGCAGCTGTACGTCGGTGTCCGGGCCGAAGACGATCACCAGCGTCAGCCGGCGCGCGGCGGGGTCGTAGCGCCAGATCTGCCCGAAGTGATCGGCCGCCGAACCCTCTCTGCTCCGCGCGTACGACGAAACGAAGTACACGCACGATCCGCCCCAGTAGCACCCTTCGAGCTTCTGGGCGTGGGTGATCCCCTTGGGCCCGAAGTCCTGGTTGCGGACGGGGGTGCGAGCGGCCAGCGGATCCGGTACATCGACCCACTGGACCCCGGTGAAACTGGCCCCGGTCTCCTGCACCAGCGACAGGTCGGGCACGCCGGGCACCCGCATCGCCTGGAGCGTGCCGCCCGCGCGCAGCGAACCGAGCCCGCCCTTCGGCTTCTCGGGCAGGAAGCGGTAGAAGAGCCCGAAGGGCTTGTCGAACGCGTCCTCGGTCTCGTACACGACGCCGCGCCGCGGATCGACGGCGATCGCCTCGTGCTGGAAGCGGCCCATCGCGGTCAGCGGCACGGCGCCGGAGCGGCGCGGGTCGACGGGGTCGACCTCGAAGATGAAGCCGTGGTCCTTGGTGTAGCCGTTCGTGCCGGCCTTGTCCTCGGTCTCCTCGCAGGTGAGCCAGGTGCCCCAAGGGGTGTGGCCCCCGGCGCAGTTGACGGCCGTACCGGCGATGGCGACGTGTTCGGACAGCACGTCGTTGTGGCGGTCGAGCGTGAGCGCCGTACAGCCGCCCTTGCCCATCGGGTCGTACGTGATGCCGGGGACGGTCGGCACCGGGACCTTGCCGGTGTTCCGGTTCTCGTGGTTGCGCACGAGGTGGACGCGGCCGGATCTGCCCCGGAAGGCGGACATGCCGTCGTGGTTACTGGGCACCGGGCCTTCCCCGGACCGGAGTTGATCTCCCTCGCGGGAGAGCACCTTGTAGCGGAAACCTCTGGGGAGGTCGAGCAGACCGTCCGGGTCGGGGACCAACGGGCCGTACCCGGTGCGCCCTTGGGCCGCCGCCGAACCGGCGAACAGCTCGGACATGCTCCCCGCGAAGGTGATGCCCACCCCCAATGCGCCGGTACGGGCGAGCAGTTGACGTCGTGTTGCGGACTGCCGTGCTACGGACATCGTGCAACCTCCTGCTGGCGGACAGGAACTGTGACCCGTGTGTCTACCACGCCCGCCGCGCCGCGTGAACCACGCGCGTAGTAAGGCCAGTTGGGACGTGGTTACTCGTGTCGCCCTGGCGGAGCGGCCGCACGCGAAGAGCCGGTCGTGCCCGCGCAGTGCTTGGCCCGCCGGGGCGAAGCACACCCGAAGAACCGGTCGCATCGCGGGGGCGGTCACCTCCGCGCGGTGCGTCTTCGTCGCGGGGTGAAGCGCACCGGAAGAGCGGGTCGCACTGGCAGCGCCGGTCGCCTCCGACCGGTGATCAACCCCGGCGCCGTGAGTCCCCCTCCGCAGGCTGATCGCCCCAAGCGCTCAGTCGCGTACGAGGTCCTTGGCGTCGCGGGCGAGCGCGGTGAGCCGGGAGATCGCCCGGAAGTACTTCTTCCGGTAGCCGCCGTTCAGCATCTCCTCGCTGAACAGCCGGTCGAACGGCTGTCCCGACGCGAGCACCGGGATCTCCCGGTCGTAGAGCCGGTCGGCGAGGACGACGAGGCGCAGCGCCGTCGACTGGTCGGGCACGGGGGACACGTCCGTCAGGCAGACCGCCGTCAGGTCGTCGGTCAGCGCCCCGTACCGGCTGGGGTGCACCCGTGCCAGGTGCGCGAGGAGGTGCGGGAAGTCGTCGAGCGAGGCGCCCGCGGTGGCGTACGCGGCCTTGGTGACCTGCTCGTCGGTGAACGGCGCGGGTGCCTCGGGCAGCCCGCGGTGGCGGTAGTCCTCGCCGTCGATGCGCAGCGGACGGAAGTGCGCGGACAGGCCCTGGATCTCGCGCAGGAAGTCGGCGGCGGCGAACCGGCCCTCGCCGAGCTTGCCCGGCAGCGTGTTCGACGTGGCGGCGAGTGCGACGCCCGCGTCGACCAGCCTGCCGAGCAGGGACGAGACGAGGACGGTGTCGCCCGGGTCGTCCAGCTCGAACTCGTCGATGCACAGCAGCCGGTGCCCGCTCAGCGTCTGCACCGTCTGCTGGAAGCCGAGCGCGCCCACCAGGTTCGTCAGCTCGACGAACGTGCCGAACGCCTTGTGCTCGGGCGCGGCCGGGGTCGCGTGCCACAGGGAGGCGAGCAGGTGGGTCTTGCCGACGCCGTACCCGCCGTCGAGGTAGACGCCGCGGGGGCCGGCCGGGGCGGCGGCCTTCTTGCCGAACCACTTCTTCCGGCCGGTGCCCGAGGCGTGCGCCCCGCCGAGCCCGGCGGCGAACGCGCTCAACACCTGCACGGCCTGCGGCTGGCTCGGCTGGTTCGGGTCGGGGATGTACGTGTCGAAGCGGACGGAGCCGAAGCGCGGCGGCGGCACCATCTCGGCGAC
Source organism: Streptomyces sp. SID14478 (assembly GCF_010548525.1). Classification (GTDB taxonomy): domain Bacteria; phylum Actinomycetota; class Actinomycetes; order Streptomycetales; family Streptomycetaceae; genus Streptomyces. The sequence goes on from NZ_JAAGMG010000041.1 coordinate 13,215, forward strand.
CAGGCGCTCCGCGGGGACGTGCGGCTCGCGGGCGCACAGGGACGGGGGGGCCGCGTCGGGTATGGGGCTGAGGCCCGTCTGGCGGGCGCCGGCGGCTTCGGTGGAGGACGACACAGTTCCTGAGCTTAGTGGGCGTGCCACACTGCACGTCATGCGACGCCTGTTCCCTGTGACGTACGAAACAGCAGATCACGAGGGTCGGGAGGGATCCGAGGGGTCCCCGCGGGCCCTGGGGACCGTGGGCCGTGAGTGGAGTCTGGACGAGCTCGCCGACGCCTACGCGTACCCGGCCGGGGCCGAGCGCGAGGTGTGGCTGCGCGCCAACATGGTCTCCTCGCTCGACGGTGCCGCCCAGCACGACGGCCGCTCCCAGCCCCTCTCCTGCCCCGCCGACATGCGGATCTTCGGCACCTTGCGCGGGCTCGCGGACGCCGTGGTCGTCGGCGCGCAGACGGTCCGCCAGGAGGGGTACCGGCCGGCCCGCGCCCGCGAGGCCTTCGCCGCGCGCCGCGAGGCGGCGGGGCAG
>NZ_JAAGMG010000075.1 GCF_010548525.1 Streptomyces sp. SID14478
GCTCTCCTCAAGGACCGCCCGATGCACGGTTACGAGATGATCCAGGAGATCGCCGAGCGCAGCGGCGGCGCGTGGAAGCCGAGCCCCGGCTCGGTCTACCCCACGCTCCAGCTGCTCGAGGACGAGGGCCTGATCGCCAGTGCGAGTGAGGGCGGCAAGAAGCTCTTCTCGCTGACCGACGCCGGTACCACCGCCGCCGAAGAGGGGCCCGAGGCTCCTTGGGAGGAAGCGGGTCGCGGCGTTGACTGGGAGGCCATGAACGAGATCCGGCAGGCCGGCTTCGGCCTGATGGAGGCGTTCGGCCAGGTCTGGAAGACCGGCAGCAAGGAGCAGCGCGACAAGGCGCTCTCCGTCATCAACGACGCGCGCAAGAAGCTGTACCTGATCCTCGCCGACGAGGACTGAGCCCCGTGCGGGCCCAGCCGGAGGGCAGAGCGTGGAAGAGGCGTCCCGTACGACACGTACGGGGCGCCTCTTCGCGTGTGGGCAACGGCGTGCGTCCGCAGCGGCGCGTGCTCGGAACGCTGCGCGTCCGGAACGGCGGGGCGGGCGTCAGGCCACCAGGCCGCCCAGCTTGCGCAGCGACTCGTTCAGGGCGGCGGTCGCCGAGTCCTTGAGCTTCCCCGCCATGAGGGAGACGGCCGCGCCCTGGAACGAGCCGTCGATGCGGACCGTCGTCGCGTCCCCGTCCGCGGTGAGGGTGTAGCGCGTGCCGACGTTCACACCCATCGGGCCCTTGCCCCTGATGGCGAGGGTGCGGGCGGTCTCCAGGTCCTCGATGGTCCAGGTGACCTCGGCCGGGAAGCCCATCAGCTTCATGTTCTCCTCGAACGTGCCGCCGACCTCCAGCGAGGAGGGGCCGCCCTTGGGGAAGCTGGTGTGGGTGGCGTTCCACTCCCCGTACGAGGAGAAGTCCGTGAGCTTGGCCCAGACCTTCTCGGTGGGCGCCTCGATGCGTGCTTCCGCGCTGACTTCGGCCATGCGGCCACCCCTTTGTGTCGAGAGCCGTGACGGGCTGTGGTGTCGCGTCGTCGCGGAACGTAGCCGGGCGCCCTCGAACATTCAATACTGATGAACCGTCAGAAATGCGTGACGGCCGCCGGATCAGCGCACCCGCACGATCTCCGCCGCGTCGAACACGTCGTACGCACGCGGGTGCGGGCCCTCGTCATGGCAGTGCCACGCGTCCCAGAACAGGTCGGCCGGCAGCGCGTCGTCCGGCGCGTACACCCGGTACACGTAACTCCTGCCGTCGATCGCGGGCAGGGCGACGTGCCAGCACCTGCTCTCCATGTCTGCGACGGACGAAATGTGAGGGGGGTGTGGTTGCGGGCGGGGCGCAGGGCGAGACAGTGCGCGCCCCCTGGGGCGAGCGGGGCGATCTCATCCTTGAGGAGGAGACGTCGCGCGGCTGTGCCCAACTTGTGTCGGACGCGAAGATGCTTCCCTCCGGGGATGTTCCTGTACATCAGGCCTGATGAGGTGGGGTACGTGCAAAGTCCTCTCCCGTCCGACGCCAGCGCGCACGGCCACCCCAGCGAAGAATTCCCCGAGATCCGGCTCAGTGACGAGCTCGCCCTGGTCGTCTCGGGAGCCAAGCGGCGCGCGGTACGGGACGGGGATCAGCAGATCGACACCGCACATCTGCTGCATTCGCTCCTGGAGGTCGACCCCGAGGTCCGCGACGCCTTCCCCGATGGCGGGCAGGTCGCCCGGCTGCTCGGCTATCTCGTGCAGCGCAGCATCGGCTACGGACTCCAGTGGCAGGGCGCCGTGGAGGATTCCGGAGCCGTGCCCGTCGTGCGCGCGGCTCCCGGCTGGTCGCCCGTCGCCATCGCCGCGATGGAGAGCGGCGCCGAGCGGGCGGCCTCCCGCGGTGACGAGCGGGCCCGCGGCGTGGACGTGCTGGCCGCGCTGGCGGCGTCCGCCGCGGACGCGGAATGCCGCGCCGTCGAGGTGCTCGGACGGGCCGGTGTCGACGTGGAACTGCTGCGCAAGCGGCTGAACTGACGCACCCCGCGGAGGAGTCGGCCGTCCGTCCTGTGAGACAGGGGTCATCGGGGATGACGGTCCTGACCGTGCCTGTCATGATGTGCCGGTGCACGGGTCAAAGGGGTCTCAGGGGAGTCAGGAAACCAGTGGGCGCGGCTTCGGGCTGGGGCTCGCCCTGGTCTCCGCGCTCGCGTTCGGCGGGTCGGGTGTCGCCGCCAAACCGCTGATCGAGGCGGGGCTCGACTCCCTGTACGTGGTGTGGCTGCGCGTCGCCGGAGCCGCCCTCGTCATGCTGCCCGTGGCCTGGCGCCACCGCTCGCTCGTTCTGCGCCGGCCCCTGTTGCTCGCCGGGTTCGGCCTGCTCGCCGTCGCGGGTGTACAGGCCTGCTACTTCGCCGCCATCTCCCGCATCCCCGTCGGGGTGGCCCTGCTCATCGAGTACCTGGCGCCCGCCCTCGTCCTCGGCTGGGTCCGCTTCGTCCAGCACAAGCCCGTGACCCGCGCCGCCGCGCTCGGTGTCGTGCTGGCCGTCGGCGGTCTCGCCTGCGTGGTGGAGGTGTGGTCGGGGCTGAGCTTCGACGTCCTCGGCCTGCTCCTCGCGCTGGGCGCCGCCTGCTGCCAGGTCGGCTACTTCGTCCTGTCCGACCAGGGCAGCGACGCGGGGTCCGCCGAGGGTGGGGTTCCGGACCCGCTCGGTGTGATCGCGTACGGCCTGTTGATCGGTGCCGTCCTGCTCACCGTCATCGCCCGCCCGTGGGGCATGGACTGGTCGGTGCTCGCGGGCAGCGCCGCGATGAACGGCACGGCCGTCCCCGCCTGGCTGCTGCTGTGCTGGATCGTGCTGCTCGCCACCGTCGTCGCGTACGTCACCGGCGTGGTGTCCGTGCGACGGCTCTCGCCGCAGGTCGCCGGGGTCGTGGCCTGTCTCGAAGCGGTTATCGCGACCGTGCTGGCCTGGGTCATGCTGGGCGAGCACCTCTCGGCGCCGCAGCTGTTCGGCGGCGCGGTCGTGCTGTTCGGGGCGTTCATCGCGCAGTCGTCGAAGCCGGCGGCCGCGGAGCCGGAGCCCGCCGTCGCGCCGGAAAACGCGTTGTCCCGCTCGGGCGGCGCCGTCTAGGGTGACGGCCGTGCATGAACACTGGCTCGTTCTTCCGCCGCCGGCCGCGTAGGGCCTGTCCGGCCCCTGGTGGGCCGGGCCCGGGCGTGTCCCGCGATCACGCAGGCGTGCGACCGCCGTCCTCCGACGCCGGCCGACCCGACGCTGCCTGATCCCTTCGGCGCGCGCCCCGGAACAGGCCTTCGTGCGGGCGGCCGTTCTCTTGCGCAGATCCCCGGCTCGGGCACGTCCCGAGCGGGACACGGCTGCCCGCCCACGACGGTCCGTGTCCGCGGTCCCGTTCCTGCGGGGCCTCTTCCCGTGGAGATCCACGTGTCGCATGCCGTCCAGGCCGGCTCAGCCGTGCCCGGTTCCGCTCCCGTCCCTCCCGTCGGGCCCCGACTTCCGGTGTCCCGCGGCCTCGTGCTGGTCCTGGGGAGCGGCGGCGCGGCCGTCCGCCCGCTGGGCGTGCTGTGGGCCCTGCTCTCCGCGGCCGGATACGCCGTGATGACGCTGCTCACCCGCTGGTTCGGGCGGGCGGGCCGCACCGGTGACCAACTCGGCACGACCGTCGGTACGTTCGCGGTGGCCTCGCTCGCCCTGCTGCCGTTCGGGGCGGCCGAGGGGCTGGTCCCGCACACGGGCGAGCACCTCGAAGTCCTGGGCCTGCTGGTGTACACGGCGTCGGTGCCGACCGCGCTCGCCTACACCCTGTACTTCGCGGGCGCGGCCGCCGTGCGCTCCGCAACCGTCTCCGTGATCATGCTCCTGGAGCCGGTGGCGGCGGCCGTCATCGCGGTGACGCTGCTGGGGGAGAGCCTGACGGCGGCCACCGTGGCGGGCACCGTGCTGCTCCTTGCCGCGGTCCTCGGCCTCGCCGTGGCGGAGGCGCGTTCCGCCGGGTGAGGCCTACGCCTCCTGACGCCGCCGCCGCTGGGTCGCCAGCGCGGCGGCGTCCCGGGGGGCGCCCCGCTCGGCCAGTCCCGCGGCGATCCGGTCCTGGACCTCCTGCGGCTTGTGGCCGGCGTACTTGAACTTGGCCCGTACGTCGGTCACTTGGAGCAGGACGCCCCGGATGCCCGAGAGCATCCGTCCGTACGGGGCCTCGCCCACCGCCACCGTCGTCGACAGCCCCGGCGGCTGGAAGTGGCCCACCTGCCGGTTGAGGAGCGCCGCCTTCTCCTCCGGGTCGTCCACGACGCGGGCCGTGCACCGCAGTTGGACGGCGGCGTACACGCTGGTCGGCGTCCCGTGCTCGGCCGGGGTGCCGGGCGGCGCCTGCCACGCGCCCGGCACGAACGCGTAGTCGTCGACGACGCTGAGCAGCACCTCGGGGCGGGCGTCGAGCGCGTCCCACAGGGGGTTCGGACGGGCGAGATGGGTGACGACCTCGCCGAACTCCCCGCCGGACGACGGGTCGTAGGCGAAGTGCAGCGGCTGTACGAACGGCGGCTCGCCCGGCGGACCGTTGACGGCGAGCTGCCCGAAGTCGTGGGCGGCGAGCCACTGTTGCCACTCGGCGGCGTCCCGCGCGGCGTCCCACGGATGGATCAGCATCAGCCCTCCTTGAGGTACGACGGGACCTCGATGCCGTCGGCGAGGTCGTCCGCCGGGATCAGCGGGCCGTGGCCCCGCTGCAGCGGGACGACGCCCGTCCAGTACGGCAGGTCCAGGTCCTCGGCGTCGTCGTTCGGGCCGCCGGTGCGAAGCTTGGCCGAGACCTCCGCGAGGTCGAGGCTGAGCACGGCCGTCGCGGCGAGTTCCTTGGCGTTCGCGGGTCGGGAGTCCGACGAACGGCCCGGCACCACGTGGTCGACGAGTGCGTCCAGCGCGAGCCGCTTCTCCTCGGGGTCCGTGACCTGGTGCGCGGTGCCGTGGACCACCACGGAGCGGTAGTTGAGGGAGTGGTGGAAGGCGGAGCGGGCCAGCACCAGCCCGTCGACGTGCGTCACGGTCAGGCACACCCGCAGTCCCGGGTCCTGCTGCCCGGCCATGCGCAGCGGTCGCGACCCCGTGGAGCCGTGCACGTACAGGCGCTCGCCGACCCGGCCGTACAGGGTGGGCAGTACGACGGGAGCGCCGTCGCGCACGAAGCCGAGATGGCAGACGTAGGCCTCGTCGAGTATCGAGTGCACCAGGGCGCGGTCGTACGCGGCGCGCTCCTTGGAGCGGGTCGGTACCGTGCGCTCGGTGGGTGCGTAGGCGGCGGCTGACGGCTCGGGGGCCACGCTCATGTTGCGAACTCCATTGCATTAGTGCAAACTGTCGTTTGTGCTAGGAGAGTATCCGATCAGTGGGCGGCGTGCAGCCGAGATTGCCGCCAGCGTCGAGCGTGCGGTGGCGGACGGCGGCCTCGAACCGGGGCAACTGCTGCCGCCGATGCGGGAGTTGGCGCAGCGGCTGGGAGTGAATCCCAACACCGTCGCGGCCGCGTACCGCACCCTGCGCGAGCGCGGGGTCATCGAGACCGCGGGCCGTCGGGGGAGCCGGGTGCGCCCGAAGCCGGCCACGAGCGCCCGGGAGCACATCCGGGTGGACGTGCCGGAGGGCGTGCGGGACGTGTCCGACGGGAATCCCGACACCGCCCTGCTGCCCCCGCTCGTCGCGGCGTTCACGGCCGCCGCCACCGTCGCCGACCGCTCGCCGGTCCTGTACGGGGACGCGTCCCTGGAGCCGGAGCTGGCCGAGCGGGCGCGCGCCGACCTCGACGCCGACGGGCTCCCGGACGGCCCGGTGGCAGTGGCCTCCGGGTCCCTGGACGCGATCGAGCGCGTACTCGTCGCGCATCTGAAGGCGGGGGACGCGGTCGCCGTCGAGGATCCGGGGTGGGGCAGCATGCTCGACCTCGTGCCCGCGCTCGGCCTGCGCCTCGTACCGGTGGGCGTGGACGACGACGGCCCCCTGCCGGGCGAGGTGGAGCGGGCGCTGCGCGAGGGGGCGCGGGCCCTCGTGGTGACCGGCCGGGCGCAGAACCCGACCGGCGCCGCGGTGAGCGCCGCCCGG
>NZ_JAAGMG010000109.1 GCF_010548525.1 Streptomyces sp. SID14478
GCGGCGATCCGGCCCGGGGCGAGGTGGGCGAGGGAGGGCGCGACGAGGTGTCGGGCGAGGGCGCCGGACGTCGTCAGGCGCAGGGTGCGGCCGGTGGCGGCGAGCGTGAGGGTGCCGGGGGCGAAGGCGACGGCCTGCCCCGCGGCCAGTCCGTGCCGGGTCCAGTCCTCGACGTCGGTGACCAGCGTCCTGGGGGCGTCGCCGGCCTCGGGGGACGCGAGCGCGATCAACATCCCTTGCGGGGTGAGCAGGTTGACGACGCGCGTGAAGACGGAGTGGACCGACCCGGTGCCGTCGGCCGTGCGCAGCACGTCGAGCAGGCGTGCGTCACCGGACCGCACGCGCGGAATGACGGGTTCGCCGTGGCGCATCGTCGCCTCCTCCCCTCGCCGAGCGGTATCCCTGTGGGCTGACGCCATTGGTATACCATTCTGCGTCCAGTACGCGAACACAAGTACAAGCAAGGGACATCACATGCGCATCGTCGTCGCCCTCGGGGGAAACGCACTGGCCAAGCGCGGGGAGCCGATGACGGCCGACCGACTGCGCGCCAACGTCCGCGGCGCCTGCCAGGCCCTGGCCGGCCTCGCCCGCGAGCACGAGGTCGTCATCACGCACGGCAACGGCCCGCAGGTCGGCCTGCTCGCGCTGCAGAACCTCGCTTACCAGGACGTGGCCGCGTACCCGCTCGACATCCTCGGCGCGGAGACGCAGGGCATGATCGGATACGTCATCCAGCAGGAGCTGACCAACGCGCTGGCCGGCGACCGCGAAGTGGCGGCCCTCGTCACGACGACCGAGGTCGACGAGTCGGACCCCGCCTTCGAGCGTCCGACCAAGCTGATCGGCCCGACCTACTCGGCGCAGGACGCGGCCGAGGCCGCCGCCGAGTACCGGTGGACCATCGCCAAGGACGGCGGCGCCTTCCGCCGTGTCGTGCCGTCCCCGCACCCGTTGCGCATCATGCAGGCGCCGCTGGTCAGCACGCTGCTCGACAACGGCACGCTGGTGGTGTGCGTGGGCGGTGGCGGAGTGCCGGTACGTACCGACTCCAAGGGCCGCCAGATCGGCATGCAGGCCGTCGTCGACAAGGACGCCGCGAGCGCGGCGCTCGCGGCGGACCTCAAGGCGGACATGCTGATCATGCTCACCGACGGCGACTTCGTCAGCGAGAACTGGGGCACCCCCGAGCAGCGCGACATCCTCACCGCCTCCCCCGAGGGCCTGGCGACGATGCAGTTCGCCGAGGGGTCGATGCAGCCGAAGGTCGAGGCGGCGATCCGGGTCGCGCAGGCCGGCGGCCGGGCGCTGATCGGCCCGCTGGACCGGCTCGACGACCTCCTCGCCCGCACGGTCGGCACGGAGATCCGTGCGGACGTCGACGGCGGGGTCGTCTTCGTCGGCAGGTAGACGTCACGGACAAGTAGACGTCACGGACAAGTAGACGTCACGGACGATCTTGCCGGTATACCATTTCGCGGTCGCCGCACGCGGCCCGGAGCGGCCGCGGAACAACCGAGGAACAACAGCAGAGGAGCCCCGCCGTGCTGCGGCAGAAGCCGAAGGTCACGTCCGAGTCCCGTACCCGCGGCCGGTCGGGCCCGCTCGCGTCCTTGCGTGACAGCAAGGGGTTCCGCGCGCTGTGGATCTCCAACGTGTTCTTCTTCGGCGGCGCGTGGACGCAGACGATGGTGCTCGGGTGGATGGTCTTCGAGACGACCCGCTCCGAGTTCCTGTTGGCGGTGTTCACCTCGGCGCGGCTGGCGCCGATGCTCCTCGGTCCGTTCGCGGGAGTCCTCTCCGACCGCTACGACCGGATACGGCTGCTGACCGTCGCCTGCTCCTGGGCGCTGGCCGCCGCGACGGTCGTGGCGAGCCTGCAGTCCTTCCACCAAGTCCCTTACTGGGTTCTGGTGTTGGGCGGCTTCGCGACCGGACTGGCGCAGTCCCCCTCGCAGCCCTCGCGCTCCGCGCTCGTGCTCGATCTGGTGGGCCGCGGCAACCTGAGCAACGCCAACGCGCTCAACGCCATGGCGATGAACATGACGCAGGTGATCGGACCCGCTCTCGGCGGCGCGATGATCAGCGCCTTCGGCGCCTCGGCGGCCCTGTGGATCTCCGGTGCCTGGTACGCGGTGTCCCTGGCCGCTCTGCGCCCGCTGCGCCGCGTGCACCGGTCGGTGGCGCCGCAGGGTGGCGTCGAGCCGGTGTCCACCATGCTCACGAGCGGGCTGCGGTCCATCCTGCGCAGCCGCCTGACCGCCGGCGTCCTCGCCGTGACCCTCGCGGCGAACGTCCTGCTGTGGCCGATCCATCAGGCCTTCATGCCGGTGTTCGCCAAGGAGTCGCTCGGCCTCGACGCCGACGGCCTCGGCTGGCTCCTGACCTGCGGCGGAGTCGGCGGACTCGTCGGCTCCCTGGTGATCGCCGCCCTCGGTGACTTCCGCTTCAAGGGCGGCCTGTTCGTCTTCGGCACCGCGGGGTGGGCCGCCCTGTGGGCCCTGTTCGCCCTCTCGCACACGGTGGCGCTGTCCTTCGCGGTCATGGCGGGGATCGGCGTACTGAGCGCCTCGTTCGGCGTGCTGCAGACCACCCTGCTCCTCATGACGACCGATCCGTCCGTCCAGGGGCGCGCGCTCGGCGTCCAGGAACTCGCCATCGGCGTCATGCCGTTGTCCTCGCTCGCGCTCGGGGCGGCCGCGCAGTACACGGGCGTGGCGACGACCACCTTCCTGAGCGCCCTGCTGCTGATCACCTTCCTGGCGCTGCTCGCCCTGCGCATGCCGCGCCTGACGCGCTACAGCGGCGCCTGAGGCGCCGGCTACTGGTCCGCGGCCCGGCGCTGGTGGGCCGCGGCCTTGTCCCGGCTCGTCGTCTGGTGGCGCTCGGCGAGCACCTGGACGTGCGCCACGTCGCGCGCCTCGATCGCGCGGTACAGCTCCTCGTGCTCCTCGGTGACGGCCGCGAAGTCGTCGTGCTGTCCCAGCAGCCAGCGCATGCGGCTGCGCAGGGTCGTGTCCAGCTCGCTGAGCAGTGCGTTGTCGGCGAGTTCGGTGACGGTCTCGTGGAAGTCCGCGGCCGCCCGCCGGGCGCCCGCGCCGTCCCCCTTGTCGGCCGCCTCGCGCTCGGCGTCGAGGTCGGACCGCAGCTTCGTGAGTCCCGCGCGGGTGCGCCGCTGGGCCGCGAGCCGGAACCCGAGCGTCTCCAGGGCCGACCTGACCTCGCTGAGATCGGAGATGTCGGACGGGGTGAACTCGCGCACCACGGCCCAGGTCCGCGGCCGCGGCGTCACCAGGCCCTCGTTCACCAGGCCGCGCAGGGCGTCACGGACCGGCAGCCGGCTCACCCCCAGCTCGGCGGCGACCTCCCGCTCCACGAGCTTGCTGCCCGGCGCTCGGGTGCCGTCGATGATCTCGTCGCGCAGAGTGCGCATGACCCGCTCCGACTCGGGGGTGAATTCCTCAACGCCTGTCATTCCGTCATTTTCGCATCGAAGATCCCCCACGTGTTCCGCCGACATCCCGGCGGGCGACGCACAGCGGCACTTTTTGTATACCGAGTGCGTTCATTCCGCTGCCGCGATCCCCGTCATTACGGGGAGAATCGGCACTCTCCCGACACTGGGCCACCCAGCGAAACTCCATTTGGTATCCCAAGTGTTAGGGTCTCGCGGAGCACCCGACACCAGGAGGCCCCCGTGCGCACCCGTTGGCGCGCCGCCCACGTACTCGCTCACCAGGACGGGCGCCACGTCCTGCTGGGCGACGGAGAGGTGGTGTGGGAGGACGACACCCTCCTTTATGTGGGACACCGCTGGGACGGAGCCGTGGACGAGGACATCGACCTCGGCGAACACCTCGTCATGCCGGGCCTGATCGACCTGGACGCGCTCGCCGACATCGACCATCTCCTCCTCGACTCCTGGGCCTCGCCCGACCGCGGCCCCGGCCTGCAGTGGTCGCACGCCTACGCCGGACGCAGCCGGGACGTGTTCACCCCCGCCGAGCGGTCCGCGGTCCGCGAGTACGCGCTGGTCCAACTCGCCCTGCACGGCATCACCACGTACATGCCGATCGCCTCCGAGGTGCACAGTTCCTGGGCCGAGACCTTCGACGAGTTCGCCGACCTGGCCGCGACCTCACGACGGATCGGCCTGCGCGGCTACCTCGGCCCCAGCTACCGCTCCGGGGTGAACGTCGTGCGTCCGGACGGTCGCCGCGACATCGTCTTCGACGAGGAGCGGGGCCGCGCCGGCCTGCGCGAGGCGGAACGTTTCCTGGACCACGTCGAGCAGCTGGACGATCCCCTCGTGCGCGCCGCACTCCTGCCCTGCCGCATCGAGACGCTCACCCCCGAACTCCTGCGCGCCACCGCCGAACTGGCCCTGCGCCGGGACGTGCCGGTCCGGCTGCACTGCCTCCAAGGCCTCCAGGAACGCGAGGCCGTCCACAGGCTGCACGACTGCACGCCCCTCGAACTCCTCGGCAGCACGGGCCTGTTGGACACCCGCCTGCTCGTCCCGCACGGCCTCGTCATCGATCGCCACCCCGACGTGCACGGCGAGGACCGCGGCGATCTCGCCGCGCTCGCGGGCGTCTCCGTCGTGCACTGCCCGCAGACCTCCCTGCGCTACGGCAGCGTGCTGCACTCCTTCGGTGCCTACCGCCGCGCCGGCCTCAACCTCTGCCTCGGCACCGACTCGTTCCCGCCCGATCTGATCCGCGGCATGGACGTCGGCGTCCACCTCGCCAAGGTCGTCGACGGCCGGGCCGACGCCGCTTCCGCCGAGGCCTACGTCGAGGCAGCCACCCTGGGCGGAGCCCGCGCCCTGGGCCGGCCCGACCTCGGGCGGCTCGCGCCCGGCGCCCGCGCCGACCTCGTCGCGTTCCGTCTCGACGACCTGCGCGACGGCGTCCTCGACGACCCCGTACGCACACTGCTGCTCAACGGCACCGCCCGCAACGCCACGCACTCCGTGGTGAACGGCCGCCCCGTGCTCGTGGACGGTCACGTGCCCGGCATCGACACCGACGGGCTGCGCCGCCGCGCACAGTCCCTCTTCGCCACGATGCGCGCGGCCTACGGCGAACGGGACGTCAGGGGCCGCACCGCGGACGAACTCTTCCCGCCCACCTTCCCCGCGTTCGTGGACCCCGCTCCCTGAGGGGGCCACCACGACGACGGCCGAGAATCACCCAGCACAAGGAGAACCACCAGCAATGCTCATCAGGAACGTCCGCCCGTGGGGCGCCGCGGCCTCCGACATCCTCGTGCGCGAGGGCCGCATCGCCGCGATCGCACCGCACGACCCGGCCCGCGAGGACGAGGGGACGAGCGTCGACGGACGCGGCCGCCTCGCCATGCCGTCCTTCTCGGACGTCCACTGCCACCTGGACTCCAACCGGATCGGCCTGCCGTTCCGCGAGCACACCGGCAAGCCCGGCGTCTGGGGCCTGACCATGAACGACCGCGCCCACTGGCGCGAGGACCCGCCGGTCGCCGAGCGCGCCACGAACCTGCTGGGCCGCATGATCGAGCGCGGCACCACCCGGGTGCGCAGCTACGCGCAGATCGACGCCGACAGCGGGCTCGAGCGGTTCGAGGGCGTGCTGGCCGCCAAGGAGGCCCACAAGGACCGCGCGGACGTCGAGATCATGGCGTTCCCGCAGGCCGGGCTGCTCCTGGAGAAAGGTGTCCCGGAGCTGATGGACCAGGCCCTCGCCTCCGGCGCCGCGGTCGTCGGCGGCATCGACCCGTGCACGCTGGACCGCGACCCGGTCCGCCACCTCGACATCGTCTTCGGCCTCGCCGAGAAGCACCAGGCACCGGTCGACATCCACCTCCACGAGCCCGGCCACCTCGGCGTGTTCAGCACCGACCTCGTCCTGGAGCGCACGCGCGCCCTCGGCATGCACGGCAAGGTCACGCTCTCGCACGCCTACGAACTGGGCACCGTCGACGAGGCCACGCGGCGGCGCCTCATCGAGGAGTTCGCGGAACTGGACATCTCGATGGCGACGATCGCCCCGGCGCAGCAGTCCCACGCCCTGCCGCTCGTGGACCTGACCCGGGCCGGCGTGCGGGTGGGCCTCGGCGAGGACGGCCAGCGCGACTACTGGTCGCCCTACGGCAACGGCGACATGCTGGACCGCACCTGGCAGCTGGCCTTCACCAGCCGCTTCCGCCCCGACGAGCTGATCGAGCACTGCTGGGCCGTCGCGAGCCGCGGCGGTCACGCGATCCTCGACCCGTCGCTGGCGCGGCTCACTTCGACCGCCGACCGCCCGGGCGTGAGCGTCGGCGACGCCGCCGACCTGGTCCTCGTCGACGGTGACAGCGTGGCCTCCGCCGTCATGGACCGTGGCACGGACCGCACGGTCCTGCACGCGGGCCAGGTCGTCGCGGACCAGCTCCAGCTGGTCGGCTGACCACGTCCTCACGTACGAAGGGCCGGACCACCGTGGAGGTGGTCCGGCCCTTCGTACGTGACGCGGGCCGTCAGACGGTGGCCGCCTGCCTCGCGTCCGGCGCCGTGCCGTCCTCCGCCACCAGATGGCACGCCACCTGTCGTGCCGCCAGGGTGCGCAGCTGCGGCGCCTCGGTGCGGCACCTGTCCGTCGCCAGCGGGCAGCGCGTGTGGAAGTGACAGCCGGTCGGCGGGTCGAGCGGACTCGGGAGGTCGCCGGTCAGCACGATGCGGTCGCGGTCGCGCTGCTCCTCGGGGTCGGGGACCGGCGCGGCGGACAACAGCGCCTGCGTGTACGGGTGCTTGGGATCGGCGAACAGCTCGACGGCCGGGGCCTGTTCGACGATGCGGCCCAGGTACATCACGGCGATCCGGTCGGCGAGGTACTCCACCGCGGCGAGGTCGTGCGTGATGAACAGACAGCCGAAGCCCTTCTCGCGCTGGAGGTCGGCGAGGAGGTTCAGGACGGACGCCTGCACCGAGACGTCCAGCGCGGAGGTCGGCTCGTCGGCGACCAGCAGCGCGGGCTCCACCGCCAACGCCCGTGCGATGGAGACGCGTTGGCGCTGACCGCCGGAGAGCTGGTGCGGATTGCGGTCGGCGAGTTCGGGGCGCAGGCCGACCTGGGCCAGCAGTTCGTCAACGCGGCGGTGGGCCTCGGCCCGGGTCGCCAGGCCGTGCAACCGCAGGGGCTCCGCGATGATCTGACGGATGGTCATGCGCGGGTTGAGCGAGGACGACGGATCCTGGAAGACCAGGTGGACCTTTTTGCGCAGGGGCCGCATCCGGCGCGGGGACAGCCCCGTGACGTCGGTGCCGTCGATGACGACCTCGCCGCCCGTCGGCTGGTCGAGCCGGACCACGCACCGGCCCACGGTCGACTTGCCGCTGCCCGACTCCCCCACCAGGCCCACGACCTCACCGGGGCCGATGGTCAGCGAGACGCCGTCGACGGCGCGCACGGCGCCGGTCGGCGCGGGGAAGTGACGCTGGAGGTCCCGCACCTCCAGCACAGGGGTGACGGTGTCCGTGCCGGTCATCGGGTCTCCTCCTCGGATGTGGGGGTGGCTGCGGGGTGGTGGCAGGCGATCCGGTGGGTGCCGGAAAGGGTCCGCAGCAGCGGGCGGCCGGTGCGGCAGTCGTCCTGTGCGAAGGTGCAGCGCGGCGCGAAGGAGCACGCGTCGGGCTGCGTCCGCAGGTCGGGCACGAGGCCCGGGATCTCGTTGAGCCGCGCCCGCCCCTGCGGGGTCCGGCTGCCCGGACGCAGCACGGCGCCGAGCAGACCACGCGAGTACGGATGGCTCGGCGCGCCGAACAGCTCCTTGACGGAGGCCTGTTCGGCCGGGCGCCCGGCGTACATCACGAGGACCCGGTCGGCGGTCTCCGCGACGACGCCGAGGTCGTGCGTGATGAGCACGATGGCGGTGCCGAGCCGGTCCCGCAGCGACTTGAGCACGTCGAGGATGCCGGCCTGCACCGTGACGTCCAGGGCGGTCGTCGGCTCGTCGGCGATGAGCACGGCCGGGTCGCAGGCGACCGCGATGGCGATCATCACGCGCTGCCGCATGCCGCCGGAGAGCTGGTGCGGGTACTCGTCGATACGGCGGTCGGGGGCCGGGATGCCGACGAGGTCGAGCAGTTCGACGGCCCGCGCGCGGGCGTCGCCCTTGCTCAACTTCTGGTGGCGGACGAGGACTTCGGTGATCTGACGTCCGACGGTGAGCACCGGGTTCAGGGACGTCATCGGCTCCTGGAAGATCATGGAGAGGCGGCGGCCGCGCAGCGAACGCAGGGTGCGTTCGCTCGCGCCGACCAGTTCGGCTCCGTCCAGGGTGATGGAGCCGCCGATGCGGGCGGTCGGCGGGAGCAGGCCCATGACCGCCATCGACGTGACGGACTTGCCGCAGCCCGACTCCCCCACCACGGCGAGGACTTCGCCGGGGCGCAGGTCGTACGAGACGCCGTCGACGGCGTGGACCGTGGAGTCCGGCCCTTGGAAGGAGACGGTCAGGTCCCGGACGCTGAGCACGGGTGGTGCGTCACTCGGGCGGACCGGGGACGACGGTTCGGTGAGGGTCACCGGGAGCCTCCACGGGGGTCGAGGATGTCGCGGACGCCGTCACCCAGCAGGTTGAAGGCGAGCGTGGCCAGCACGATGACGAGGCCGGGGAAGACGGCCATCCACGGTGCGGTGGCGATGAACGGCTGGGCACTGGAGAGCATCACGCCGAGCGACGGGGAGGGCGGCTGCACACCGAGTCCCAGGAAGCTCAGCACCGCCTCGCCGATGATCGCGGACGGGACGCCGACGGTGGCCTGCACGATGAGCGCCGACGTGGCGTTCGGCAGGATGTGCCGGAAGAGGATGGTGCCGTTCCCGGCGCCGTTGGCGAGGGCCGCGCCCACGTAGTCGAGGTGCTTGAGGCGCAGGGCCTCGGCGCGGGTGATGCGGATGATCGCGGGGATCTGCGAGATGCCGATGGCGATGGTGGCGTTCTTCAGCGACGGGCCGAGGACGGCGGCGAGGCCAACGGCGAGGACCAGGAAGGGGAAGGCGAGCATCGTGTCGGTGATCCGGGAGACCACCGTGTCGGCGAACTTCCCGAAGTAGCCCGCGAGCAGCCCGAGCGGCACCGCCACGGCGAAGGCGAGCACCACCGCCAGCACACCGACCTGCATCGACGCGGTCACGCCGACGAGCACCCGGGAGAGCTGGTCACGCCCCAGGTCGTCGGTGCCCAGCCAGTGCGCCCAGCTCGGCGCGGCCAGCACGTTGTCGAAGTCCGGCTGCGCCGGGTCGTACGGCGTGAGCAGCGACGAGAAGACGGCGATGAGGACGAAGAGCGCGGCGAGCACGGCGCCGGTCAGGGCCAGCCGGTTGCGGCGCAGCCGGCGCCACGCGTCGGCCGCGCGGCCCCGCTCGCGCACG
>NZ_JAAGMG010000150.1 GCF_010548525.1 Streptomyces sp. SID14478
CACCGCCCTGGAGCGGGCGGGCGTCCGTCCGGTCGGCCTCACGCTGGCCGTGCCCGGTGTGGTCGACGCGGCCGCCGGCGTCGTCGCGTACGCCCCCGCCCTCGGCTGGCGCGACGTCCCCGTGGCCGAGGGCCTGCGCGGCCGCCTCGGGCACCCGGCGCTCCCCCTCACCGTGGAGAACGACGCGAAGCTCGGCGCCGTCGCCGAGTACCTGCGGGTGCAGGACGCGCAGGTGCACGACATGGTCTGCATCACGGGTGAGCGGGGCATCGGCGCGGGCATCATCAGCGACGGCAGGCTGCTGCGCGGCTTCGCCGGGTTCGCGGGCGAGGTCGGTCACATGCCGCTCGACCCGGAGCGCCGCGCCTGTGTCTGCGGCCGCCGTGGCTGCTGGGAGACGATGGTCGGGCTCGACGCCGCTCTGCGCTTGGCCGCCGACCCCGACGACGAAGTGCACGACAGCGGGGTCGAGTTGGAGGTCCGGCTGGCCGAGCTGCACCGCCGCGCCGAGGCGGGTGACGCCCGTACCCTGGCGGCGGTGGACCGTGTCGCCGACGGCCTCGGCCTGGGCATCGCCCTCCTCGCCGACCTGCTCAACCCTGGCCTGGTCGTGCTCGGCGGCTACTTCAGCCACATCGGCGACCTCATGCTCGACCGCGTCCGCGACGTGGTGCGAAGCCGGGTCATCGCCCCCGACGGCGGCGGCTGCGAGGTCGCGCTCTCTCCTCTCGGCTTCGCTGCGGCGGCCCGCGGCGCCGCGCACCTGGCGCTCGACGCCGTGTACCAGGACCCGGGCGGCGCCGGCTGAGCACCGCCCTCGCCGCACCTCAGGGACTCCTCAAATCCCTTGCTTCTAGGTCAGGGGCGTCCCTACGCTCCTCGGACCGAGGCGCCGGAACACGGATTCCGGACAGCGGAAGTACCGAGGGGGAGTCATGGGAGTGGCAGCAGTCGTGATCCTGGTGGGGTGCGTGGCGAGTGCCCTCGCCGCCTGCGTCGTCATCGTCAACCGCCGCCAGGCGGGCGAGCCCGGCGCGGCGGAACGCGCGGCCGCCCGCCAGGGCGAGACCCGGGCGACGATAGGCATCGTGCGCGCGGGCGGCACGAACTGAGCCGTGCCGCCCGCGCGCGACCGGGCTCAGTCCCGCTTGCTCCCCGCCGTCAGCCCGACGTACACGATCAGTGCGGCCCCCAGCCCCACGGCCCACCCGTAGTCGGCCAGCGGCTTCAGGAACGGGATGATGCCGTCGGTAGGGAACGGTCCCGCCTTGTTGCCCTTCGCGTCCAGCGTCGAGTACGACCCGCCGACCGCGAGCACGCCCCCGACGACGAACGCGGTGACCGCCCGCCAGTTCCAGCCGCCGGTGTACCAGTACCGGCCCCCGGCCACGTACAGGTCGGCGAGGTGCAGCACGGTCCGCCGGATGATCCAGTAGTCGGCGATCAGGATCCCGGCCACCGTACCGAGCAGCCCGCCGACCACACCGAGCCACGTGAAGATGTACAGCTCGGGCGTGGAGGTGAGTTTCCACGGCATGACCAGGACGCCCACGATGCCCGTGATGATCGCGCCCGTACGGAAGTTGATGAGTTTCGGGGCGAGGTTCGCCAGGTCGTAGGCCGGGGACACGACGTTCGCCGCGATGTTCACGGAGATCGTCGCCACGAAGACGGTGAGGAGCGCGAAGAGCAGCCCGAAGACGTTGTCCGTCTTGCCGGCCAGCGCGACCGGGTCCCAGATCGCCGCCCCGTACACCTGCTCCGAACCGGCCGTCACCAGCACCGACATCAGCGCGAAGACGGTCATCGTGGTCGGCAGTCCGAGCGTCTGGCCCCACACCTGTGCGCGCTGCCCCTTTCCGAACCGCGTGAAGTCAGGGATGTTCAGCGACAGGGTCGACCAGAACCCGATCATGCCCATCAGGCCGGGGAAGAAGACCTTCCAGAAGTCCGCGCCCCAGCCGACCTTGGACGGCTCGTCGAGGAGCGGGCCGAAGCCGCCCGCCTTGTTCGCGATCCAGACGAGCAGGACCACCGCACCGACGAGGACGAAGGGCGCCGCCCAGTTCTCGAAGCGGCGCAGCGTGTCCATCCCCCGGTAGATCAGGGCGAGTTCGAGGGCCCAGAAGACGATGAAGCAGAGCCAGAGCGTCCACGGGTAGCCGCCGACCCGTCCGGCGTCCGCCCAGCCTCCGAAGATCTTGCCCAGCAGGACGAAGATGCCCTGGCCGCCGATCCAGGTCTGGATGCCGAACCAGCAGCAGGCCACCGCCGCCCGCACCATGGCGGGCAGGTTCGCGCCGCGGATGCCGAACGAGGCGCGGGCGAGCACCGGGAAGGGTATGCCGTACTTCGGCCCGGCGTGCCCGGTGAGCAGCATCGGCACCAGCACGATCACGTTCGCCAGGCCGATGGTCAGCACCGCCTGCTTCCAGTCCATGCCGAGCGCGACCAGGCCCGAGGCCAGCGTCCAGGACGGGATGCAGTGGGCCATGCCGATCCACAGCGCGACGAAGTTGTACGTGGTCCAGCGGCGTTCGGCGAGCGGGACGGGACGCAGGTCCTCGTTCGCGTAGCGGCTGTCGGCGGGATAGGCGCCGGCCTTCAGCTCAACTGCGGCTGCGGGTACGGGTGGTGGAGCGGTGTCGGTCATCGGCGGACCCTTCTACGGACGGCATGGAGGGGGACGGGGAAACAGTGCGGGCATGCGGGTGCCGTGAACTTCCTTGCGTCGAGCGGGCGTTGCTAAAGGGGAGGTCATGCGTTCACCGCCGGGATCACGTCCCGGCCGTACGCGTCGATCACCGCCTCCTTCGCGTCGTGCATCGCGTACACCGCGAACTGGTCCACTCCCAGCTCCCGGAGCGCACGCACCTTCTCGACCTGCGCCGAGACCGGGCCGATCAGGCAGAACCGGTCGACGATCTCGTCGGGCACGAACGCCGTGTCGGGGTTCCCGGAGCGGCCGTGGTGCGCGTAGTCGTAGCCCTCGCGCGCCTTGATGTACTCCGTCAGCTCGTCGGGGACCATCGACGAGTGCGCGCCGTACTTGGCCACGAGGTCGGCGACGTGGTTGCCGACCATCCCGCCGAACCAGCGGCACTGCTCGCGCGCGTGGGCGAGGGCCTCGGGCGAGTCGTCGTCCGTGACGTACGCGGGCGCCGCCACACAGATCCTCACGTCCGACGCCGAGCGGCCCGCCGCGACCGCCGCGTCCCGTACCGCCTTCACCATGTACTGCGTGAGGAACGGGTCGGCCAGCTGCAGGATGAAACCGTCGGCCTCCTCACCGGTCATCTTCAGCGCCTTGGGACCGTACGCGGCCATCCAGACGGGAAGTTCGGCGCCTTCCCTCACCCACGGGAACCGGACCACGGTGCCGCCGAGGTCGGCCTCCTCACCCCGTCCGAGGGCCCGGATCACCTTCATCGCACCGCTGATCCGGGCCAGCGTGTTCGGCGCCCGCCCGGCGACGCGCATGGCGGAGTCGCCCCGCCCGATGCCGCACACGGTCCGGTTGCCGTACATGTCGTTCAGCGTCGCGAACGTGGACGCCGTGACCTCCCACGTCCGCGTGCCCGGGTTGGTCACCATCGGGCCGACGACGAGCCGCTCGGTCTCGGCGAGGATGCGGCTGTAGATGACGAACGGCTCCTGCCACAGCACGGCCGAGTCGAACGTCCACCCGTGGGTGAACCCCGCCCGCTCCGCGCGCTTCATCAACTCCACGACCCCGGATGCCGGCGGGTCGGTCTGCAGGACGAGTCCGAAATCCATGAGGGAGCCCCTTAGTTCCGCACGTATCCGTACGTGCCCGTACGTTGCTCAGTTCAGGTACTGACAGGTGCCGCGCGGGGTGTACGCGCCGTGGCCGGCACGCCCGGTGAACTCCCGCTCGGTGATGACGGGTTCGCCGCGCGACAGGACCGTCTCGACCCGGCCGGTGAGCCGTTTGCCCTCGTACGCCGAGTAGTCGACGTTCATGTGGTGCGTCTCGGCGCTGATGGTCTGCTCGGCGGCCGGGTCGTAGATCACGATGTCCGCGTCCGCGCCCGGCGCGATCGTGCCCTTCTTCGGGTACAGGCCGAACATCCGGGCCGGTGTCGCGCAGGCGATCTCGATCCAGCGGCGCCGGGTGAGGTGCCCGTCGACGACGGCCTGGTGCAGGAGGTCCATGCGGTTCTCCACGCCCGGCATGCCGTTCGGGATCTTGGAGAAGTCGCCCCGGCCGAGTTCCTTCTGGCCGGTGAAGCAGAACGGGCAGTGGTCCGTCGAGACGACCTGGAGGTCGTCGGTGCGCAGGCCGCGCCAGAGCGCCTCCTGGTGGTCCTTCGGCCGCAGCGGCGTCGAGCACACGTACTTCGCGCCCTCGAAGTCGGGCTCGGCGAGGTTGTCCGTGGACAGGAACAGGTACTGCGGGCACGTCTCGCCGAAGACGGGGAGCCCCTCGTCGCGGGCCCGCGCCAACTCGGCCAGCGCCTCCCGCGCGGAGACGTGCACGACGTACAGCGGCGCCCCGGCCACCTGCGCCAGTTTGATCGCCCTGTGCGTCGCCTCGGCTTCCAGGAGCGCCTTGCGAACCTCCCCGTGGAAGCGCGGGTCGCTCTCGCCGCGCGCGAGGGCCTGCTCCACGAGCACGTCGATCGCGATGCCGTTCTCGGCGTGCATCATGATCAACCCGCCGTTCTCACCGGCCCGTTGCATGGCACGCAGGATCTGCCCGTCGTCGGAGTAGAAGACGCCCGGGTAGGCCATGAACTGTTTGAAGGAGGTCACGCCCTCCCCCACCAGCAGGTCCATCTCCTTGAGCGTCTCGTCGTGCACGTCGGAGACGATCATGTGGAAGCCGTAGTCGACGGCGCACTGTCCGTCGGCCTTGGCGTGCCAGGCGTCGAGGCCCTCGCGCAGCGAGCCGCCCTTCGACTGGATCGCGAAGTCGACGATCGTGGTCGTGCCGCCCCAGGCGGCGGCCCGCGTCCCCGTCTCGAAGGTGTCGGCGGCGTAGGTGCCGCCGAACGGCATCTCCATGTGGGTGTGGGCGTCGACGCCGCCCGGGATGACGTACTTCTGCGAGGCGTCGATGGTGCGCGCGTCCGTCCAGGACGCGGCGGCGCTGCTGCCACTGGCCGCGAGGGCCACGACGCGGCCGTCCTCGATGAGGACGTCGGCGTGCATCTCGTCGGCCGCGGTGACGACGAGACCGCCGCGGATGACGGTACGGACGGCGCTCATGCTCTCCTCCAGGTGCGTACGTTCTTGCGTCTTACGGGCGGGTCAGCGGCTCGTACGCCTGCGGGGCGCGGTCGCGGTAGAACTGCCAGCGGTCGCGGACCTCGCGCAGTTTCGCCATGTCGAGGTCGCGGACGACGAGTTCGGGTGCCTTGTCGTCGGCGACCTCGCCCACGAACCGGCCCTCGGGGTCGACGAAGTAGGACGTGCCGTAGAAGTCGTTGTCCCCCAGGTCCTCGACGCCGACGCGGTTGATGGCACCGACGAAGTACTCGTTGGCGACGGCGGCCGCCGGCTGTTCCAGCTGCCACAGGTAGCGGGACAGGCCGCGGGAGGTGGCCGACGGGTTGAAGACGATCTGCGCGCCTTCGATGCCGAGCGCACGCCAGCCCTCGGGGAAGTGCCGGTCGTAGCAGATGTAGACGCCAATCTTGCCGACGGCCGTGTCGAAGACGGGCCAGCCGGAGTTGCCGCCGCGGAAGTAGAACTTCTCCCAGAATCCCTTGACCTGGGGGATGTGGGTCTTGCGGTACTTGCCGAGGTAGCTGCCGTCGGCGTCGATGACGGCGGCCGTGTTGTAGAGGACGCCGGGCTGTTCCTCCTCGTACATGGGCAGGACGAGGACGATGCCGTGCTCGCGGGCCAGGTCCTGGAAGCGGTGCACGATCGGGCCGTCCGGGATCGCCTCGGCGTACTCGTAGAACTTGGCCTCCTGCACCTGGCAGAAGTAGGGGCCGTAGAACAGCTCCTGGAAGCAGAGGACTTGGGCGCCCTGTGCGGCGGCGTCACGAACGGCCTGTTCGTGCACCTTGATCATGGATTCCTTGTCGCCGGTCCATGCGGTCTGGAAGATCGCGGCGCGGATCACGGGGCTCATCGGACCTCCGGCTGAGAGAACTGCAAAGAGCTGCAGGGAGCTGCGCGGTGTGTCCACGACGATAGGAATGCCGGCCGCGGCGGCCGAGTCGCACCGTGTCACGTCCCGTGCCCGGCCGCGTTGCACGGTGTCACGCCCCGCCCTGGGCGTCGTGCGCGAGCAGCGCGATGTGCAGGGAGGCGGCCTGCTCGAAGTCGTCGAGGTCGGCGCCGAGCAGGGTGGCGATGGCCTCCAGGCGGCGGTAGAGGGCGGGCCTGCTCATGTGGTGGAGGTGGGCGGTGCGGGACTTGTTGCGGCCGGTGGCGAGGTAGGTGCGCAGCACCGGCAGCAGGCCCTCGGCGGCGTCGTCGGCGCCCAGCAGGCCGTCCAGTTCCCGTTCCGCGAAGGACTGGACGCGCGGGTCGTCGCGCAGCAGCCGCATCAGTCCGCGCAGCCGTACGTCGCCGAGGCGGACGACGGCGGGCAGCCCCGGCGGCGCTCCGGCGACGGCCTCGGCGACGTGCAGGGCCTCGCGCAGCCCCTCGGGCACGTCCTCCCAGCCGGTGCAGGCAGGGCC
>NZ_JAAGMG010000178.1 GCF_010548525.1 Streptomyces sp. SID14478
CACAGGAGTGCGGGAGTGTTATCCGGTATTAGACCCCGTTTCCAGGGCTTGTCCCAGAGTGAAGGGCAGATTGCCCACGTGTTACTCACCCGTTCGCCACTAATCCACCCCGAAGGGCTTCATCGTTCGACTTGCATGTGTTAAGCACGCCGCCAGCGTTCGTCCTGAGCCAGGATCAAACTCTCCGTGAATGTTTCCCCGTGATCGGGGTGACACCACGAGAGCGGAACCAGGAAGAGGAATAATCCCCCCGGTTCACAGCGTCCTCGCTGTGCGCCTCCCACAATCAAGTGGAAGGACTTTTTCAAAGGAACCGTGTTCCGACCGAGAAGGCCGGGACAGGGTTGTCAATCTGGCGTTGACTTTTGGCACGCTGTTGAGTTCTCAAGGAACGGACGCTTCCTTTGTACTCACCCTCTCGGGCTTTCCTCCGGGCGCTTCCCTTCGGTCTTGCGTTTCCGACTCTATCAGATCTTTCCGATCCGATTTCCTCGGGGTCTTGCTGGTCTTGCTTATTCGCTTTCCGGCTTTTCGGCCTTCCGGCGGTGTTGACTGTATCAGATCCTTTCGGGTCTGATTCCCTGTCAACCGGGTTTGTCGTTGCGGCTGTTGGGCCGTTCCGACGAGTGAGACGTTAGCGGATTCCCGGCCCCCGACCTAATCGGGGTCCCGCTCTTTCGAACGTGGATTCCTCATTTCGCAAAAGCGCACGCAAACAGCACGACGGCGAACAATGAGGTCGTCGAGTACTTGAGTGGATCTTGCGGAATGGCTGTCCGGGGACCGACCGGGGTCGGCGCTCACGCCGGACAACTCGGAGAACATTACGTAGCGGCCCGGGGCGTGTCAACTCGCGCCCGGGCCGCTGCGACGAGGTCAGCTGTTGTTGCCGGAGGCCAGTTGGCGGCTGCGGTCGCGGGCCGCTTCGAGGGCCGCGATGAGGGCGGCGCGGACGCCGTGGTTCTCCAGTTCGCGGATGGCGTTGATGGTCGTACCCGCGGGGGACGTCACGTTCTCGCGGAGCTTGACCGGGTGTTCGCCGCTGTCGCGGAGCATCGTCGCCGCGCCGATGGCGGACTGGACGATGAGGTCGTGGGCCTTGTCGCGGGGCAGGCCGAGGAGGATGCCGGCGTCCGTCATCGCTTCGACCAGATAGAAGAAGTACGCCGGGCCCGAGCCGGAGAGGGCCGTGCAGGCGTCCTGCTGGGACTCCGGGACGCGCAGCGTCTTGCCGACCGAACCGAAGAGCTTCTCCGCGTGCTCCAGATGGGCGCCCGTGGCGTGGGTGCCGGCCGAGATGACGGACATCGCCTCGTCTACCAGGGCCGGGGTGTTCGTCATGACGCGGACCACCGGGGTGCCGGGCTCCAGCTTCTCCTCGAAGAAGGTGGTGGGGATGCCGGCGGCGCCGCTGATGATCAGGCGGTCGGCGGGGACGTGGGGGGCGAGTTCCGCGAGGAGCGTGCCCATGTCCTGGGGCTTGACCGTGAGGATCAGGGTGTCCGCCTGCTCGGCCGCCTCCTGGTTGGTCACCGGGGTGACGCCGTAGCGGGTGCGCAGTTCCTCGGCGCGCTCGGGGCGCCGGGCCGTGACCATGAGGTCGGCCGGGGCCCAGCCGCCGCGGATCATTCCGCTGAGCAGGGCTTCACCGATCTTGCCCGTGCCGAGGACGGCGACCTTGTGGCCCGGGTGCTGGCTCGTCTGACTCATGGGGGCATCCTCGCACCGGGTCGGCCCTGTCCGAGGGGGTGTCCGCCGGTCGGACGGGGTCAGGCGGTGCGGCGGCGCAGGGTGGTCGCGCCCAGGACGAGGACGAGGACGGCGCAGCCCGCGACGATCAGGGCGTCGCGGACGTAGGTCGCGGTGAGGTCGGTGTGGCGCAGGACCTCGTTCATGCCGTCGACGGCGTAGGACATGGGCAGGACGTTCGAGACGGCCTTCAGGGCCGGCTGCATCGTGTCGCGCGGGGTGAACAGGCCGCAGAGCAGGAGCTGAGGGAAGATCACCGCCGGCATGAACTGGACCGCCTGGAATTCGGAGGCCGCGAAGGCCGAGACGAAGAGGCCGAGGGCGGTGCCCAGGAGGGCGTCGAGGAGGGCGACCAGGAGGAGGAGCCAGGCGGAGCCGGTGACGTTCAGGTCGAGGACCCACAGGGCGAGGCCGGTGGCGAGGGCCGACTGGATGATCGCGAGGGTGCCGAAGGCCAGGGCGTAGCCCGCGATGAGGTCGCCTTTGCCCAGGGGCATGGCGAGGAGGCGTTCGAGGGTGCCGCTGGTGCGTTCGCGCAGGGTGGCGATGGAGGTCACGAGGAACATCGTGATGAGCGGGAAGATGCCGAGGAGCGAGGCGCCGATGGAGTTGAAGGTGCCGGGGCTGCCGTCGAAGACGTAGCGGAGCAGGAACAGCATCACGCAGGGGACCAGGAGCAGGAGCGCGAGCGAGCGGGGGTCGTGGCGGAGCTGGCGCAGGACGCGGGTCGCGGTGGCGGTGGTGCGGTACGTGTTCATGGCGGTCCGTCCCGGGGTGGGCAGGGTCAGCGGGTGCTCTGCGCGGCGTCGACGAGGTGGAGGAAGGCCTCTTCGACGGTGGGGGTGGCGGTGGCGGCGCGCAGGGCGTCGGGGGTGTCTCCCCCGGCCAGGAGTTCGCCCTCGCGCATGAGGAGGAGGTGGTGGCAGCGCTCGGCCTCGTCCATGGCGTGGGAGGAGACGAGGATCGTGGTGCCGTGGGTGGCCGTGAGGTCGTGGAAGAGGTTCCACAGGTCGCGGCGCAGGACCGGGTCGAGGCCGACCGTGGGTTCGTCGAGGACGAGGAGTTCGGGGGTGCCGAGGAGGGCGACGCCGAGGGAGACGCGGCCGAGCTGGCCGCCGGAGAGGTTCGCGGCGAGGGCGTCCGCGTGGGACGTGAGGTCGACGTCGGTCAGGACGCGGTCGACGTCCGTGCGGCGGGCGGCGGCCCGGGCGCGTCCGGGGTGGAGGACCGCGGCGAAGTAGTCCAGGTTCTGACGGACCGTCAAGTCCCGGTAGACCGAGGGGGCTTGGGTGACGTAGCCGATGCGGGAGCGCAGGGCGGGGTGGCCGGCCGGGCGGCCGAGGACCTGGAGGGTGCCGGAGACCTTGGCCTGGGTGCCGACGAGTGCGCGCATCAGGGTCGACTTGCCGCAGCCGGACGGGCCGAGCAGTCCGGTGATCCGGCCGCGCGGGACGGTGAAGTCGAGGCCGTGCAGGACGGTGCCGGGCGGGTCAGGGGTGGCGGGGGTGTGGTCCCGCGTCGCTCGGGGTGAGTCATCGCCGTGTCGGACGCCCCTGCCTCGCCCGGCCCGCTGGAGGCCTCGGGTGACCGTGAGGCCCTCGGCGTGGACGGCGGCCGCGCCGGTGGGGTCCGGAGCTTTATTCATCACCTGATGAATAATCCTCCGGCGCGGCCGCGTCGTCAACGGGTCAGGGGCGCCGTACGACCGTGACGTCCAGGGCGTAGGCGTCCTCGACCATCCCGTCGGGGAAGTCGCGCAGCAGTAGCGCGCGCTCGTCGTCCAGGACCGGCTTGGACTTCTCCGGGCCGAGGACGGCGAAGTAGGAGCGGCTGCCGAGGTGGGCGAGGTGCTGGTCGAGCGGGATGCGGCGGGTCCAGTGCAGGCGGCGGAAGAGCGGGGTCGCCGCCGGGGCCGGACCGAGCGCGGTGATCATCTCGGGTGCGGCGACGGAGACGCCGTGGCGGTGGTAGCCGGGCAGTCGTCGCCGGAGGCGGGCCTCCTGGGCGGCGATCCACCCGACGTCCGGGTCGGGGACGTTCCACCACAGGGCGAGCGCGCCGCCCGGCCGCAGCACGCGCAGCGCCTCGGGGATCGAGCGGGCCGGGTCGGTCCAGTGCCAGGACTGGGCGTACGTGACCAGGTCGGCGGAGGCGTCGGCGAACGGCAGGGCGTCGCCGACGGCGCGTACCAGGGGGACGCCGGGGAGGGCGGCGCGCAGTTGTGCGCCCATGCCGGGGCCGGGCTCCACGGCGGTGACGTGGGCGCCGCGGTCGCACAGGAGGCGGGTCGCGATGCCGGTGCCCGCGCCCACGTCGAGCACGCACGCGCCCTCGAACGTCAGGCCGGACAGCTCCTCGACGCTGTCGAAGAGCGCGGGCGGGTACCCGGGGCGGGCCGTGGCGTACTGGGCGGCGACCGCGTCGAAAGAGAGCGCGAAGTCGGCGGCCGGGGTCTCATCCGTCATGAGGTCATCCTGGCCGGACGGGTTCGGGCTGTCAGGCCTTGCGCTTCTTCTTGCCCGCGCCGCCCGACGCGCCCTTGGCCTTCCGGGCGGCGGGGTTGCCGGCGCGCCGGGTGGTGCGGCGTTCGTACTGCTCGACGGCGGTCTCGTACTCGCGCCTGCGCAGCTCCTCGCCCGGGGCCTCCTTCAGGCAGCGCAGCGCGTACGCGACCAGGACGCCGACGAAGCCGATGGCGAAGAAGCCGCGCAGCGACGCCTGGCGCTCCGGGTCGGGGCGCTGGGAGAAGCCGCTCAGCGTGCGGCTGAAGGCGAAGGCGCTGCAGATCGCGAACATGACGACGACCAGGACGTTCACGAAGGAGCCGACGTCCGCGAGCGCCAGGCCCTGGTAGGCGAACCGCAGCACGAAGCAGCCCGCCGCCGCGGCGACGAGCGCGCCCACGGCGACGGCGGCGCGGCGCAGCGCGTAGGTGCCGCTGTGGTCGACCCAGCTCGTCCCGAAGAAACGGATCTCCTCGGGGCGGGGGCCGGGCGTGGTCGTGCGGGGGGTGCCGGTTTCGTCGCTCACACGTCGATTATCACCGGCGCGGCGCGCGGACCTTCACCTTCGTGTCCGAAGACGCGCTCCTCAGGTGCAGCGCGGCGCCACGTACCCGTCGCTGCCCGTCTTCACGTACGCGTCCGCGACGTACTGTCCGTTGCCGATGTTGTCCCACACGTTCGACGTGCCGTACGTGCCGGTGACCCGCTCGCCCGGCTTCTGGCAGTTGATCGGGACGCTCGCGCCGAGCGGCAGGACCCGCAGGAGCTCGTACTGCGTGCCGGGGCCGCTGCGCACCTTGAGGCGGATGCCCGGTGCGACCGGGTAGCGGTGCGCCGTCGCCGCTTCCACGGCCACGTCCTCGCCGGCTATGTCCTCGACCGCGCCCGTCACGTTCTCAACAGCCATACAGGCCACCCCCGTTGATGTTCCGCCCGGCGCCGTCCGCGTACCGGCACCGGCGTCGCCCCGTGCGACTCGCGCAGGCTAGCAAGCCCCTCGGGCATCGCACGCACCATCGACTAGGCTCCGTGCGTCGCGCTCGCGGACTCAGAACACGGGGGTGGACGATGCCGCCGCTGCGCAGCACCGGACACGGGTCGGAAGCGGAGCAGCCCGGGTACGCCGGTCGCTATCGGCTGGAGGAATGTCTCGGCTCGGGCGGTATGGGCGTGGTCCATCTGGCCACGTCCGCCTCGGGCCTGCGCCTGGCCGTCAAGGTCGTGCACGCCGGGATCGCCACGGATCCCGAGTTCAGGGCGCGCTTCCGCCAGGAGGTCGCGGCCGCGCGGAAGGTCAGCGGCGCCTTCACCGCGCCCGTCGTCGACGCCGACCCGGACGCCGCGCTGCCGTGGATGGCCACGCTGTTCATCCCCGGCGACACCCTCGCGGAGCGCGTGAAGCGGAACGGCCCACTGGACGCGGCCGAGGTGCGCAGGCTCGGGGCCGGGCTGGCCGAGGCGCTCCGTGACATCCATCGCGCGGGGGTGATCCACCGCGATCTGAAGCCCAGCAACGTCCTGCTCGCGGCGGACGGCCCCAAGGTCATCGACTTCGGCATCTCGCGGCCCGTGGACAGTGATCTGCGCACGGAGACCGGGAAGCTGATCGGCTCCCCGCCGTTCATGGCCCCTGAGCAGTTCCAGCGGCCGCGCGAGGTGGGGCCGCCGGCCGATGTGTTCGCCATGGGTGCCGTGCTCGCCCACGCGGCCACCGGGCGCGGCCCCTTCGACTCGGACAGCCCGTACGTCGTCGCGTACCAGGTGGTGCACGACGAGCCGGACCTGGCCGGTGTGCCGGACGTCCTGCGGCCCGTGATCCGGCGCTGTCTCGCCAAGGACCCGGCCGAGCGCCCGGCGCCCGCCGAGGTCATGGAGGCGCTGCGCCAGCCGTCGACCCCGTTCATACCGGCGCAGCGCACCGCGGACCCGGGCGCGCGGACACCGGCCCGGGCGACGGCCCCGGACGCGGGGACCGCCACGTCCACGTCCGCCCGGCGCCGCAAGCGCCCCCGGATCGTCCTGGCGGCCGTCCTCGGCACGCTGCTGATCGTGGGCGGCGCCGGACTCGCCGTCACCTCCCTGCCGTCGGACGAGGCCCCTGCCAAGGCTCAAGTCCCTTCGCAGGTAGCCGAGTTCACGCCCTGGAGCGCTCACCTCGGGGCCGCGAACGGCACTCCTCCCCGGTGCGAAGCCGCCGCCGGGGCCCTGTACTGCGTCACCGATGCGGGAGTGGCCGTGCGCCTCGACCCCGCGGACGGCCGGATCGTGTGGCGGCACCGGACGCGGGACGTGCCGCACGCGACGCCGACGGTCTCCGGCGGCCTGCTGCACCTCGTGGCGGGGCATCGCCTGCGCACGCTCGATCTCCGTACGGGTGCGGCGCGTTGGAGCGCGGACATCTCCGGTGACGCCTCCGTGGCGCACTCCGCCGGGAGCACGCTCCTCGTCGGCGCCGAAGGCGAGGTGCGGGCGCTGGACAGTGCCACCGGACGGCGTCTGTGGACGCGGCACGTCGGCGGGCTCGGGACGCAGTGGCTGGCGGGCGGCCCGCGGACGTTCTACGCGGCGACGCCGACGGCCGACGGGGCCGCCACCTCCGTGAGCGCGGTCGCGGCGGACGACGGACGGGTGCTGTGGTCGGCCCGGCTC
>NZ_JAAGMG010000217.1 GCF_010548525.1 Streptomyces sp. SID14478
GGCTGGAGGCGTGGCGCGGCCGGGCTCCGGGCAATCTGGACACGGGCGCCGTGGTGACGTGGGCCCGTGCCCTGGCGGCCCGGGTGGAGCGGACCGCGGCGCCGGTGGACGCGGCGACGAGCGCACCCCGGCTGACCAGGGCGTCCTGAGAGCGGCACTCGTACGGCGCCACCAGGTCACTGATCTGGCCCCACCCACATGCGTCCCCCGCCGCCCCGGGCGACCCTGCGAGGGTGACAGCCACCGAAACCGCGCCGCCCGCCGCAGAGGCGACCCCGCCGGTCCTGGACAAGCGACGCCGCAACGTCGTCTTCGTCACGATCATGCTGGGCATGCTCCTGGCCGCCCTCGACCAGACGATCGTCGGCACGGCCCTGCCGACGATCGTCTCGGACCTCGGGGGCGCGGCCCACATGTCGTGGGTGGTCACGGCGTATCTGCTGGCCGAGACGGTCGCCACCGTGCTCGTCGGCAAGTTCGGCGACCTGTTCGGGCGCAAGGTCGTCTTCCAGCTCTCGGCGATCATCTTCATCACCGGGTCGTTCCTGTGCGGCCTCGCCGGCAACATGACGCTGCTGATCCTGTGGCGGGCGATGCAGGGCATCGGCGCCGGCGGTCTGATGGTGACGGCGATGGCGCTCATCGCGGACGTCATCCCGCTGCGCGAGCGGGGCAAGTACCAGGGCGCGATCGGCGCCGTCTTCGGCGTGGCCACGGTCATCGGGCCGCTGCTCGGCGGCCTGTTCACCGACCACCTCACCTGGCGTTGGGCCTTCTACGTCAACGTGCCGATCGCGATCGTCGTGGTGATCGCGGCGGCCCGCACCATCCCGGTGGTGAAGTCGGCGACGAAACCGGCCATCGACTACCTCGGCATCGCGCTCGTCGCCATCGGCGCGAGCGCCCTGATCCTGGGGACGAGCTGGGGCGGCAACGAGTACGCGTGGGGCTCCGCCACCATCATCGGCCTGTTCGCGGGCGGCGTCGTCGCGCTCGGCCTGTTCTGCTGGGTGGAGACGCGCGCGGCCGAACCGATGCTGCCGATGCGGCTGTTCGCCAACCCCGTCTTCACGGTCTGCTCGATCCTCAGCTTCATCGTGGGCTTCGCGATGCTGGGCGCGATGACGTTCCTGCCGACGTATCTGCAGTACGTCGACGGGGACTCGGCCACGATCTCCGGTGTGCGCACGCTGCCGATGGTGATCGGCCTGCTGATCGCGTCGATCTTCTCCGGCAACGTGGTCAGCAAGACGGGCAAGTACCGGATCTTCCCCATCATCGGCTCCCTCGTCATGGCGCTCGGCCTGTATCTGCTGTCGCTGATGGGCGCGGAGACGAGCGCGTGGCTGGAGTCGCTGTACATGTTCGTGCTCGGTGTCGGCATCGGTCTGTGCATGCAGGTGCTGACGATCGCCGTGCAGAACACCGTGGAGTACTCCGACCTGGGCACGGCGACGTCGGGCGTCACGTTCTTCCGTACGCTCGGCAGTTCCTTCGGGACGGCCGTCTTCGGCACGATCTACGCCAACACGCTCAAGCCGAACCTGACGGACGGCGTCGAGGCGGCCGCCCGGGCCGGGACCGGCGTCGATCCGGCGGCCCTCGCCAAGGCGGCGCAGAGTCCGGAGGGGCTGAACGCGCTGCCGGCGGCGGCGCGGCTGCCGATCGCCGACGCGTACGCGGACTCGCTGCACACGGTGTTCCTGTGGACGGTCCCGGTGGCGGCGATCGGGTTCCTGGTGGCGCTGTTCCTCAAGCAGGTGCAGCTGCGCGACAGCGCACGGATGGGCTCCTCCGACATGGGTGAGGGGTTCGCGTCCCCGTCGACCGGGGACTCTGCGCACCTGCTGGAGCGGGCCGTCGGCCACATCGTGAAGACGACGGACCTGGAGACCGCGCGCCGGATCCTCGCCTCGTCCGACACCCGGCTCGACATCGCGGGTTCCTGGGCGGTGATGCAGGTGGAGTTCTTCACGCGCATGGTCGGGCACGCGAGTCTCGGCATGATCGCGGCACGGCGCAGGATCCCGCCGGAGGTGCTCGTGCCGGTGTTCCAGCGGATGGTCGACGAGGGCTACCTGTCGCGTACGGGGTCGTACTTCTCGCACACGGAGGCGGGGCGCCGCGAGGCCGGGGTCCTCAACCACGCGTGGGGCCAGTGGCTGACCAAGCAGGTCGAGGAGGACCTGGGCCGGCCGCCGGGCAAGGACCTGCGGGCGGCCGTCGACACGATCGCGAAGCGGCTGCTCGCCGAGGACCTGGCGCAGGGGCTGCCGTCGCAGCCCGGCTCGGACCGGGCGCTGAGCCCGACGTAGGTCAGCGCAGCAGGAGTTGGAGGCCGCCGAGGACCGTGGCCGCGATGACCAGCCGCTCGAACAGCTGCTGGTTGATGCGGTTCACGGCCCACTTGCCGAGCAGCGCGCCCGGCACGACGAACACGACGAGGGCGGCGTCGAGCAGCAGGGAGCGCCCGTCGATCAGGCCGAGGCCCACGCTGAACGGCACTTTCGCGGAGTTCACGATGAGGAAGAACCACGCGGACGTGCCGAGGAAGCCCAGTTTCCGGAAACCGGCGGAGAGCAGGTACATCGACATCACGGGGCCGCCCGCGTTGGCGACCATGGTGGTGAAGCCGCCGAGCACTCCGTAGGAGCCCGCCGCGACGCGGGCCGCGCGGGTCGCCGTCCCCTCCGCTTCCGGTGCGGGCGCCCCGGCCTTGCGGCGTCGCCACAGCGTGACACCCGCCATCAGCAGCAGGATCGCGCCGATGGACGTGCGCACGGCGGCGTCGCCGGTGAGGGCGAGGAAGACCGTGCCGAGCACCACGCCCGCGGCGACGGCCGGGAACAGCCGCCACAGGGTGGGCCAGTGGGCGTGCCGCCGGTAGGTGATGACCGCGAGGACGTCACCGAAGATGAGGATCGGCAGCAGCACGCCCGTGGACGCGCGGGCCGGCAGGATCGCGGCGAACACGGCGAGGCTCACCGTGTTGGCGCCGCTGACGGCTGTCTTGGAGAAACCCACCAGCATGGCCGCCGCGGCCAGGGCGGAGAACTCCCAGGCGGTGATCCCGAATATGTCGTGCATCGCGGACCGATGCTAGACCCACGTATCCACCTCGCGTCAGGAGCGCCGCATGCTGATACGCGTGACCCGTCAGCGGTTCAGCGGCCCGCGTACGTCACCCGCAGCTCGCGCTTGAGGATCTTCATGCTGGGGCCCAGCGGCAGCTGGTCGGTGAACTCGATGCGGCGCGGGTACTTGTGCTTGCCCAGGTGTTCCTTCGACCAGGCCGTCAACGCGGCGGCGTCCAGGTCCTGGCCGGGCTTCGGCACGATCACCGCGCACACCTCCTCGCCGTGCACGTCGTCGGGCAGGCCGATGACGGCGGCCTGCCCGATGCCCGGGTGGCGCATCAGGACCTCCTCGACCTCGCGCGGGTACACGTTGTAGCCACCGCGGATGATGATGTCCTTCTTGCGGTCGACGATGCGCAGATAGCCGTCCTCGTCCTTGGTGCCGAGGTCGCCGGTGCGGAACCAACCGTCGACGAGGGCCTCCGCCGTGGCGTCCGGGCGGCCCAGGTAGCCGGTGAAGACGCAGTGCCCGCGGACGACGACCTCGCCGAGTGCGCCGTCGGGGAGCAGTTCGACGCGGTCCTCGACCTCGGCGCGCGCGATCTCGACGTCGACTCCCCACAGCGGCTGCCCGATCGTGCCGGGGCGGGCGCCGAAGACGGGCTGGTTGGCGCAGGCGGCCGGGGACGTCTCCGAGAGGCCGTAGCCCTCGTGGACGGTGGCGCCGTACGCCTGCTGGAAGCCCTCCAGGACGGCGACGGGCAGCGAGGCGCCGCCCGAGATGCAGATCTTCAACTGCGGCAGCTTGTCCGCTTGTCGGGCGGCGGCGAGCAGGTTCACGTACATCGTCGGTACGCCGTGGAAGGTGTTGACGTTCTCGGTGACCATGAGGTCGATGGCGCGGGCCGCGTCGAAGCGGGGCAGCAGGACGAGCGTGGCGCCTGCGCGCCAGGTCGCGTTCATGGAGACGGTCTGGCCGAACGCGTGGAAGAGGGGCAGCGCGCCGAGCGCGACGTCGTCCGCGTGCACGTCATTGGCGTCGAAGGCGCTGACCGTCGCGTTCATCACCAGGTTGAAGTGACTGAGCTCGGCGCCCTTGGGGACGCCGGTGGTACCGCTGGTGTAGAAGACGACGGCCGCGTCGTCGGCCTCGCGGGTGACGTAGGACGCCAACGGATCGGCGGCGGCGGTCAGTTGTTCCAGCTCCCCCTCCGCGCCCAGCGTCACCATGCGGACGCCGCTCGCCTGCGCGGCGGCCGCGCCGGTCGCCGCCTGCGCCGGGTGGCACAGCAGCAGGCTCGCCTCGCTGTCCTGGAGGACGTGCTGCACTTCCTCGGCCGACAGCAGCAGATGGACGGGGACGACGACCGCGCCGGCCGCGAGCGCCGCGTAGTACGCGCGCGGGAACTCGGCCGTGTTGGGCGCCATCAGGGCGACCCGGTCCCCGGGGCGGACGCCGAGGCCGGTCAGGGCCGCGGCCTGCTTGCGGGCCTGGAGCCACAACTCCTCGAAGGTGAGGCGCAGTTCGCCCTCGACGAGGCCGACCTTGTCGGGGCGGCGGCGGGCTGACTCGGCGAGGATCGCGGCGAGGGACAGGGTTGCCATGGGGGTGGTGCTCCGTTCCGTACTACTGACTGCTGGTGCGGCGCTGGACCAGGTCGTGCGCCCCGGGCGGGGGGATTCAGCCGCGCTCGACGAGCACGGCGCTGCCCTGGCCGACGCCGACGCACATGGTGGCGAGGCCCCGGGCGGCGCCGGTGCGGCGCAGCCGGTGCAGCAGGGTGGTGAGGATGCGGGCGCCCGAGCAGCCGAGCGGGTGGCCCAGTGCGATGGCGCCGCCGGTCGGGTTGACCAGGTCCGGGTCGATGCCGAGGGTGTCGACGCAGGCGAGGGCCTGCGCGGCGAACGCCTCGTTGAACTCGGCCTCTTCGATGTCGTCGAGGGACCAGCCGACGCGGCCGAGCGCCTTGCGCGTCGCGGGCACCGGGCCGATGCCCATGACGTCGGGGTGGACACCGGCCGAGGCGCCGGCGACGTAGCGGCCGAGGGACTCCAGACCGAGGTCGTGCAGGGCTTCCTCGCTGACGAGGAGGAGACCGGCCGCGCCGTCGTTCATCGGCGAGGCGTTGCCCGCGGTCACCGAACCACCCTTGCGGAACACGGGCTTGAGGCCGCCGAGCTTGTCCAGCGACGTGTCGGGGCGGATGCACTCGTCGGCGTCGACGACGACGCCGTCGGGCCGGGTGACCGGGAGGAGCTCGGCGTCGAAGAGTCCGTCCTTGCGGGCGGCGGCGGCGCGCTGGTGGCTGCGCAGCGCGAAGGCGTCCTGCCGCTCGCGGGACACGGCGTACCGGTCGGCCACCTCCTCGGCGGTCTCGCCCATCGCGAGGACGGCGTGCAGCTCCTTCATCCGGGGGTTGACCAGGCGCCAGCCGAGGCGCGTGTCGTACGTCTGCATCGCGTGCGGCAGCGCCTCGTCGGGGCGGGGCAGCACGAAGGGTGCGCGGCTCATGGACTCGGAGCCGCCCGCGAGCACGATGTCGGCCTCGCCGGCGGCGATGGTGCGGGCCGCGGTGGTGACGGCTTCCAGGCCGGAGGCGCACAGCCGGTTCACGGTCGCGCCGGGCACCGTCTCGGGCAGGCCCGCGAGCAGCGCGGCCATCCGTGCGACGTTGCGGTTGTCCTCGCCCGCCTGGTTGGCGGCGCCCCAGTAGACGTCGTCGACGCGGGCCGGGTCGAGCGCGGGCGCGTCCGCCAGCAGGCCGCGCAGCACGGTCGCCGCAAGGTCGTCGGGGCGGATGCCGCTGAGAGCTCCGCGCAGCTTCCCGATCGGGGTGCGGCGGGCGGCGGCGAAGTGGACGGGTCGCACGGTCAGCTCCAAAAGACAGCGGTTAATTAGCACTGCTAGTTTTGGACTATAGACCCGCGCCGCGGGGGCTGGGAAGAGGCACCGGGGAGCAATCAGCCGGTGATCAAAGGGGGGCATGCCGTGATCAAAGAGGTGGACGCGATTCCACATCTCAGGGCTGACCCTGATGTCCCGCCCCCACGTCCCGCCTACATTGGGGATCCGGCACCGCTCCGCGGACGGCGTACGGGGGACCACGGGGGAAACGGGGGAACGACGTCGTCTCCGGAGCGGACAGCCGGAACCTCTTGCACGTACCGGCGCGTGAGTCAGCCGCGCAGGTACGTGAGCACGGCCATCACGCGCCGGTGCTCGCGCAGATCGGGCTCCAGACGCAGCTTGGTGAAGACGTTGCGGACGTGGGTCTCGACCGTCTTGCCGCCGATGACCAGCTTCTGCGCGATGGCCTCGTTCGAGCGGCCCTCGGCCATCAGGGCCAGTACGTCGCGCTCCCGGCCGGTCAGCTCGCCGAGCGGGCCCGGCGCGCGCGGCGCGTCCATCAGCCGGGCCACCACCAGCGGATCGAGCACGGTCTCCCCCGCCGCCACCCGCTTCAGCGCCCCGTGCAGCTCCTCGACGTCGGCGACGCGTTCCTTGAGGAGGTAGCCGAAGCCCTCGGGCCGCTCGGCCAGCGCCTGCACGGTGGACGTCGTCTCCACGTACTGGGACAGCAGCAGGACGCCGGTGCCGGGGTGGGCCTCGCGCACCGCGGCCGCCGCGACGAGTCCCTCGTCGGTGTGCGTGGGCGGCATCCGGATGTCGAGGAGCACGGCGTCCGGCGCGTGCGCGGCGACGAGCCCGAGCAACGGCCCGGTGTCCCCGCACGCGGCGGCCACGTCGATCCCCTCGTCGGTGAGCAGCCGCACGATCCCCTGCCGAAGGAGCGCCGAGTCCTCGGCCACGATCACCCGCACGGAAGCTCCGCCCTGATCCTGGTCCCGCCCCCGGCGGGACTGTGTATGTGCAGTACGCCGTCGACGGCGGCGAGCCGGTCGGCGAGACCGCGCAGCCCGGTGCCGCGCGCGGTGTCGGCGCCGCCGACGCCGTCGTCGACGGTCTCGACGACGAGCCGGCCGTCCTGGTGCCGGGCCGAGACGCTGACGGCGCGGGCCCGGGCGTGCTTGGCCGCGTTCGAGAGGGCCTCGCAGACGGTGAAGTAAGCGGTCGTCTCGACGAGGGAGTCGTAGCGCCGGGCCTCGGCCGCCACGACGACGGGCATCGTGGCCTCCTTCGCCAGCGCGCTGAGCGCGGGACCGAGCCCTTCCCGGGTGAGGACGGCGGGGTGGATGCCCTGGGCGATGCCGCGCAGTTCCTCAAGTGCCAGGCGCAGGCTCTCCTCGGCCTCGTCCGCCGCCGCCCGCAGCTCCGCGTCGGGGTGTTCGGCGAGCCCGCGCCGCACCCGGCGTACGGACATGAGCGCGAAGACGAGGCGGGCCTGCGCCCCGTCGTGCAGATC